>CAMBOI010000033.1 GCA_945869265.1 uncultured Prevotella sp. | reverse complement strand
TTCTGCAAATCATGAGAAGGTTTTTCTACCTCACCCGTCCTCTCCTGCTAGGAGAGGTTCCACCTCTCTCCTAAATACTTTGGCTTCGCCGAAGTCCTTCACGCTCGGCAATGTTCAAATGCATTTGACATTGCTCTCGCTTAATCAGGACTTTCCCATCCTCAGGAGGGAGGACTTAAAGCCTGGCCGGCCGGGCCTGTACTCGCAAACAAGCGCACGCCCCGTTGGGGTTGCTCGTGAATTGCCTACGCAATAGAAAGTTAACTTTGTTGCCTCTCGGCTGCACTCGGCAGAGCATTCAAGCGAGCTTGATGCTTTGCTCTCGCTGGCACGAGAGTTGCGATTGTTTGACGCACGATGTGCGAGTGTTTGTGCGCCGAGGGCGCGGATGCGCAAGTTTCTGATTATTGATTGCTGATGAAAAAAATGGGGAAAAGTTTGGTGGTGTGGGAAATAATACGTATCTTTGCAGCGTGAATCATTAATTTATAAAGATTATGGCAAGTGTATATACTCCAAAGATTAGTTCTGTGGATGCTCTATGGGCACTGATACAGTCGCAAACAAGTTCCGTAAGGGAAACCTTGTATAAGAGGGTAATTGAAGCAGAAGAAAAAAGGAAAACTCAGCAACAGGAAGAGTTCGTGAGAAAAAGCCTTACAAAAGCACTCGCAGAACTAAATGATGCTAAAGATAACATAGAAAGGCTTCCCAATGCAAGGGATTTGTTTGAAATAATGGATGCCAAATGAACGTTACGGTAAATTTTTTGCCAGAATTTCTAAGGCAAGCAAAATCCTTGCGTAAAAGATATGCTTCTTTCGAGAGAGATTTCAAGTGTTTCTTAGATGAGCTTGAGGCTGACCCCTTTATGGGCACTCCTTTAGGTAAATGTGTCAGGAAAGTAAGAATGACTATTCATTCAAAAAGTAAAGGAAAAAGCGGTGGCGCGAGAATTCTGACCTTTACCGTTAATACGAAAGAAGATGGAGCTATTATTGTGACGTTATTGTCTATATATGATAAAAAGAACATTTCAAATGTTTCTGATAAATATATAGAATCACTTGTAAAAGAGTGGGAATTATTATTTGGACAATGACAAAAACACCCGCTCTGCAAAGAGCGGGTGATAACTACTACTTCATCACGAGGGTCATGGGACTGGTACCTGCCCCATCTATATACAAATAAGAAATGGCACGTACAGCTAGAATGCATTCAGATAGCGGAGCCTATCACGCCTACTGCTCACCTGATGAATTCGAGCCCTACCCTGAGTATTAATATCTTTAAGACAAAAACGAATCAGGGATCTGTCACCTGACCCTGATGATGCCATCAAGGGGCTCTCCCTCAAGGGGAGGGCCTCTTTTTATTTCTTCTACATCACCCGTCCTCTACCTCCTAGGGTCTTTTCTACCTCACCCGTCCTCTCCTGCTAGGAGAGGTTCCACATCCCCTCCTAAATCCTCCCCTTCTCAGAAGGTGAGGACTTAACCGGTAAACCGGCTGTTCTGTACTCGCAAACAAGCTCTCGCCCCTAAAGGGGTTGCTCGTGGTTATCGACGCAATAGAATTGCGAGTGTTTTACGCACGATGTGCGATTGTTTTACGCAACAGAGTCGCGATTGTTTTACGCACGATGTGCGAGTGTTGATGCGCCGAGGGCGCGGGGGCGCAAAGGGGAGGGGAGTGATGACTGGTTGTTGATGAATGATTATTGTTTGCTGATGAAAAAAATGGGGAAAAGTTTGGTGGTGTGGGAAATAATACGTATCTTTGCAGCGTGAATTAATAAAGAAGGGAATAATATGAATACTTTGACAATAGATCAAAACATATATAATGGAGCTGAAATATATGCCAAAAGGCATAATGTCAGTGTTCAGCAGCTTGTAGAGGAATATCTTATCTCTATTCAGATGGTAGATAAACAGATATTTGGCGAACATGAATCTGATGGTGAACATGTTGACGAGGTACTGTTGGCTAAATGCTATGAATATGCCCATAAAGATTATCTTGAAGGTAAATGCAAACCTCATCCACAAGTTATTTCTGAGATAAAACAGAAAATGGGATGGAAGTAATTTGGTCAAATATGGCAACCAAACATCTTGAATCTATATTGGAATATGTAGAGCAAGAGTTTGGTGATATTATCTATGTTATTCAGATGCTATAGTAATTGCAGCTATAGTTCACACAAAGCAGTCCCCAAGAACCATAAATGCAATATTAAGAAGATTTTTGGATAGTTACGAAAGATAATTCCAAACTTGAGCAGTGGGCTTTCTTTTAAAAAATTGCATTTTTTAAATTAAAGAATTAAAGAATTAATATTTTCGAAAATCATCCCCCGTCCCCTTCTTACCTTGAAGAGGGGTTCGTGACCGAGAGTTTTTTTTCTACCTCACCCGTCCTCTACCTCCTAGGGTCTTTTCTACCTCACCCGTCCTCTCCTGCTAGGAGAGGTTCCACATCCCCTCCTAAATCCTCCCATCCTCAGGAGGGAGGACTTAAAACCTGGCCGGCTGGGCCTGTACTCGCAAACAAGCTTTCGCCCCTAAAGGGGTTGCTCGTGGTTGTTAAACGCAATAGAATTGCGATTGTTTTACGCAATAGAATTGCGATTGTTTTATGCACGATGTGCGATTGTTTTACGCACGAAATGCGAGTGTTTGTGCGCCGAGGGCGCGGGGGCGCAAAGGGGAGGGGAGTGATGACTGATGGCTGATTTCTGATTGCTGATGAAAAAAATGGGGAAAAGTTTGGTGGAATGGGAAATAATGATTATCTTTGCGGCGTGAATCATTAAATTATAAAGATTATGGCAATAGCAATATCAGATAAATACCTTCGTGATATATATAATTTGAGTAACGAGGAGAAATTAGATTTGGTTGATTTGATCATCAAATCTATGAGATTTGCACGCTCCAAAATTAATGTTGGAGTTAGCAAAAAGTCAATAAATTGGGTCGATGAATTAGAAGGTAAATGGATCGATTCAAAGAGCGCAGATGAGATGATTAACGATATAAGATCAGCCAGAACAAAGAACTCAGAGGTTATCTTATGAAAAAGAAATATCTTTTAGATACATCTATCATTGCATTCCTTTTCAGAAAGGCTTATAATATAGGTAATAGGCTCAGGGAATTGGATAGCGACCAATGCTTCGTATCAGAAATTACTATTGCAGAATTGACTTATGGCGCATATCACAGTGATAGGGTTTCTGAAAACTTGATGATGGTTGATAGATTGGAATCTTTAGTTGACATATTGCCTATTAGTTCTGCAATTGATGAGTATGGAAAGCAAAAGGATATACTTGTCAAATCAGGGCGAATGATAGATGATTTTGATTTGCTTATAGGTTGTACGGCGGTGGCAAACGGAATGATTATGGTTACTGATAATACAAAGCATTTCTCAAGAATACATGGAATACAAATAGAGAATTGGGTGGATAGGTCATAATGGTATAAAACCGCAGGCGAGGCGCGTGCGGTACCAGTGGCGACTCTTCTGCGGTAATCAGTAATTATCAATGAACAGGGGACTTAATGATGGCTTTTTTCTACCTCACCCGTCCTCTCCTGCTAGGAGAGGTTCCACCTCTCTCCTAAATCCTCTCTCCTCAGAAGAGAGGACTTAAAGCCTGGCCGGCCGGGCCTGTACTCGCAAACAAGCTCTCGCCCCGTTGGGGTTGCTCGTGAGTATTTAACGCAATAGAATTGCGATTATTTTACGCAATAGAATTGCGAGTGTTTTATGCACGATGTGCGAGTGTTTTATGCACGATGGCGAGGGTTGATGAGGCGAGGGCGCGGGGCGCATAGGGGAGGCGCGCATAGGGGAGGGGAGGGATTGGGTGTTGGTGACTGGTGAATGATTAATGATAAATGATAAATGATTAATGATAAATGATTAATGATAAATGTAAAAATGCTAAAACACTGATATGCAGAGTTTTAGCATTTTTATTTGGTGATTCCGTAGGGATTATTAAATATGAAAATGGTTAAAACGCAAAGAATATAAACAAAATTATAAATAGCTGATATTCAACAATAAAATCAATTTAATATCTATTCGTTTCGTTTCAGTCGGTTTCAAAAATGTAGCTAATTTGTAGTCAAAATGTAGCTAATTTCGTTAAATGTAGCTAATTTGTAGCTATAAATTTTGAACATTCAGAATTAATATGTATCTTTGCAGTGGTTTTTAAAATAACAACAATATGAAAGTAAGAATTGATATTTCAAAGAAAGAATCAGAAGGACGTATAGAGTTACTTCTTTCGTCTAAGGTTCGTGTTGGCTCATGTGTCGTGTCTATGTATGCTAACAGTGGTGTGTTTATTAATAAAGCTCATTTAGTTCCCGATTACAAGGAAATAACAAATGAGGAGGGTGATGTGATTAAGACCGTGTTTTTAGGCTATCACATTAACGAATACAAAAGTAAGCGCATAAAAAGTGATGATATAATAGAGGCGGTTAATAAGTCACAAGAACTTAATAATCTCCTCGACCATATTAATGTTATGTGGGAGAGTGCTGATAAGACTTCACTTAACAAAGGTTGGTTGGCTGATATTGTGGATAGATATAGGTTTCCTGAGAAGTATGCGCCAAAGGTAGAGAATAAGGATATTTATTCCTTGTTCGTTGAATACATAGATAATAGTGATTTCTCAGAAGGTTTCAAACGTGGAAATATGGTTGTCATTCGTGCAGCGTACAGGTGGGAGCAGTACAGACGTGCCACTGATACAAAAGATTTCCATATCGACATAGACACGCTTACAAATGAGGATATAGACGATTTCCGTAATTACCTGAAAGCAGAAAAGCAATTAGAAATGGAATACCCCAAAGTATTCGCTAAGATAGTGAAAAACTATCCTGAATGTATTGCAACCGATAAGACTTCCATAGGAGATAGGAGCGGCAATTACGTCGATGTGTTCTTAAAGAAATTCCGTGCGTTCTTTTCGTGGCTCAGGAAGGAGAAAAAGGTTACAACCAACACACCTTTTGAAGGTTTTAAGTTTGACGGAGAACAATATGGCACACCATTCTTTCTAAGTCTGCAAGAGCGTGATTTGTTGTATCATTCAGAGATGACAACGGCACACCTTGAAAAGCAAAAAGATATTTTTGTTTTTCAGTGTTGTGTTGGTTGCCGCGTGTCTGACCTGATGACGCTGACAAGTGCCAACATAACTCCTGACGGTGTTTTAATCTACTCTCCTATTAAGACCTACAAGGACGGAAAAGAACAGACGATAGCAAGAGTGCCACTAAGCAAGACTGCAAAGGAATTGATTTCCAAGTATGAGGGTATAGACAGAAAAGGACGTTTATTCCCATTCACAAATAGTATTCAGTACAACGTAGATATAAAGAAAGTATTGAAGGAGGCAGGTATCACAAGGCTTGTGCCAATTCGTGAAACTATGACAGGTAAGACAGAACTAAGACCTATAAATGAGGTAGCAAGTTCGCACATGGCTCGTAGAACTTTCGTAGCTAATTTGTACCGGGAAACACCTGACCCAAATATCATTTCCGTGATGTCGGGTCACGTTCAGGGCAGCCGTTCTTTTGAGCGATACAGGGCGATAACTGACGATATTACAAGAGCATTAATCGAAAAGCAGGAGGACAAGTTATGATGTTTATCTTTATTCTTATTTGGGTATTTGGAATGTGTCTGAGCCAAGCGACAGGACACGGAAAATAGGAACTTAGTTATTAATCAGGGGGAGGTGCAGCCTTCCCCATAAATCAAAAAATCAATATGAAACAGACAATTAATTTAGACGTAGCGGCTAAGAAATTAGCCAAAGTGAATAGTTTACTGAATGAGGTAAATAACACCCTGCAAGACCTATCTGAGTATGTTGTGGAATTAGATAGCGACTATTCCAATAGGTCTTTTGATATGTGCCAAGAATATTGCAAACTTGCTGATGAAATGGCAGCGGCAATAATGCAGGAAAAGGTGTTGGAGGTTCTCGACAAAAAGCAGTCGTAGTACAATTTACTAATAACGTGCGTGTGCGTGCGTGTGTGCGTGCGCATACGCTTAAAATCAAATGTTACAATTATGAGCAACGAAACTTTATTTTGGACGTTTATAGACGATTTAAAGGTATTAGGCGACGATGTTAAAGCTCAGGTGTTATTTGGTGGGTGTCGGTGGGGTGAGCCTTCCCCCATTCCTGATGTTGTGGAACGTCTAAGCAAACTCGACTACAAGGAAATAGAAAGTACCTTTCGTGTCCTAATCTGCAACGATATGATGAAAGGACTCCTAAGAAAGAGGGTGCGGCTAATTTGGAATTATCATTTAGAATACAACCAAGATTTAGCATATTCAGAAATAGACAAGGTATCACTTTACGCAAAATGGCTAAATCGGCTCATTCTCATTTGCGGCGAGTTAGAAATGGCTGATATTATTCCACTATCCAAACAAGACGATAGCGACAAGGAAACAATATCGGAGGGTATAGACATAGCACAGATACCTGACAAAATAATATCCTTGTTCATACCGACATTTAAGGAAAATGGAATATTAGATAAAAGTAATAGAGTTTTAGCCAAAGAGTATTTGGATAGAGTTAGAGGGTGTTCCTTGTCTGTATGCGCTTCGGTTTATAATGAAGAATATGGCGCAAAAGGAAAAGCGATAACAGGTAATAAATGGGGGAAGAAAAAGAAGGTTCTTTATGATTTCCTTGTTCAGCATAATGGAGCAATAACAGACATACAAGAAAGAACTTTCGGCAATTATTTAATTTAGGTGCAGGCGGTTAAGTTTGCACCTAATTTTTTGTGCATTAAGTGCATTTGGGAGTGCATTTGATACGTTTGATGCCGGTACTTAAAACCCAACGTATTTGCTATTTTAGGTCTTATTTTTATTCCCTAATTTTGTGTCAAGTTCCAACAGTGGAGCGAAACATAAAGGATAACAAGAATGGAAATAAAAGACCTTCTGACAAGTGGCGCAAACGTGAGTATCACGGTAAGCGCAGACGATTTGAGAACATTTTTCGCTGAGGTAGCGCAGCAAGTAATTAATCAGGAGAAAGCGGCTCAGGCTGCAAGAAACGATGTCGAAATGCTGAACCAAGCGCAGGTGTGCAGTTACTTAGGTGTAAGTAAAGCAACCGTGTGGCGGTGGGGGAAAATAGGCTACTTGCGTCCTGCAACAAGGATGGGTAGCCATCCTATGTACAATAAACGCGATGTAACACGCATAAAGGAAGGAGCATAGGTATGGATAAAAATGAAAAGGGGGCTACCCTAAGTAACACCCCCAACACCATAAAGAATAACACTGAGGCAAAGTTACAAAACATTCCTGATGTTGGCAAGGATATTAATGTAATTCTTGATTTCTTTCGATATGTAGAAGAAACTCGTTTGGGTGCAAGTTTGCGCACAGGAATACTTCTCGGCAGTGTTTGCAGGTATGTCGATTATCTACTCAAAATAGGTGCGCTCCAAGTGGTCAAAATAGCACCCGACAAGAGAACGAAACATGATGCGCAGTATCTTAGCGCAGACGTGACTAAGTGGCAAAAACCTAAGTTTGTTCAGTTATCACTTTTTGACAAGGAGGACTAAGTTATGGCAGGTTTCAGGATGACAACAAATATTCCGACCTTGCAAGAGATTGAAAAGGTCGTGACGGCTGATGTTGCAGCCGTGGAAGAGGCAGCAATGGACGAGAAGGAACGCTATTTGATAGACCTATCTAAGACCTATTCAGAGCCTAATTTTCTTATCAAGTCCAATGGTGCAGGAGTGTTGGCTCGAGGTGATATTGCGGCAATTAAAGCAAAGTCCAAGAGCGGAAAATCATTTGTTTGCTCCATTTTTGCAAGTGTCGTATTAGGTACACCGTGGGGAGATTTGCAGCCTACATTTGAAGGTGGGAGGGTTCTCTATTTTGATACAGAGCAGAACAAGTTAAACACGGCTAAACTTGCTAAACGTGTTCACGCTCTTTGCGGTCTTGACATACATTCCAACTCAGACAAGTTTAAGTGTTATGCTCTTAGACAAATGGATATGAAGGACAGATTACCTTTTATCAAAAAGCGCATAGAAGAGGAAAAACCTGCACTTGCAGTAATTGACGGAATTGTGGACTTGTTGCAGGACTTTAACGATATAAAACAAAGTTCTGATGTTATTCAGGCTCTTATGCAGATAAGTGCCGATAATGATTGCTCGGTGCTATTCGTCCTGCACGAAAATAAATCAGATGAAAATATGCGTGGTCATATTGGTTCGATGAGTGCGCAAAAGTGTGCTGACGTGTTTCAGGTAGAAAAGCGGAAGGACGGAACACTAAATGTTACGGAATGTGAGTGTCGAAACCTACCTATTCCTGATTTCAGTTTTGCGATTGACTCCTACGGAATACCAAGACCAACTCAGACACAAAAGCAGTTACAAGCAGCCGAAAAAACGGCAGTGAAGGAGGCTAAGTTCAGGCAGGTGTTTGCGGAGATTTTTTCGGCAAAAGGAACAAGTATAATTCGATATTCCGACCTTGTTTCAATGGCTAAACTTCACTTTGCGGTTGAGGATAGAATGGCGAAAGAGAATATCAAGTGGGCAAAGGAAAATGGAATATTGGTTGTGAATAATGACGGATATTCATTATACAAGTGCAATGGTGCAATGTAGTGCAGTTTTAAGTGCAGTTTGCACCGTCTTATGTAGTGCAGTGTAGGGGGTGTATTATTTATAATAATACCCCATACTGCACCATAGACCAAGAGCGAGTATTTTTATTATTTTAGTGCAGTCTTAAAAAACGATGACAGAACAAGAGATTTCAAATACAGATACCTTCCAACTGATAAGCAGGTGTGTGGAGGAAATAGAGCGCAGGCAACTGAATATTGCAGGCGGTCGTAGTGATTGGGTGTCCTTGTCTTATGAGTTTGCAAGTATCGGCGAAAGCGGCAGGGACTTGTTTCATAGGTGCGCTCAACTCGACTCGTCCTATCAGTACAACGAAAACGAAGGTCTGTTTGCTTATGCGCTCAGACGTGGCAACCGTTCAGGTGTGGGTGCGCTGATTAATCGGTTCAAGCGTGTGGGTGTCGATGTCGCTGCAATACGCAGGGAGATTGGTTATAACGTTCCTTACATTCAGATTTCACGTCCAACGGCAATTTATACACCTTCCTATAACTATATCAGTCCTGATATTATTAAGCGGCTACAAGGACAAAAAAACACGTTTGTAGATTTCCTACACACTCTTTTTGACAGTCCAAAATTGGACGCAGCCGTAGAGCGATATTGCATCGGAGGCGATAGTCACGGCAGGACGATATTTCCAAACTTAGACCAAGAAGGAAGGTGTGTAGGCGGTGCGGTCATTCCCTACCTTGCCAATGGTCACAGAGATAAAAGCAAAGGAGCAAGTAACATTCACGCAGAACTTAGACGGAAGGACAAAACACTACCCACACAAGCAGACCAGGTATTATTTGGCAGTCATTTGCTGAGGCTCTATCCGTCTGCAACTGTCGGTGTGGTCGAGAGTCAAAAAAGTGCGGTGATATTGTCTCTAACCTATCCTAATATGGTTTGGTTGGCTACGGCAGGTCTGACAAATTTCAACGAGCGTTTACTTGCACCGATATACGATAGGAATGTAGTTTGCTACCCTGATGTCAACGGTGTGCAGGAGTGGACGGAAAGAGCCAAGCAACTTCCTTTTAAGAATATCCGCATTTCAGATTGGTGGCGATATGCACAGGACGAAAAGGAAGATATTACAGACGTAGTTATAAGAGCCATTCAGCAAGAAAAAGCACCTTATTCTGTCCCCGACTTTATAATAGACCATTTCAGGCAAGAGGCAGTGACAGACTTATGCAGGCTCTTCCAATTAGAGGTGATTACGACAGAGCCGCAGCAATGGAAATCACGTCCAAAGAAAGAAAAACGTATCACGATTATGGATAGATTAAGGAAGGAGGGGAAATATGTGTGATATTGATTGTCGATTTCTCGTGTGCAGGACGTTTACACACAAGAGCGAGAAGTGGAGCGGTTTTTGCTTACAGAAGAAAAAGGTCATACAAGACCTATCGGAATACAAGTGTAATGTCGCTATTCAACAAGATTTATTTTCTAATATCTAAATATGGCAGAAGAAAATGTTATCAAGGTTCAGACGGAGGGACTTTCCTCTATCAGGGTGCAAGTTTGCGCTGACGTTCTTAGAATGACGATTGCAGACTACACACAAGAGGGAAAATCGGTGTCGGTGTCGCTGAGCCGACAACAAGTCAATGATTTGGCAATAAGTTTGCTTATTCTCAAAAAGCGGTTGCAAAGTGGGGTGTCATAACGATACCCCATTTTTTTTGATTTAAGCGCATTTTATTGGCTCAGACTGATAGTTACCCACTACACAAAAGAAAGTGCCTTAAAACGGCTAAAAAGTGCTTTATTTTTAATTTATCTAAATAAGGACGGATAAAAATGTAGCAGTCGCAGGGCGAGGGTAGCCTCAACGTTTGCGCTTAAAACGTCTGATAAGTGCCTTGTTTATAATGTATAGGACTATTTTCCCCAACATACGGTGTGGTCTGAAAATCAAAAAAAAAATTTCTTGTAGGCAGCCTACCTTCCACAAGAGCGCAGGAGGGGGAGGGGGTGTCGGTGTCGTATGGGTGTGGGTGTGCTGCCTGATATTGCTTAGTTTTTCTTATTCCGTTTGGTCGTGTCGATTATTATTCGTACCTTTGCAGCGTTATTTTAAAAACGTATTTTGGCGGTTGGTGTTCGTGAGAATATCTCCGCCACTTTTGTATGTGTAAGGACTAAAATAGGGCAAAAAAAAGAGGTTCAGAAACAAAATGTAGCTGATTTGTAGCTAATTCTTGAAATACAAAAATGCTAAAACACTGATATTCAGTATCTTAGCATTTTAATTAGTGATTCCGTAGGGATTCGAACCCTAGACCCACGCCTTAGAAGGGCGTTGCTCTAATCCAACTGAGCTACGGAACCCCATTTTGCGGGTGCAAAGGTACAAAAAAATGGCGGAATATGCAAATATTTCCGCCATTTTTTTAATATTTTTGAGAGTTTTTATCCACAGATTACCACAGATTGATAATTTTGAGGTGGATTACCATAGATTATTAGCCTTCCACAGATTACCACAGATTGATAATTTTGGGGTGGATTACCATGGATTTTTAGCCTTTCAGGGCTGCAATCGTCTCCTTCAGGGCTGCAATTTTCTCAAGAGAGTCGCTCTCCTTCTTGCGCTCCATGGCAACAACTGCCTCGGGGGCATGAGCCACAAACTTCTCGTTGCTGAGCTTCTTGCGCACGGAGGCAAGGAAGCCTTCGAGATGCTGGAGCTGTGCCTCGGCCTTCTCAATCTCGGCTGCCACGTCGATCATCTCACCAAGTGGTACGGCATACTCAGTGGTGCCCACCATGAACGAAGATGCTGTAGAGTCTTTCTCGCTCACGACCTCAATGGCTGAGAGATTAGCCATCTTGATGACAACGGAGTCGTAGGCGGAGAGAACGGCTGTGCCTACCACCTGCAGACGAAGAGCCTCGCGCGGAGAGATGTTCTTCTGGTTGCGCACTGTGCGCACACCACTGACTACCTGTTTGAGATTCTCAACATCGGCAACGAGGCGAAGCTCAGCCTCGGTGGGAGCGGCAAGTTTGAGACTGTCGCGCATGATCGACTCGCCAGCCTGACGGTCGTAGATGTTCTGCCACAGCTCCTCGGTGATGAACGGCATGAAGGGATGAAGCATCTTGAGCAATGTCTCGAAGAAGTGCAGTGTGGCATCATAGGTGGTGCGGTCGAGCGGCTTCTGATAGTCGGGCTTCACCATCTCAAGATACCAACTGGAGAACTCGTCCCAGAAGAGGCGATAGACGGTCATGAGGGCATCGGAGATACGATATTTCTTGAAATGGTCGTCGAGCTCCACATTCACAGCCTTTAGTTTGGCGTCAAACCACTCTACGGCTATGCGGTTGGCCTCGGGCTGCCCGGCATCCACAGTCTCCCAACCCTTGACAAGGCGGAAGGCATTCCATATCTTGTTGTTGAAGTTGCGGCCCTGCTCGCACAAGCTCTCGTCGAAGAGGATGTCATTGCCGGCAGGAGCAGAGAGCATCATACCCATGCGCACACCGTCGGCACCGAATTTCTCGATGAGTTCGATGGGGTCGGGTGAGTTGCCGAGACTCTTAGACATCTTGCGTCCGAGTTTGTCGCGCACGATACCAGTGAAATACACGTTCTTGAACGGGAACTTGCCCATATACTCCTCGCCTGCCATAATCATGCGTGCCACCCAGAAGAAGATGATGTCGGGGGCAGTGACGAGGTCGCTGGTGGGGTAGTAGTAGTTGATCTCCTCGTTGCCGGGATTATTGATGCCGTCGAAGAGGGAGATAGGCCATAGCCACGACGAGAACCACGTGTCGAGGGCGTCGTCGTCCTGGCGCAGGTCGTCGGCCTTGAGGTTGGCATTGCCGCTCTGCTTGCGTGCCAGTTCGAGTGCCTCCTCGGCAGTCTCAGCCACTACAAACTGCTCTTCGCCGTAGTAGTAGGCGGGAATGCGGTGTCCCCACCACAGTTGGCGCGAGATACACCAGTCCTGGATATTCTCCAACCAGTTCTTGTATGTAGCCTTGTATTTTGCGGGATAGAAATTCATCTCGCCGTTGACAACAGGCGGCAGTGCGATGTCGGCAAAGTGCTGCATCTTGAGGAACCACTGCAGCGAGAGACGTGGCTCGATGGCTGTGTCGGGATTGCGCTCCGAATATCCCACCTTATTATTATAGTCCTCCACGCGCTCCATTAGACCAGCTTCCTGCAGGTCGATGGCAATCTGGCGGCGGCAGTCGAAACGGTCCATACCCACGTAGAGGGGCGACTGCTCAGATATCGTACCGTCGGCATTGAAGATGTCGATAGTGTCGAGATTGTGGGTCTTGCCGAGCATATAGTCGTTGGTGTCGTGGGCGGGAGTCACCTTAAGACATCCCGTACCGAACTCAATATCCACATAGCGGTCCTCGATGACGGGGATGACACGACCCACGAGAGGCACAATCACCTTCTTGCCCTTGAGCCACTGGTTCTTGGGGTCCTTGGGATTGATACACATGGCAGTGTCGCCCATGATGGTTTCGGGGCGTGTGGTGGCCACCACTGCGTAGTATCCCTTCTCGTCCTTGTGGATGACATTGCCCTCGCCTGTATTCTCGATGTCGGAGCAATCACACTCGGCAGCCACATAATACTTCAGATGATAGAGTTTCGACTGCTCGTCCTTATATACCACCTCCTCGTTGCTGAGGGCGGTCTGTGCCTTGGGGTCCCAGTTGACCATACGAAGTCCACGATAGATGAGTCCCTTGTTGTAGAGATCGACAAACACCTTGATGACGCTCTTTGAGCGGGTTTCGTCCATGGTGAAGGCAGTGCGGTCCCAGTCGCAAGAAGCACCCAGACGGCGCAACTGCTTGAGGATGATGCCACCATGCTCGTGGGTCCAGTCCCATGCATGCTTTAGGAATTCGTCGCGCGAGAGGTCATGCTTCTTGATGCCCTGTTCGGCAAGTCGCTTCACCACCTTAGCCTCAGTTGCGATAGAGGCGTGGTCGGTGCCAGGCACCCAACATGCGTTTTTGCCCTCCATGCGAGCACGGCGCACGAGGATGTCCTGAATGGTGTTGTTGAGCATGTGTCCCATATGGAGCACACCAGTAACATTGGGCGGCGGAATCACGATTGTATATGGTTCGCGACCGTCGGGCTTACTGCTGAACAGTTTGTTGTCTATCCAATACTGATACCACTTCGACTCCACTTCTTTTGGGTCGTATTTGCTTTGTAGTTCCATTATTTTTTATGTTAAATATTTAAATCCTATAAAAAAACGTGGCAAAATTACTAAAAATTCGCGGAAAATTATTACTTTTGCAGAAATTATTTATGTTTTCAACAAAAAATGCATACAAAAGAGCAAAAAATGGCCGCTTTCGGCAGACTTTTGGACGTTCTCGACACACTAAGGGAGAATTGCCCATGGGACAAGAAACAGACCAACGAGAGTCTGAGGGCCAATACGATTGAAGAGACATTCGAACTCGCCGACGCCCTCATGAAGGACGACGAGGCGAATATCTGCAAGGAGTTGGGCGATGTGCTTCTGCATGTCTGCTTCTATGCGAGGATTGGTGACGAGAAAGGACAGTTTGACATTGCCGACGTGTGTGACAAACTGACCGACAAGCTCATCTTCCGCCATCCTCATGTGTATCATCCATCGCAGGTGGGGAAGGCTGAGCCCCGACCGCTGCCTTACGTGCCGGATGAAGCCACCGGCAACGAGGCTGACGGAATGCAGAACGCAAAGACATCACAGCAGGTGATAGAGAATTGGGAACAGATAAAGCTGAAGGAGAAGGACGGCAACAAGAGCGTACTGTCGGGAGTGCCCGATGCGCTGCCGTCGCTCATCAAGGCATATCGCATCCAGGACAAGGCACGCAATGTGGGCTTCGACTGGGAGGACAAGGGAGACGTGTGGGCAAAGGTGCGCGAGGAGCTCGGCGAACTGGAAGAGGAACTGCGCCGTGACGACAAGGAACGCTCGAAGGAGGAATTGGGTGATTTCCTATTCAGTGTGATCAACGCCGCCCGATTGTATCACATCAATCCCGACACTGCATTAGAGATTACCAACAACAAGTTCATACGTCGTTTCAACTATATTGAGCAACATAGCATCAAGGTAGGTAAGCCATTGACAGAGATGACGTTGGAAGAAATGGATAAACTATGGCTTGAAGCTAAAAAGAATGAATAACTAATAATTTTGATTATGAGAAAATTAATGTTTCTGGCGCTTGGCGCCATCGTAGGTCTGTCATTCACAGCTTGTGGAAACAAACAGGCACAAACAGGTGTTTACAGTGATTCGACTGAAGTTGACAGTTCGAAACTCAAGGATGTTGTGGTGTATGGACTCTGTGGAGATAATACCGCCATGAACAGTCTGCAAATGATGACTGACATGGGTGACACACTCAACCTCAATATCGAAGAGGCAAGGGAGAACAACCAGGTGTTTGGTAACTATGCCCCTGGCGACCGCTTGGCTATCGTGTTGACACCAGACAAAAAGATAGTGAAATCAGTCATCAACGAAAGTGTGCTGATGGGTAAATGGCTGATGCCAAATCCTATCGACGGAAGTTCGGAGGTAGGAATAAGCATCAAGGACGGAGGCATTGCCGAGAGTATCGAGCAACCCACCATCATCTACAAGACATGGAAGATAATCGACGGCAAACTTGAGATTACACTTGTCAGGGAAGGCGGTGGCGACGAAGAGGAAACCAATTGGTACACCATCGACAAACTTGATGCCGACTCGCTCATATATCATTTAGATGACGAGGTGTTCGAATACAGTAGAGCAAAATAACAGATGACCCCATTTAAGATATATGTGTTAGGATGCGGAAGTGCACTTCCGACAATGAGGCACAATCCTTCGTCACAGATAGTAGAACTGCGCGGAAAACAGTTTATGATTGACTGTGGCGAAGGCACTCAGTTGCAGTTGAGGCGTTCGAAGATAAGATTCACCAAGTTGGGTCACGTGTTTATTTCTCATCTTCATGGTGACCACTGCTTCGGACTCCTTGGCATGATCTCTACATTCGGTATGTTGGGACGTACCGCACCGCTGCATGTCTATGCCCCGGGCGACTATGGAGAACTGTTTGCCAAGGAATTAGAATTCTTCTGCAATCGGGTGGAGTATGAGGTGGTGTTCCATCCCATCGACCCTTCGGCATCATGCGTGATTTACGAAGACAGAAGTATGACGGTGACCACAATACCCCTCAATCACAAGATACCATGCTGCGGATTTCTGTTTAGCGAGAAACCCGGACTGCCGCATATACGCCGTGACATGATCGACATGTACGGCATACCGACAAGTCAGATAAACAATATCAAGAACGGTATCGACTGGACATCACCCGACGGTGAGGTCATTCCGGCATCACGGCTGACCACTCCCGCCGAAAAGGCGAGGAGCTACGCCTACTGTAGTGACACGAGATATAATCCAGCCATTGCAGATATGGTGAAGGGCGTGAATACCCTTTACCACGAGGCCACATACGCCGACATCGACCAGATAAGGGCAGAACAATACTACCATTCAACAGCCACCGAGGCTGCCATGACAGCAAGAGCGGCAGGAGTGGGACAGTTGATAATCGGTCATTACTCACAAAGATACCAAGACGAGGATATACTGCTCGCTGAAGCCCAAAAAGTATTCCCGAACACGGTATTGGCAACAGAAAATGCACAATTCAACATTTTTTAATAATTATTATTTGGTTAAACACAATAAAACCATTATCTTTGCAGAAAAAATTAGCAATATACGATGAAAAAAGGAATTTTGATGTCACTATTGGTAGCTATGACGCTATTCTTTGGGATGCCTGCCTATGCGGATATTCCAAGGGAAAGTGCGTATGAGCAGCAGATTGGGGACAACGCCAAGGTGTCGGTAAACATTCAGAATTCTGCCATCGTAGTGAAAGGTGCGGCTGGATATGATATGGAGATTATCTCTCTTACGGGCCGAAGGATGATGAAGGTGAGAATAGAGAACAACTCACAGCGCATCGAGCTCAATGTCATGAAAGGTTGCTATATCGTAAAAATTGAGAACCAGTCGAAGAAAGACTGCTTTGTAAGGAAGGTGACAATCCAATAGTGAGAAACATTTTATTCTTGTTCATTGTGTTGGTGGTTGGTGCAGCATGCGACAGCCTCATATTGTCATGCAAGAGTGGGGCAGCTCCTGCTGAGGTGAATCTGAATATCTCGGATTCCGACTCGGTGTATATCGACAGTTTCCTTGTGACGGGGCATGAACTGCGTGCGGAGATTAACCGTATGTATCGCAATGACCATGACACTACGCCCACCGACAGAAACACACGCCACTACTACCGCAACCACAACGACTATCTTTGGGTAAACCGCCTTGGGGTGGACTCATCGGCATACACCCTGTTGGGTTTTCTCGGTACGGTGGAGCGCATGGGATTCTCGCCGGAGGCTTTCGGCGTTGATGACATTCGCAGCGACTTGACAAGGATGACTGATCGACACTTCGACACAGACAGCAACACCATCTCCAAGGTGATGGCTCGCACCGAATACCGACTTACCAAGGCCTACCTGAGATACGTGGCGGGACAGAGGTTTGGATACGTCAGTCCGTATGTAGCCTTCAACCGTCTCGACCTTATCGACACGGCAGCAGCACGTCGGCATCTCGGATACCGTCGCCTTTACGATGCCCACACCCTGCGTCCCGATTCGGCTTTTATCCTCGATGCACTCGAAAGGGTGAAGCAGCGCAATATCGACACATTCCTCATCAACAGTCGTCCGCAATCCAAGGAGTATGACCAGCTGGAGGCTATGCTCGCAGAGACGACCGACCGTGAACGCAGGCGTCTCATCATATGTAATATGGAATGGCTGAGATGGCACACTCCCGCCTTGCCGGTGAGCGAGGACGGCAGGAGGGTGGTGGTCAACATACCGTCATATCATCTCTATGCCTATTGTCCCGATTCAATTATGACAATGAAGGTGGGATGTGGCACCCTGCACACCAAAACCCCATTGCTCAACAGCAAGATAGAGCGTGTGGATTTCAATCCGCAATGGCATATACCAATGAGTATCATACGCAACGACGTGGCAAGACATGCCGGCGACCGTGAGTGGTTTGACCGCCACAACTACTATATCGCCGATCGCAGCACGGGTGAGACTCTCGACCCCGAAAACGTCAGTGCCAGTATGTTGCTCAGCGGTCATTATCGTGTGTCGCAAAGGGGAGGTGAGGGCAACTCGCTTGGCAAGTTGGTGTTCAGGTTTCCTAATAATTTCTCCGTCTATCTACACGACACGTCATCCCCGTCATTCTTCTCGCGCTCCAACCGTGGTGTCTCCCACGGATGCATAAGAGTGCAACGCCCATTCGACCTCGCACGCTTTATGGTGGGCGATGTGGCTGACAAATGGCAGAGCGACACAACCAACACCACCCGCTCGCGCAGTGTAAATCCTCGCGTACCTATTTATATTATATATAGGACATTATATAAATGTCCCGACGGACAATGGCAGACATTTCCCGACGTGTATGGATATGACGAAATAATCTATCGTCGGATTAAACCATTCCTGCGCTGAATCGTCTAAGTAATTACAACCCCCAAACAAGAACTCCCCACAGTGGAACAACCCAACGAAAAGGACATTACACAACAGTTGCTCAACCCCGCAACAAGGCGCAAAGCCTTTGGCATGTTGGTGAGCCAGTATAGCGAAATGCTGTATTGGAAGATACGACGTATAGTGATGTTTCATGACGATGCTGACGACGTGCTCCAGAACACACTGATGAAGGCATGGCGCTCAATCGATTCATTCAGGGGGGATGCACGGTTGACGACATGGCTTTGCAGAATAGCCATCAATGAGAGTCTCGACTTCGTCAGACACAAGCAGGCGCTCACCATGTTATCTTCAGACAGCACAAGCGACAATGTCGGTGTGGCAATCCACGAAAGACTGTTGGCTGATGATTATTTCGACGGCGACAGGGCAGAGGCAATGCTTCAGGAAGCCATAGCCCAACTGCCCGATGTACAGCGCACGGTGTTCCTGTTGAGATACTACGACGAGATGAAATATTCGGAGATAAGCACTATGCTCAACACCTCTGAAGGGGCACTGAAGGCGTCATATCATATCGCTGTGAACAAAATTAAGGAATATTTCAATAATCGCGATTAAACCTTTAGCCATGTTATACGTCAAATGCATAAAAGAACAAGAAATATGAAAAAGCAAAATCCATTTAAGACCCCGGAGGGCTACTTCGACAATTTCGCAGCCGACTTCATGGCAAGGTTGCCTGAGAGTGAGCCTGTGACAGTGGAGCGCACTCAACCGCTTAAGGTGGTTATGCTTCGCCCGTGGCTCTATGCTGCCTGTCTGTTGTCGATATGTTTCGGAGGCTACCTTTTTTGGCATAATTCTGAAGCGGAAAGTCAGGGTGCAAAGGCTGCAGAGACCATTGCACAGCACGACCAGTATGTGGACGACTACCTCGATTGTGCCATGCTCGACAATGGCGACATATATGCATGTATAAGTGAATAAAGATATAAATAAAAGGAAATAACGGATATGAAAGTACTTAAGGTATTTGTTTTGCTTATGATGTTAGCCTCGGCGATAGTTGTTCAGGCACAGGCTAAGCATGGTGGCAACCGACTGTCCAAGGAGCAGTTTATGGCAGAGTTGGAGAAGTTTATTGCAGCCGAAGCCGACCTTACGCCGCAGGAGTGCAACAAACTGTTTCCTGTCATGCGCGAGATGTACTCCAAGCAAAGGGTGTATTTCGACAAGATGAAAAATCAAAACAAGAAATGTCCGCAGACAGAGGATGAATGTCGGGAGGCAGTGAAAATGAGGGACAAGATTGACCTTGACATCAAGAAGCTGCAACAGACCTACCATAACAAGATGCTTAATGTGGTGTCGGCACGCAAGGTGATGAAGGTATTATTGGCTGAGGATCGCTTCCATCGCCGGATGTTGAAGAAATGGACAAGAAAAGACAATAATGGTAAATAAAAAAATGGATAGAACATTCACGTTCTATCCATTCTTTTTTATATGTTATCTCGGATTACTCACCCTTGATAGCTGCGATACCAGGAAGCACCTTGCCCTCGATAGCCTCAAGAAGGGCACCACCACCAGTAGAGATGTAAGATACCTTGTCGGCCAAACCGAACTTGTTGACACAAGCTACAGAGTCGCCACCACCGATGAGTGAGAATGCACCCTCAGCTGTAGCCTTGGCGATAGCGTCGCCGATGGCACGTGAACCCGGTGTGAACTCCTCGCACTCGAAGCATCCGGCAGGACCGTTCCAGAGGATAGTCTTTGCACCCTCGATAGCAGCGGCAAACTTCTCGCGGCTCTCAGGACCAGCGTCAAGACCATCCCAACCAGCCTCGATGGCGTTAGAGGGGAATACCTTAATCTGGGCACCTTCCTTAACAGAGAATGTCTTGAAGTCATAGCCTGTGCAGCATACAGAGTCAGAGCCCAAAACGAGTTCTACACCCTTCTCAGCCGCCATCTTCTCAACGCCAAGAGCTACATCCAGTTTGTCGAGCTCAACGATTGAGTCACCAATCTCACCACCGTGTGCCTTGGCAAATGTGTAGGTCATACCACCGCAGAGGATGAGCTTGTCAACCTTGCCAAGCAGGTTCTCGATGATACCGATCTTAGAAGAAACCTTAGAACCACCCATGATGGCAACAAACGGACGCTTGATGTTGTTGAGCACGTTGTCAACAGCCTGTACCTCTTTCTCCATCAGATAGCCAAGCATCTTGTTGTCAGCGTCGAAGTAGTCGGCAATGACAGCTGTAGAAGCGTGACGACGGTGGGCTGTTCCGAATGCGTCCATAACATAGCAGTCAGCATAAGAAGCGAGCTTCTTGGCAAAGTCTTTCTGACGTGCCTTCATCTCCTTCTTAGCCTCGTCAAACTCAGGTGTGCCCTTCTCTACACCAACAGGCTTGCCTTCCTCCTCGGGATAGAAGCGAAGGTTCTCAAGCAACAGAGCCTCACCTGGCTTCAGGGCTGCAACCTCAGCATCAGCATTGGCGCAATCGGGGGCAAACTTAACCTCAACACCGAGGTTGGCGCTTACGTTCTTTACAATCTGCGAAAGCGAGAGCTCCTTCTTCACCTTGCCCTTTGGCTTACCCATGTGGCTCATCATGATGAGAGCACCACCATCAGCAAGCACCTTCTTCAGGGTTGGGAGAGCACCCTTGATACGGGTCTCGTCAGTTACATCACCATTCTCGTTGAGTGGCACGTTGAAGTCCACTCTCACAATTGCCTTCTTACCGGCAAAGTTGAAATTTTCAATTGTCATAACTTCGTTTTATTTAAATATTTAAATATGTATAAGTAAATCCTCATTCTATTTTACGAACGCAAAGTTAGGCATTTTTTATGAAATACACAAAGAATTGCCCCATATTTTATATATTTTTTGCGGCAATGTAATCAAAATGCCATAAATTAATAGAAAATTGCTTAAATATGCCAACTGAATTTGCCATTTTCAACAAAAAAGACGTAACTTTGCAGTGAATAATTTGGATAAATAAAATTTAATAATATGAAAGCAATAAGTACAAAGAACGCGCCCGCAGCTATAGGCCCCTATAGCCAGGCCATAGAAACCGGAGGTATGATTTTCGCTTCCGGACAGTTGCCAATTGACCCTAATACGGGAGCATTTCCCGAAGGTGGAATCAAGGAGCAAACCCGCCAGTCGATACTCAATGCCAAGGCAATATTGGAGGAAGCCGGCTGCTCGCTTTCAAACGTGGTGAAAACAACAGTCCTTCTATCCGACATCGCTGATTTTGCGGCAATGAACGAGGTGTATGCTTCGTTCTTCAGTGAACCGTTCCCTGCACGCTCTGCATTCGCGGTGCGCGATTTGCCTAAGGGTGCATTAATTGAAATAGAAATGATTGCAGCAAAATGAAGAACGGACTGATTATATTAAGTGGTGGCATGGATAGTATCACGATGCTCTACGAATATCAGGACAATATCAAGATGGCCATCTCATTTGATTATGGCAGCAACCATAATATGAGAGAGATACCCTTTGCCAAACTCCACTGCAGGCGCCTGAAAATCAAGCATTACACCATCCACCTCGGTTTTATGCACAAGCACTTCAAAAGTTCGTTGCTCGAGGGTGCGGCAGCTATACCCGACGGAAGGTACGATGATGTAAACATGAAATCCACCGTTGTTCCATTCCGCAATGGAATAATGTTGTCGATAGCAGCAGGATTTGCCGAATCCCATGGACTCAATGCCGTGTATATTGCCAACCATTCGGGCGACCATGCCATCTATCCAGATTGCAGGGCGGCTTTCATAGATGCCATGTGCAAGGCCACAGAGGAAGGAACATACAACCGACTGAAGATTCTCGCCCCCTATACCAATATCTCAAAAGCTGATATCGCGCGAAGGGGAAAAATGCTTGGTATAGACTACAGTGAGACATGGTCATGCTATAAGGGCGGACATGTGCATTGCGGCACTTGCGGCACTTGCGTCGAGCGCAAGGAGGCACTTCGGGAGGCTGGTATATACGACAAGACGGTGTATCTCAACTGAATATCATGATGAGATACTATATACGACCACCATATATGCCTATTTTGTGACCATTTTTTAATTATTTGGTGCAATGTTATGATTTTTTATGAAAAAAAACGAACTAAAATTAGTATAGTTAAAGAAAAAATTGTATTTTTGCACATAAAAATAAATACAACCAATTAAATTTAGAGAATATGGCAAAGTATAACATCACTGAGAAGAAAGAAAAGGAGGCCGCCTATCGCACTTTGGTCAGCCCCAAGTTAATGGATGATATGAAGGAAAAAATCCTCAATATCATTGTTATGCAGAAAAAGTATAAGGACAAGGACTACTCAGCTAAGAAGCTTGCAGAAGACCTTGGCACCAACACTCGCTATATCTCAGCTGTGGTGAATGTGAGATTCCACATGAACTACACCTCGTTTGTCAACAAGTTCCGTATCGAAGAGGCTATGACCATTCTTGTAGATAAGAGATACCAGGATCTCAAGATGGAGGAGGTGAGCGACATGGTGGGATTTGCCAATCGTCAGTCGTTCTATGCTTCGTTTTACAAAATCATGAAAATGACTCCGAGAGAGTATCGCCTGCAGCACCTCAAGCAGCATCCTTCTCTCGTTAAGAAGAAATCAAAATAGAAAACTTAATGACCGAAACAGAATTTCGCTATACAGGCGAGCGTTTTGCCGACATACAATTGCTCAGATACCGTCTCAACGGGTTTGAGCAATTGTCGCTTTCGCAAAAACGCTTCATATTTTGTCTTGCCAAGGCTACACTCTACGGCCGCGACATCACGTTTCACCAGTTTGGCAAATACAACCTTCTCGTCCGCCGCACTCTTGAGGCTATTGTCGAGGATCTCACCATCGACCGTGACAACGACGATTTTCGCGCTCTTCACACTTATCTGAAGAGGGTGTGGTTCTCCAATGGTGTATATCATCATTATGGTTGTGAGAAGTTTGTGCCTGGATTTTCCGAGACATACTTCCGTAGTATATTAAATAATGTGGAAAGCCGCCGATTGCCTCTTGCCGATGGCGAGAGCGTGGCTCATCTTGCCGACACCCTGTCGAAGATTATCTTCGATGCCAACTATCTTCCCAAACGTGTTAACAAGGCAGATGGTGAGGATTTGGTTCTTACGTCGGCATGTAATTATTATGAGGGAGTGACCCAGAAAGAAGCAGAGGATTACTATAACGCCATGAAGGAGGGAGCAGGCGACAATGCCCCGTCGTTCGGACTCAACTCCCGACTTGTCAAGCGTGATGGTATGCTTTTCGAAGAGGTGTATTCTGCCAACGGACTGTATGCCAATGCCATCCGCCATATAGTATCGTGGCTTGAGAAAGCAATCGAATTTGCTGAAAACGACAAGCAGCGCGACGTGATAGCCACACTCATCGACTACTATCGCACGGGCGACCTTCGCACATTCGACGACTATAGTATCAAGTGGGTGGAATGTCTCGACGGGAGAGTGGATTTCATCAACGGCTTTATCGAGGTTTATGGCGACCCGCTCGGTCTCAAGGCTTCGTGGGAGGGTATTGTTGAATACACCGACTTGGAAGCCACACGCCGCACTCGCACCATAAGCGACAACGCACAGTGGTTTGAAGACCATTCGCCGGTGGATGAACGATTCCGCAAACCCGTGGTCAAGGGCGTGACGGCAAATGTTATCTGTGCTGCCATGCTTGGAGGCGACGAATACCCATCGACAGCCATAGGTATCAATTTGCCCAATGCCGACTGGATAAGGGCGCAGCATGGCAGTAAGAGTGTGACGATAGGCAATCTCACTGATGCTTACAACAAAGCTGCCAAGGGGAATGGGTTCCTTGAGGAATTTGCCATCGACCAGCCAACGGTGGATATGATAAGAAAATATGGTGATGTGTGCGACGATTTGCACACCGACCTTCATGAATGTCTCGGGCACGGTAGCGGTCAACTGCTGCCTGGAGTCAACCCTGATGCCCTGAAGTCCTACGGAAGTACGATTGAGGAGGCAAGGGCCGACTTGTTCGGACTTTATTATATCGCCGACAAAAAACTCGTCGAACTGAATCTTACACCCGACGAAGAGGCATATAAGTCGCAGTATTACACTTATATAATGAACGGACTGATGTCACAGCTCGTGCGCATCACTCCAGGCAACAAGATTGAGGAGGCACACATGCGCAATCGTGCTCTCATTGCCAACTGGTGTCTCGACAACGGTAATGCCATCTCGCTTGTAAAGCGCAACGGCAAGACCTACGTTCAGATCAACGACTACGAAGCCCTTCGCGGTCAGTTTGCCTCTCTTCTCGCCGAGGTGCAGCGAATAAAGAGCGAGGGCGACTACGAGGCAGGTAGGGCATTGGTTGAGACTTACGGTGTTAACATCAATGCCGAACTCCATGCCGAGGTTCTCGAGCGCTACAAGCGACTTGACATCGCTCCCTACAAGGGATTCCTCAATCCCCGCATGTTGCCAGTGCATAATGCCAAGGGGGAGGTTGTCGATATCTCTCTTGACTATTCCGAGAGCTACGACGAGCAGATGCTGAGATATAGCCGACAGTACGGCACTCTTATTTAATTGAAGATTGAAATATTGAAAAAATATTTTAGGCACGGATGGACACGGCTTTTAAAAAAAGACACGGCTGGGCTGCGCGATGGGAATGGCTTAATTTGCCTTAAGGCTATACTAAAGTATAGACACGGCTCGTTAACGCTGGTTTTTTATAGACCACAGATTAACACAGATTGGCACAGATTAAGAGCCAAAGGCTCTAAGATAATCGCAATTCTATTGCGTTAAACAATCGCAACTATGTTGCGTAGGCAATCACGAGCAACCCCGTAGGGGCGAGAGCTTGTTTGCGAGTACAGAACAGCCGGTTTACCGGTTGGAGCCCTCCCCTGAGGGGAGGGGGCCGGGGGAGAGGTGGAGCCCCTTCTTTAAGGGTAAAGAAGGGGACGGGGGATGATTTTCGAAGAGTCAAAGGGTCTGAAGATTTAATATTGAAATATTGAAATATTGAAAGAATGAATGATATAAACGAACAACTGAAAGAGATAAAGCGGTCGTTCCGCCTGATGATGAACGGCGTGGCGGCACAGTCAATGCGCGACAAGGGACTGGAGTATCATGTCAATTGGGGCGCATCGCTACCAATGCTCAAGGCTAAGGCAAAGGAGATAGGCAAGAACCGAGACCTCGCCATAGCCTTATGGAAGGAAGACGTGAGGGAATGTAAGATCCTCGCCACAATGGTTATGCCTGCCGACGAGATGCTACCCGAGATAGTGGATATATGGATGGAGCAGACCACCTCGTTGGAGATGGCAGAGATGGCTTCGTTCAATCTCTACCAATATCTCCCATTTGCAGCCGACAAAGCCTACCAATGGATGGCATCGCCAATACCTATCTATCAGATATGTGGATTTCATGTGCTCTCACGCCTCTTCATGAAGGGGCAGGAACCCAATGAGAGGGGCATCAACGAGTTTCTCGACCAGGCTATAGCCGCCATTAAGGGTGAGTCGATTGCAGTGAGGAAAGCCGCTGTCACATGCGTCATAAGGTTTGCCGATTTGGGACTTGTATATGAAAGATTGGCGAAAACTGCAATGAAAAGTGTCAATTTAGATGTTTTTTAGACTAATTATTGCGTGAATTGCAGGATTTTTCGTAATTTTGTGCCGTGAAATGAAATATTGGTCAGATTTATGCGCGAGAAACTAAGAAAAGAAGCCCTTGTGGCTGCAAGATCACAACTTGACAGTTATCTTGAGATGAACAACCATCGCAAAACCCCTGAGCGCTATGCTATCTTGGAGGCTGTGTTTGGCATAAATGTTCATTTCAGTCTAGATGAACTCTCGGCATATCTCGTCACTGAGAAGAATTTCCCGGTTAGCAGGCCTACGCTTTACAACACCATGCGCCTGTTTCTGGAGTTGAGGCTCGTGTTGCGTCATAATATCCAGGGCAAGACCAAATACGAACCTTGCTATAACAGTGGCAACCATATCCATCAGGTGTGCACGTTATGTGGCAAGGTCACCGAGATACCTGCACAGCTTATGGAAAACGAGTTTACGCAGGTGAAGTTAAAGCGTTTTCGCCCCGAGGCATTCGCCATGTATATCTATGGAGTATGCAGTAAGTGTCAAGCCCAATTGACCCGCCAAAAGAAAACAGAAAAGAAACAAAATAAAAAAATACAGAGAAATGAACAAAGGTAAAGTTGACGTCCTGCTCGGTTTGCAGTGGGGCGATGAAGGAAAAGGAAAAGTGGTCGATGTATTGACCCCGCGTTATGATGTGGTTGCACGTTTCCAAGGTGGCCCAAATGCAGGTCACACATTGGAATTCGAAGGTCAGAAATATGTTCTGCGCAGCATTCCCTCAGGTATTTTCCAGGGTGGCAAGGTTAATATCATCGGCAATGGTGTCGTTCTTGCTCCCGACCTTTTTATGGATGAGGCAAAGGCATTGGAGGCAAGTGGTCATGAATTGCGTTCACGCCTTCACATCTCGCGCAAGGCTCATCTCATCATGCCAACCCATCGTGTGCTCGACGCTGCCTACGAGGCTGCCAAGGGTAAGAGCAAGGTGGGTACGACGGGAAAGGGTATCGGTCCTACCTATACCGACAAGGTATCGCGCAACGGTTTGCGTGTTGGTGATATCTTCGAGAACTTCCAGGAGAAGTATGCTCTGTGCAAGTCTCGCCACGAGGCTATCCTCAAGTCGATGAACTTTGACTACGACATCACTGAGGTTGAGAAGAAATGGATGGAGGGTATCGAATATCTCCGCTCATTCCATATTGTTGATTCCGAACATGAGATCAACGGCCTGTTGCGCGAGGGCAAGTCTATCCTCTGCGAGGGTGCCCAGGGCACAATGCTCGATGTTGATTTCGGAAGCTATCCGTTCGTCACCTCTTCCAACACCATCTGTGCCGGTGCCTGCACCGGTCTTGGCATCGGTCCTAACCGCATAGGTGAGGTATATGGTATTATGAAAGCCTACTGCACTCGTGTTGGTGCAGGTCCGTTCCCCACAGAACTCTTTGATGCCACAGGCGACACCATCCGCCAACTTGGACATGAATACGGTGCAGTAACGGGGCGTGAGCGCCGCTGTGGTTGGATTGACCTTGTAGCTCTCCGCTATTCGATTATGGTTAACGGAGTCACCAAGCTCATCATGATGAAGAGCGATGTCCTCGATGGCTTCGACACCATCAAGGCATGTGTTGCCTACAAGCAGAACGGTAAGGAAATCAACTACTTCCCGTATAATATTGAAGAAGGAATTGAACCTGTATATAAGGAGCTGCCAGGTTGGAAGACGGATATGACACAGTTTACAAGCGAGGACCAGTTCCCGAAGGAATTCAACGACTATATCAAGTTCCTTGAGGCAGAACTCGAGACTCCTATATGCATCATCTCAATCGGTCCCGACCGTGCACAGACAATAGAGAGGAAATAAGGCTATGGCACAGAAACCGAATATTCCAAAGGGTACGCGCGACTTCTCTCCCGAGGAGATGTCTAAGCGTAACTATATCTTCGACACCATACGCTCTGTATATGCGCTCTATGGCTTTCAGCAGATAGAGACTCCTGCCATGGAAACCCTTCAGACATTGATGGGCAAGTATGGCGAGGAGGGCGACAAACTGCTCTTCAAGGTGCTCAACAGTGGCGATTTCCTAAGCAAGGTCGGCGACGACGAACTCAAGGATGCCAATCCTCTGCGCCTTGCTGCCCGCATCTGTGAGAAAGGACTGCGCTACGACCTCACCGTGCCCTTCGCACGCTATGTTGTCATGCACCGCGACGAACTCCAGTTGCCGTTCAAACGCTATCAGATTCAACCCGTATGGCGTGCCGACCGTCCTCAGCGTGGTCGCTATCGAGAGTTCTATCAGTGTGATGCCGATGTTGTTGGCAGCGACTCCCTGCTCAACGAGGTTGAACTGATGCAGATTATCGACACCGTGTTCACCCGCTTGGGTGTCAATGTGCAGATCAAGATCAACAACCGTAAGATTCTCACGGGTATTGCCGAAGTGATAGGCGAAGCCGATAAAATCGTGGATATCACCGTTGCAATCGACAAACTCGACAAGATTGGTCTTGACAATGTCAACGAGGAACTGCGTAGCGATGGAATCAGCGAATCTGCCATTGAGAAACTTCAACCGATTATCCAACTATCAGGAGATAACGACCAGAAGCTCAACGTGATACGCGAGGTGCTTAAAGACAGTGAGATAGGACTCAAGGGAGTGGAGGAGACCGCCTTTATTCTCGACACCCTCAAGACAGTGGGATTGAAGAACGAGATACAGCTCGACCTCACCCTTGCCCGTGGTCTTAACTACTATACAGGTGCCATCTTCGAGGTCAAGGCTCTCGACACACCTATGGGCAGTATCACGGGTGGCGGACGCTACGACAATCTCACTGGTATCTTTGGCATGCCGGGCATCAGCGGTGTAGGCATCAGTTTCGGTGCCGACCGTATCTACGACGTGCTCAATGCCCTCGACCTCTATCCTAAGGAGGCAGTGACAAGCACCCAACTCCTCTTCGTCAATTTCGGAGCCAAGGAAACGGCATATTGCCTGCCTCTTGTGGCAAAAGCCCGTGCTGCTGGTATTCGCACCGAGATTTATCCCGATGCAGCCAAGATGAAAAAGCAGATGAGCTATGCCAATGCCAAGTCCA
Source organism: uncultured Prevotella sp. (assembly GCA_945869265.1). Classification (GTDB taxonomy): domain Bacteria; phylum Bacteroidota; class Bacteroidia; order Bacteroidales; family Bacteroidaceae; genus Prevotella. Next base: position 5,149 of record CAMBOI010000033.1, on the reverse strand, counting down.
TACCGTATGTCGCCATTGCAGGAGAGAACGAGATTGCCCAAGGCAAGATTACTTTCAAAAACATGGTCACAGGCGAGCAGCAGCTCATCTCTCCCGATGAAATGGTTGAAATCCTGAGGAATTAGGAATTTATTCCAGGCACGGAAGAAGATTTTTAGGCACGGATGGCCACGGCTTTTAAAAAAAGGCACGGCTGGGCTGCGCGATGGGAATGGCTTATTTAGTTTAAAGGCTATACTAAAGTATAGACACGGCTCGTTTGCTCAGAAAAACAAACTAAGCTGTGATCTTGCGAAGCAAGCCGTAATCACGAAGTGCCGTGTAAAATATCAATGCGCAGCCAAGCCGTGTCTTTTAAAAAAAGCCGTGTCTTTCCGTGCCTAAAAAATGAAATCTGTGCAAATCTGTGGACAAAAAAACTCAGTGGACAAAATAAACTCAGTGGACAAAAAATTAATCTGTAGATAAAACAATGAAGAAAATGATTCTGGGCATAATAGCCCTCGTAGTATTAAGCATGTCGTTCAACAAAGAACACGATTTCACCGTGTTCATGATAGGCGACTCCACTATGGCCAACAAGGACACCACCGGTGGCAAGCAGGAACGCGGTTGGGGCATGGTGCTCCAGCAGTATTTCGACAATAATGTCGTTGTTGACAACCACGCCGTCAACGGTCGCTCCTCCAAGAGTTTCATCAACGAGGGACGATGGGACAAGGTGCTCGCCAAGATCAAGCCTGGCGATTATGTCTTTATTCAGTTTGGACATAACGACGAGAAACCCCAGCCTGATCGTCACACAGACCCAGGCTCCACCTTCGACGACAATCTGCGCAAGTTTGTCAACGACACCCGCTCCAAGGGTGGTATTCCAGTATTGTTCAACGCCGTTGTCCGCCGCAATTTTGCATTAAAAGTACAGAAGAACGACGACGACGAGAAGTTGCGCAATCTCGATGCCAAGTCGGGCAACAAGGTCCTTGAGGGCGACACACTCTACGACACCCATGGCGACTATCGCCTTGCCCCAGCTAATGTGGCAAAGGAGATGGGCGTGGTGTTCATTGATGCCAATGCCATCACCCACGAACTCGAACAAGGTCTGGGGCGCGAGGCATCCAAGAAGCTCCACATGATATTCGCCCCCGGCGAGCATCCGTCGCTTCCCAAAGGTCGTTGGGACAACACACATTATAATATATATGGCGCCAATCAGGTGGCAGTACTTCTCATCAAGGCTGTGGGGGACAAGATACCCCAAATCAAGTCACATTTGAGGCTCAAAGGCGACACTGTGCCCGTAAAGAAACGATAATTCGGCTAAATAATGTGAAAAAGCTTGCATATAAAGGTGATATTTATTATCTTTGCAGCAAAATTGCAGAATTGATAATAATTTTTAGGTATAACATTTTAAAAAAACAACACTATTATGAAGAAAAAGTTTATCTGCTCCGTATGTGGATACATATATGAGGGCGAGGCAGCACCTGAGAAGTGCCCATTGTGTAAGGCTCCAGCATCTAAGTTCACCGAACTCGCTGATGACGGTGAGGCAAATTTCGCCACCATGCACGTTCTTGGTGCAGCTCGCAACGAGGGTGCTAACGAGGAAATGATCAAGGATCTCGAGGCTCACTTCAATGGTGAGTGCACAGAGGTTGGAATGTATCTTGCCATGAGCCGTCAGGCCGACCGCGAGGGTTATCCCGAAATCGCCGAGGCTTACAAGCGTTATGCATTCGAGGAGGCTGAGCATGCTTCTAAGTTTGCCGAACTGCTTGGCGACGTTCTGGGCAACACCAAGGCCAACCTTGAGGCTCGTATCGCTGCTGAGAAGGGTGCTTGCGAGGACAAGTTCCGTATCGCCAAGAATGCCAAGGCTGCCGGTATGGACGCTACTCACGACACTGTTCATGAGATGGCTAAGGACGAGGCACGCCACTGCGCAGGCTTTATGGGTCTCTATGCCCGCTACTTTAAGAAATAATTGTTCTGTTTGACACAATAATTTCATAACAGAGCCGTTTTGTCTTATAGATGAAACGGCTTTTTTATATCCTATTGTCTGTGTCCACGATATTATCGTCGTGCTCCGACGACGACTCGTTTTCCACGAGCCGTGGCGACTTGTTGTCATTTGCTTGCGACACCTTGTCGCTCGACACCGTGTTCAGCACTGTTCCCACTCGCACTTATGGCTTTTGGGCATACAACCGCTCCTCCGATGGACTTCGGGTGAGTCAGGTGCGCCTTGAGCATGGCAATCAAACCGGTTTCCGCGTGAATGTCGATGGCATCTATCTCGACAACAGCACAGGTAGTCAGGCGCAGGATATCGAGGTGCGCAAGGGCGACAGTATAAGGGTGTTCGTCGAGTTGACATCGCAAATCAACGGCTCTGATGTCCCCCAGCTTATCGAGGACAATCTCTCATTCCGCCTCCAAAGCGGAGTGGAGCAGAAAGTGAATCTCAGGGCATGGAGTTGGGATGCGGTCTTGTATGATTCTCTTCGCGTCAGCAAGAATACAACCATTGCCTCGTCCAAACCCGTAGTTGTGCGTAGGGGCATTCGTGTTGATTCTGCCGCCACATTATCTATCCTCTCACCCACGGTTTTGTATTTTGGAAGTACGGCTGGTATAGATGTGTATGGCACTCTGGAAATCAGTGGTCAACCGGGACAAGATGTGGTGCTGCGTGGCGACCGTCTCGACAATATGTTCGACTATCTGCCCTACGACCGTGTCAGCGGTCAATGGCGCGGCATACATTTCTTTGGCTCATCGTCAGGCAACTCTCTCAGGTATCTCGACCTTCACAGTGCCATGGATGCCATCCTCTGCGATTCTGTTGATATTTGCGACACTCCCAATCTCTCGCTCGCTAATGTCACCATTCATAATTGCAAGGGCTATGGTTTTGCGGCATTCCACAGTAATATCTCTATGGCGAACACGCTTATTAGCAACACCCTTGCCGACTGTCTTTATCTCTATAGGTCGCAGGCTAACGTCACCTTCAGCACATTCGCTCAGTTCTATCCCTTTGATGCCAACAGGGGACTGGCTGTCCAACTATCCGATTCCAAGGCTTCCTTCACTAATTGCCTTGTCACGGGATATGATGAAGACGTTTTCCTCACCGACAGCCTTGACTTCAGTTTCGATCATTCTATCGTGCGCACAATAATCGAGGATTCAGTTGTTGCCGCCGAGAAATTCCCCATGTCCGTTCTCGAAACTCCCAAGGACAGCCTTAATGGCGAGATGCACTTCAAGTTGCTCGACATCGACAATCTCGTCTATGACTTCCATCTCGACTCCCTTTCCACAGCCATCGGCAAGGCCCTGCCTCTACCGTCGTTGACTATCGACCGCGACGGCAATCGCCGTTCAGCCCTAACTCCATCCATCGGTTGTTATGAATGGATAGCTCCCGAGGCACCATCGGCAGCCCCCTTCAGAGCTGCTCGTCGCAGAAGGTAAGTGGCAGCAACCCGGCAATTCCGTCAATGACATAGATGTATTTCCTGCCGTATAGCAGTATGTGCATCTTCATGCCGCTTCTCTTCTCCGTCTCCACCATAGCCTGGCGGCAAGTACCGCATGGAGATATCGGTTCGTCAAGCAGTCCGTCGGCATTCCTTGCGGCTATGGCGATAGCCTCCACCTTCGCATGTGGATATTGTGCGCCGGCAGCAAACAAGGCACTGCGCTCGGCACATATCGTCACACCGAAGGCAGCGTTCTCCTGATTGCATCCCGGTATGGTCACACCGTTGTCAAGCCTCACTGCCGCCCCAACGTTAAACATGGAGTAGGGTGCATACGACCTCTCTGTGGCCTCTACAGCCATATCCACCAATGAACGGTCATTTTCGTCGAGTTCATCGTATTTTGCCACGCAAATAGTTACATTTATGTTCTTAGCTTCCATAATAAACCTAATTTTCTTGCAAAAATAATAAAAAAATTGCTTTATGTGAAATATTTTGAGTATTTTTGCAACTTGAATAGTTTATTTAAGAAATCAGATGAGAAGAAAGACAATTATTTTATATAGAATTTTAAGGAGTTCAAGGAGTTTAAGGGAGTTAAAGACAATCGTCTTTTTATCTCTTTTTGCTATTCTTTTCTTGATGCCGTCTTCTTTGTCGGCACAGATGAAATGGAACTCCGCCTATCAGGAATACATCGACCAATATAAGGATCTCGCCATCGAGCAGATGCAAAAATACCGCATACCCGCAAGCATCACCCTTGCTCAGGGCGTGTTTGAGTCGGGGGCGGGCAGGAGCGAGCTCACCCGCAAGGGCAACAATCACTTTGGCATCAAGTGTCATGGCTGGACAGGCCGCACCACCTATCACGACGACGATGCCAAGGGCGAATGTTTCCGTGCCTACAAAAATGCCTACGAGAGCTACGAGGATCACTCCAAGTTTCTCGCCACGGGACAGCGCTATCGCAGTCTTTTCAAACTCTCGGTCACCGACTATAAGGGATGGGCACGCGGACTCAAGGCTGCCGGTTATGCCACCAATCCCCGTTATGCCGACAAACTGATAGATATCATCCAGCTCTACAAGCTCGACCGCTACGACCGTGCCAAGAGCTACGACAAGTTCTTCGCCCGTCACAGTCGCGACCATGCCCGCAACAACAACCTTCATGCCATCCACACCTTCAACGGCAACTATTATATTAAGGTACGCAAGGGCGACACCTTCCGCAGTCTTGCCGATGAACTAGGCATCTCCTATCGCAAGTTGGCAAAGTACAACGAGCGCGACAAGCGCGACGACCTTGTCACTGGCGAGATTATCTATCTTCAGAAGAAGGCAAAGCGTGCCCCCAAGAGCTATAAGGGTCGCCTGCATTATGTGCGTGCCGGCGAGTCGATGTACAGCATCGCCCAGCTCTACAATATCCGCCTGAAGTATCTCTATAAAATGAACAAACTTTCTCCGGATTATCAGCTAAAAGTGGGTGATTCCTTGCGTTTGCGATAAAAAAGTGAAAAAAATAGCAAAAATATTTGGTGATTCCATTTTTTTGTTGTACCTTTGCACCCGCAAACAAGAACAAGGTACCTTGGCCGATCGGTTAGGTAACGGTCTGCAAAACCGTGTAGAGCAGTTCG
>CAMBOI010000032.1 GCA_945869265.1 uncultured Prevotella sp. | reverse complement strand
TCTGATGAAACTGTTAAGGTTTTCAAGGAAATAAAAAAACATTTGTAAAATTATGGTGAATCTCAGGGACAGGTACATCGACCCGAAAGAGTGAACCAATGTACCTGTCGCTTTGAACCTGTGTCCCTTTGAACCTTGTTGTATGTATAATCTCTGCCTGCAAAAAAGCGGAGTCACAGCGGAGTCATAGCGGACTCACATAGGAGGAGCAAACTTAATGGTTTTGCTTGATATTTAGGGAAAATCTTCCATAAATCCATGTGACATGTGACGCTTGGGGTGATAGGAAGGTGTTGAGAGTATCCAAATAATTGCAAATAATCCGAGAAATGTTTGGAGGAATGGAAAATAGTTTGTTCCTTTGCAGAAAAATAATATAGGGATTAATCTTTAGGCACGGATGGACACGGCTTTAAAAACACGGCTCGTTAGCGCAGTTTTTTCAGACCACAGATGGTTTTTATAGACCACAGATTTGCAAAGATTAAGAGCCAAAGGCTCGGATTGGATTGATTATTGATTCCCTAATGCCGCACTGTTTTCATACAAGAACTCGGGCGCGAAGCCGATTTCGTTGTTCCAATCCACCGAAAAGCCATCAATCTTGAAGTTCTTAAAATAATCCATGTCCCTCAATTTCCGACACACACCCTTATCGAGGAGAGACGCGAAGTCGAATTCCCGCTTTTCCCCATTGCTGAATAGAAGCACCAGTGTATAGCCTCCAGAATATTCAGCTTGTTCAATAGTCAATACCTCGTTCATGATTCATTATTTTAATGGTTCAATCTTCTGTGGAGTTTCAAAATTAGCCAACCTGTTCCAATTTTCGAGAAGCTCATCCTTATGAATGTCAAGCCACTCATACACAAGGTTCAAAGCACGCCTGGGAAGACTCCCGGTTATTATTCCATCCTTAATGGTGATAATTGCCTTATAGTTCTCATACCACACATGAAAATGAGGCGGATTATGTTCGCTCATATACATGTATATTATTATTCCGTAAAATCTACTAATTTCTGGCATACCGTCATATTATTATTTTTTTCGGCAAAAATACGACTTATTTTTCATATATGCAAGTAAAACGGCGGGAAAATGCAAAATATTTGTTTCGTTTTGGTGAAAAGGTGATGTTTTTGATGTATGTTGAATAAATTTGGAAGACAAAACAATCCCGCAACAAGGATAGGGGGACAGATTAAGAGCCAAAGGTTCGGATTGATTATTTGATGGTAGCGGTCAAAGAGTACCGCTCGTAGCGCATGAATGAGTACCGGCAAATCGCTCTGTTGCGAGTGCCACCTTTCGATTGCAGATGGCACTCACATTTCAGAGCCTTGTCACGCTGCGATGAGAAGTGCGTTTCGTTCGACACTGACACTTCCACATCACGCTGCGGTGACGTGATGTTCATTCATTGGTGCGACAGCCAAGAGCCTGAAAAACACTGCGGCGGTTTGCCTAGCTGCTGGAGGCGCAAAGCCTCCAAAGAGCGACACCGCGAGTGTTGGTAATCATAGGTCGGATGATATAGCATGCTTCTTGCGTCTGCCTCTCATTGACTCGCCCTTGAGTTCTTTCAGGCGCTACGGGTGGTATCCTTTGACCGATATTATCAACTAGTATGAAGTCGATGGGCAAATTGGGCAAAAGCAAATTGAATAAATGAATTTGCCCATTTTGCTTTTGCCCATTTTGCCTATTAACTGTTAATGTGCTATTCATCTGTTGTATGTATAATCTCTGCCTGCAAAAAAGCGGAGTCACAGCGGAGTCATAGCGGACTCACATAGGAGGAGCAAACTTGATGGTTTTGCTTGATATCAAGGGAAAATTTTCCCGAAATCCATGTGACATGTGACGCTTATTGTCACGAAATAGTGCTTCTGAGTAGTTAAATGAGAAGAAAATGAAAATTTATAGAGCGTACGCGCGAGAGAATGCGTATTGTTATGGTATGTAGATAGTAGTAGTGAATGTGTGATAACAGTTGTCGGAAGTTATTCACTAAAGCTGTTGTAATTTTGTAAGAACAGGTTTCTATTTTATATTCCGCAGTGCTGTATGTACGTTCCGCACTGCGGAATGTATATTCCCCACTGCGGAACGTACATACCGCAGTGGGGAACGTAAAACAAATAGGGGCTTCACATTAATTTATAATAGCCTTAATGATATATACTGAATAGCCTGAGTGAAAAAAACAATTATCTCTGTTCAGTATATGCAACAATAGTCATATCTGTGTCGGTCTTATTCATCGCACTTGTTTAGAAGTGTTACCTTTTAGTATGAACTTTGGGATGCCGTTGCAGAAACGCTTGATGATATCAATCGCGTTTTTTTTCATTGTTGCATCGTGGAATTTTTCGTCGCAAGTTAATTCAGAGATCATGTCTTTGATGTCATATTCAGGGTCTTGCAGATGGCAGTAATAGAAAGTAATGTTGGAGAGGGCACTTTCATTTGTATATTTAAGACAGCCTGTAAGAAAACTGTAGAATGCGCGCTCTTCTATGCGATAAGGTTTGAAGAAAGGATATTCGCCATGAGCTAACACGTCCATATAATCAGTGGGATAAAATGGTTTCACAGAATCCCTTATCTCTTCTTCCCAATCAAAGTTGTCTTCTATTTGCGAGAATAACGCTCCATCGGGTTGGCACACATAGCCGCCACGATGGTATTTTACAAGCATGGAATGGTCGAAGAAACGGTCAACATCCTCAGATGTCAATTTGCGACCAGTCTGAGGCAACAGTATTTTCATCACATCACGCGCCTTGGCTTCCTCAATACGTCCAACGATGTTGACAATACCAAGAAAGAGAGTCTCAAGAAATCCCTCATCGTTTTTCTCTTTTCTCTCGATAGCAGAATCAAGGTATGGAGCTACGGCTTGCTTTATGTCATCATAAATGATAAATTCAGAATCTTCGTCTTCTTCGAAACATAAACTACGATCTATGAGCATAACTTGCTCTATCAGGAGTGTCTGACTTGTGGCTGGAGCTGTAATTCTGTCTTTGTCAACGAGTTCCCTCAGAATCTTCAGGTCATTATATGTCAAGTCGTCAATCCACTCTTCCACATGGTTATACAATCTGTCTTCTATTATGGCCAGCAATTCTTCTTCGGATTTCTGCTCAAGATTCTCTTCCTCATCCTCGGTCAGGTGGTTTGAAAAATAGCACACGTAGTCGGCAATGAGGAACGTGTCTTCGCCCATTAGCAGTTCGGCGAATTTGGGATCGGGGATTTTTTCAATATCATCGTGATTGCTTGTAAAATAATTGTTCATTGTCATTAATGTTATTTGTAGTTATATTCGTTCTGAGAGTAATGCCCTTACCTTCTGGCTTATGACAGTGGACAGTGCAACTTTTCCATCAGGTCCAACTACCACCAATGAAGGAATCCATTTCACGCCATATAGTTTGGCCACTTCCGCCTCTCGCATTTTCTTGAGCTCACTGCATTGGGGATACTTGATGTCATATTTTTCCACAGCTGTCTGCCAGCGGGTTTTGTCTGTATCAAACGAAACTCCAAGGAATACAACGCCTTTATCGGAAAAATCATTATATAGGGATTGTATTTCAGGAATATCGTGAATACAGTCGGGACACCATGATGCCCAAAAGTCCAACACGACATATTTACCCTTGAAGTCGGACAACGAAATGGTATTACCGTCCAGTGACGAAAGTGTGAAGTCGGGAGCTACAGTGCCCGCCTTTGGCAGTTCTGTGGCATATTTCGCGTCGAGATCCTCTTGGGCGTTAATAGTTTGCATGCATAACATGAACGCTACTAAAAATAATGTTTTGGCGATACCATTGCCATAAACCTTGAAAAAACTTGTTCTGTTCATATTCATAAATGTATTATATTATTTTAATGATGTTTACATCAGAATGTCTTCATATCTGCTGTAGTAAAAAGTGTATGACTTTTACTTTGCAAAGTTATGAAATTAATCTCAAAAACGAGTGGAATTGTTTTGGAAATCATGTTTTTTTATAATACTTTATAATTTCCTAAGGCTTAAGTTGTCAAGTTCTTTCTTTTTTATGCAGTGAGTCGTCAAATATTGCAAATAATAAGGGAAAATTTTGGAAGAATCGAAAAGAGTTCGTATCTTTGCAAAAGATTTTTATACTGAAAAGTGATTGATGGAAGCCGATATCCGGGGCACTTAATGCTACATACGTTGACGGCAAGGAACTTCAAGAGCATCTGTCGGATGCCCTGAAGTTACTTTGCGATGGCAAACAGGTTAGGAAAATCTGATATTGTCTTAGCTGCGGTGTATCACACTGCCACTGGCCTGATGTGTGGCGAGTATCAACACCTCTGCTATCTGAACATGGGCAGGGGCACTGGCTGCATAGAAGGCCACATCGGCAATGTCGGTGCCGGTGAGCGGAGTGATACCTTTATATACATTGTCGGCACGCTGGTCGTCGCCATGGAAGCGGACGTTGCTGAAGTGGGTTTCCACCAATCCCGGTTTGAGGTTGGTCACTCTCACAGCCGAATGTGCCACGTCGATTCTTAGTCCGTCTGTTATAGCCTTCACTGCCGATTTGGTGGCGCAATACACGTTTCCTCCGGCGTATGCAGCATCGCCTGCCACAGAACCGATGTTGATGACATGACCAGCGTTGCGTTCTATCATTCGCGGAACAATCAGTCGGGTCATGGTGAGCAGTCCCTTGATATTTGTGTCGATCATCGTGTCCCAATCCTCGTAGTCGCCTTCGTATTCCGGTTCAAGACCAAGGGCGAGTCCGGCGTTGTTTATCAGTACGTCGATAGTGCTCCATTCCTGGGGTAGAGAATTGACAGCCTCGGTGGCGGCATTGCGGTCGCGCACGTCGAAGCACAGAGTCAGCACTTCCGTAGGCAGTTCTGCCTTGAGTTGGGCAAGCTTTTCGGCATTGCGTCCAGTGATGATGAGGTGATATCCGCCCTCGGCGAATTTGCGTGCACAAGCTTCACCTATTCCGCTTGTAGCACCAGTAATCAATGCAATCTTTTTCATTCTTGTTTATATTTTTTTGTTATGTGGATGCAAAGTTACGTGATTTTTTTTGTATGACAAAAGAAATAGGCGAAAAAATGTGGAATTAGTGTGAATAATGCAAATAATCAGGAAAAAGTTTGGAGGAATAGAAAATAGTTCGTATCTTTGCGGCAAATTAGAATAATTATATTAGAAATCAATTGTCATGATAGATAAAGATGATATGATTAAGGCAATGCGCAATGTCTTAAATGGTATAGAACCCAATGTTCACGCTATACTCTTTGGTTCTCGCGCTCGTGGCGATGCTAAAGAGGGTAGTGATTGGGACGTTCTTGTTCTAATTGATAAACCACGTGTTACTTTATTAGATTATGACAAATATTCTTATCCATTGCGTGAATTGGGATGGGATTTGAACGAGATAATCAATCCTGTGTTGTTTTCCACTAAAGAATGGAATGAGAATCATTTTACCATGTTTAATCATAATGTCATGAATGAGGGAATTGCAATATGATAAAGGGATTAAATGATGACGACAGAAGGGAAATTGTAAAGTATAGGCTAGAGAAATCTTTACGAACATATAATGAAGCTGTCGGATCTATAGCTAATGGCTATGTTGAAACTGCAGCCAATAGATTGTATTCCTTTCCCGCTGCAATCTCAAAGTGATACTTGGCTATGCCCTCGCTTGGTCATAAGTTATGGCTGACGTTGGTCATAAGTTATGACCTAAAAACATTCTACGCATCTCCTGTTCTGGATTGAGTGATGTCCAATCATGTCGAGCTAAATAGTCGTTATAGGGGTAAGGCCTCTGATGGGAAAGTGTTAACTGTTAACGCGTAACTTGCATTGAAATGCGTTTTTTACTTTTAGTGAAAAGTATTATATTATAATATACATAATTATAATATATATATATAATAATTAATATTTATACTTTTTCTCCTAGAGGCCCTCAAAACGGAATTTTTTGTAAGTTACGCGTTAACAGTTAACACCTGCGGTGGTCTGCAAGTTGTCTATTGCGCCTTGATCACTACAAGATGTCGGGGAAGATTAATCACTTTCAGACGTTTATACCATGTCTTGGTGGTTGTGGGAGAATCAATCCTTGCATGTCCGGAGATAATGTAGTAGCTCGCTGAATATTCGTCCATCACGTCGAGGAATGCTCTCTTTATGCGGGAGCATTTCTCGTTGATGGCATTGTCGAGAGGATTGGTGAGATGGTCAACGCTCTCTTCAATCTTTTCCAGGTCCATCATCTTTGACGTCTTGCGATACCATTGGCGCAATTCGTCCTTGTATTCAGAAAGATGCTTGAACTCGATTCCTTCGGGGTGGTTGAGAAACAGTAGATATACTGCCTTGTGCACTGGTTGCAGGTCAACCTCGACATTGCCGATGTCGGGCAGAAGGAAACGATAATCTGACGTGATGACGAGTCGGCTCAGATGTCCCCTCACAGCCTCTGCCTTCAGTTCATCGAGCATACTGCTGCCAAGGGCCGACAATATCAGGTCGTTGCGCCCTGCCGCCCTCAGCTTTCTTGCAATGTCATGCAGCTGAGAAGCCAGTTCCTCAAGATTGTTCACATAGTCATTCATTATACATCTCCATATTATCTCTCAACCATTTTTTCCATTTTTCCAAGATTGACTGTTTCTTGGGCTCGGGCATTTCCTCCGACTTCTCCTCTTTTACAGGTTCTGCAGCTGGTTCTGCAGCCGGTTCCACTTTGGGGGCAACAACGATAAAAGGCGGTTCGGGCTCTTTTTTATCTTGCTCTTTTATCTCGGTCTCTTTTTCTTCCTTCTCCTGAGGCTTTAGTCGCTTTACAGGTTTATAAAGGTCTTTTATCAGTTGCTCGAAGTGCTCTTCACCTTCGCTAGGCTTTTCTTCCTTAGGTTCGGTAAACTCATTGTCGATGCCTGTGGCTAAAATGGTCACCTTGGCATCCTCGCCGAGAGAGTCGTCGGTAGAAGTACCCCATATAACTTCTATGTCAGGATCAAGTTGGTCGAAGAATTCATCAATCTCCTGCATCTCATTGACAAATATCTGGTGCTCGGTACTTGCATATATGTTGAACAAAATCTTCTTGGCCTTGTTGATGTCATTTCCGCACAACAAGGGAGAATCAAGGGCATCGATGATGGCTCTTTCGATTCGCTTGTTGCCACTTGCCCTACCGATAGCCATGATGGCTCCGCCGCCCTTGCGGGTGGTGGTCTCTACATCACGGAAGTCGAGGTTGATATTGCCGTCGCTATGGAAAGTAATCAGCTCTGATATGCCCTTTACTGCCTCTTTCAACACATCATCCGCACGCTTGAAAGCCTCGTTGAGTGATATGGGTGAGTCGGAATATACATCGCACAGTCTCTCGTTGTTAATCACAAGCATTGCGTCAACATATTTCCTTAGTTCTTCCACACCCTTGAGAGCCTTCACAATCTTCTTCTTACGCTCAAAATAAAAGGGTATGGTGACAATGGCAACGGTAAGGATTCCGAGTTCCTGGGCAATCTGTGCCACCACAGGAGCCGCTCCTGTACCAGTGCCGCCTCCCATTCCGGCGGTGATGAACACCATCTTAGTACCGTCGTTGAGCAGTGTGCGAATATCGTCAATATTGTTTTCCGCCTCACTTTTTCCCACTTCGGGATTGGCGCCGGCACCGAGTCCCTCGCCCAACTGTAGTTTGACGGGAACAGGCGACTTGGCAAGTACCTTACTATCTGTGTTGAATACTGCAAATGACACTCCCTCAATGCCTTCGTCATACATATTCCTGACGGCATTGCATCCGGCACCACCCACACCTACGACCTTCAATATTTTCATTGTCCTGTCCTCCACAATTCCAAAGTCAATGGGAGGCAGATTACTTATTTCGTTCATACCATTCATGCGTTTAATCATTATTGGCTGCAAAGGTATGAATTATTTTCGAAAAAACCAAATCTTTGCAAGGCTTGCGAAGATAAAAGCAACTTGGTTATACCTCCTTAGGAAGGACGAGGTTGAGCACAACGGCACACAAAAAGACCACTGCAACGGAGTTTTGTGCGAATACGGTGTTGACAATGTCGGGGAATATCTTGAACATGTCGGGAGCGGAGGTGAATCCAAGTCCGATGCTTAGCGAGAGACTGGCGATAATCATGTTGCGTTGTGAGAATCCGCAACGTGCCATCATGCCAAAGCTCGCAAAGACAATGCTTCCGAACATCATCAAAGTGCAACCGCCGAGAACGCACTGCGGGATAGTGGCCAATAATGCCCCTATCGGTGGGAATAGTCCGCATAATATCAGTATCATCGCTCCTGTGGCGATTGTGAAGCGGTTGATTACCTTGGACAAGGCGGCAAGACCCACGTTCTGAGAGAAAGACGTGATAGGGGTGCAACCAAATAGTCCAGAGATGCAACTCACGATACCGTCGCAGGCCACTGACGACCCCATCTCCTTCTTCTTCACTCCTCTGCCTAATGCTCCCGAACAAAGGGCCGACGTATCGCCGATGGTCTCGGTGGCTGATACGAAATAGATGCAAATCACAGCGAGAATGGCATCGAGATGAAACTCGGGGGTGAAAGGCATGAATGAGGGTAGGGCGACAATAGGCATGTCGTTGATATTGTTGAAATTCACCATTCCCATACACAAGGCAAGGATGTAGCCGGCGATGAGTCCAACGAGAATGGAGAGCGAGCGCAACATGTTCTTGCCATAAATGAGGGTGACAAGACATACGAGCAATGTCACCGAGCCCACTATCCAGTTGTCGGCACTGCCGAAGTCGGCTGCTCCCTGTCCGCCTGCAAAACTGTTGGCTCCAATGGGGAGTAGGGATAGACCGATGGCGGCTACAACAGTAGCTGCCACGATGTGCGGGATAAGCTTTGTCCATTTGTTGGGAAAGAGTCCGAGACAACCCTCAACGAGTCCGCCAACAATGATGGCACCCATGAGAGTGCCCATGCCTTGAGTGGAGGCTATCACTATAGCCAAAGAGAGAAACGTGAACGAGATACCCATCACGATGGGGAGTCGTGAGCCTATTCTCCATATAGGATAGAGTTGCACGAGTGTTCCTATGCCTGCTATAATCATGCAGTTCTGGATAAGTGTGGCACTGATGCCCTTGTCGATGCCCACGGCACTGGCAAGGATGATGATAGGGGTGATGTTGGCAACGAACATAGCGAGGATGTGTTGCAGACCGAATGGCAATGCCTGCCTCAGTGGCACTCTGCCGTCGAGTTCGTATATGCTGCTCATGATCTGAATTTGATGTCTTGTGTAGTGTAATCCATTGATTCGAGTATGGCTATCGACTCAAGGTGATAGCCGGCTTCGCGTAGTATCTGACCTCCCTTTTGCTGACCTTTCTCGATGGCAATACCAATGCCTACCACCTCGCCGCCTGCCTGATTGACAATGTCGATAAGGGCAAGACATGCTTGTCCATCGGCAAGGAAATCGTCAACGATGAGCACTTTGTCGTTGGCAGTGAGATAGGGGCGCGACACGAACACATTGTTGTGGCGCTTATGGGTGAACGAGTATGCCTGCGACACATATTTATCGTCGGTGGAATTGGCTGTCTCGCCCTTTTTGGCGAACACCACCGGTACGTCGTAGAGGTCGCCGAGGAGCATGGCTATGGCAATGCCGCTCGCCTCGATGGTGAGAATCTTGTTCACTTGCTTACCGCGGAACCTGCGCTTTAACTCATAGGCTATCTGGCGGATGATGTCAACATCAATCTGATGGTTGAGAAAGTTGTCAACCTTCAGGATATTGCCTTCTTTGATAATCCCGTCTTCTTTGATTTTCTCTTCAAGAAAGTTCATTGTCGTTCTGTTTTTTTAATTATTGGATGTAAAGTGTGATTTCTAAAGGTACAAAGGTAATGAATATTATTCTTATGTGTATAAAAGACTCAATATTTTTATGCCATTTTAACAAATGAAGAATTATTTTCGAAGTAACCAAATCTTTGCAAGGCTTGCGATAAATTTTAAAAAAACATCTGAATTGTTTGGAGTTTTGGGAGATTATCCGTATCTTTGCCAAAAAAATGAATGAATTATGCAAATATTACTCGCTAATGCTAAGATAATGTATGAGAGGTCGGACATAAAGCCATGGTCTGAACCACAATACCAGGAGATTGCCAACCGGATTGCGTTGGATATGGCAGGAATGGATATTGACACACTGGAGCGCGAACTTGACTGCAGCAGAAAGTTGGCGGCTGAGAATTGGCAACGTTACCAGAATTTCTTTATTGCCGAAAAGATGCCTGCCATAATGGCTTATAACGGTCAGGCGTATAAGCATCTCAAGGCCTCGACACTCAATGAGGCTGCTATCAGTTTTGCCCAACAGCATTTATGGATTACGTGTTTCCTATATGGATTGTTGCGCCCTATGGATGGTGTAGTGCCTTACAGGATGGAGCATTGCGTTCATCTGCCTTCAGCCGACGGCAAACCGGTGAATCAGTTTTGGCGCGACACTCTCACTGATGCTCTCATCGACAGTGTGAAGGCAGATGACGGTGTGTTGGTTCATCTCTCGACAGAGGAATATGAGCACTTGTTTGATTGGAAACGTGTGTGCCATGAGGTGGATGTGGTGCATCCGTTGTTCTATGTGCGCCAACCTAACGGTACGCTTAAGATGCAGGCCGTGTGGGCAAAGTCGTGCCGAGGGGCAATGGTGAGATTTATCCTGCAGAATCAACTGACTTCTCCGGCCGATTTGCGCTCTTTTTCTTACGAGGGTTTTGAATATGCTCCTGAATTAGGTGAGGAAGCATGGCCACATTTCGTCAGAAAGTGACGCTGATTATTCCTAAAAGCAAAATCTCACTTATTTTATAATAACACGTACCTTATTTTATTAATTATATATTATCTATATTAATAACTCGACTTTTTTCGACAGGCGAAACTTGAGTAAATAATAAGGGAAAAGTTTGGAGAAATGGGAAAAAGGTTGTATCTTTGCATGAAAAATTGCAGGTATGAAGAAAAAGATTCTTTTTGTGTGCCTTGGCAATATATGCCGCTCACCGGCTGCCGAGGGTATTATGAAACATATAGTGAAGGAAGAGGGTAGGGAGGACGACTTCTTTATCGACTCCGCAGGTATCGGACCGTGGCATGTGGGTGAACTGCCAGATTCGCGTATGCGACGCCATGGTGCTGCCCATGGATACAATTTCAACAGTAGGGCGCGACAGATATGCAGGCAGGATTTCAAAGACTTCGACCTGATTGTTGTCATGGACCACGATAATTACAGGGCAGTATCGTCGCTTGCCCCTTCGGAAAAAGATATGGAAAAGGTGGTGAGGATGGCCGACTTTCTGAGGCATCATCCCGAGTCAACCACCGTGCCCGACCCATATTACGGTGGCGACAAGGGATTTGAACTCGTCATCGAATTGCTTGAGGATGCCTGTAGGGAGTTATACCTTCAGCAGGTCGGTGATGACCATATCACTAACATATAACCCATTGCGGGAAAGACGGAGGCGGTCGTGCTCATGGACGAGCAGACCGCTTTCTTCATATTGTCGTGCCTGACGAAGGAGATAGGAGTGAAAGTCGGTGCCGAAACGGGATTTCAAGTTGGCAAGGTCGATGCCGTCGCATGTGCGTAGAGAGAGCATCACTGTGTCGTTGTATCTCTCGGTGATGTCGAGTGTCTCGAGTTCGAAGGGCAGATGGCCGTTTTCCACTTCCGAGATATATTTCCGAAGGTCGGAAATGTTCCATTGTCGGCTTGTGATGTTATATGAATGTGCGGCAGCTCCTATTCCCATATAGGGAGTGGAGTTCCAGTAGTTGCTGTTGTGAAGGGCCCGACGTCCGGGAAGGGCGAAGTTGCTTATCTCGTAGTGCTCATATCCAGCAGCGGCAAGTCGGTCGATAAGCCGGTAGTACATCGCGCGTGTCAGTTCGTCGTCACTCTCTTCCACCTTCCCCTCTTTGAGCATACGATATAGGGGAGTGCCTTCCTCGTAAGACAGGCAATAGGCCGAGAGATGTTCCACTCCGAGGGAAAGGGCTGCAGTGATGTCGTCGTCCCATTGCTTGAGAGATTCTCCGGGGAAGCCGTAGATAAGATCGATACTGATATTGTCGATTCCGGCATCCCGCAGTGTGTTGACAGCATTTACAACCTCTGCGGCATTATGTCGGCGACGGAGAAATCCGAGGCGACTGTTGTCGAATGTTTGTGCTCCCATGCTCACCCTATTGACAGGCAGAGAAGCCAACAGAGAGGCAAAGGAAGGCGTGATGTCGTCGGGATTGCACTCAATGGTCACTTCTTTGGCGTGGGAGCAGTCGATATGCGAAAAGAGCCGTTGGAGCTGTTCTTGGGACAATGTGCTTGGAGTGCCGCCACCGATATATACAGTTTGCCATTCGGAGGAGCAATAATCAGAGCGCAAATCGAGTTCGCGACACAGTGCCGACACATATTTTTCCTCCATGCCAGCGGATGTGGTGGAATAGAAGGCGCAATAGATGCAACGCGACTTACAAAAGGGAATATGAACGTATAAACCAGCCATTTTATCTGAAATTTGCTGCAAAAGTACTAATTTTGTTTAATAAATCAAACATTTTTGCCCAATTTGTTTGCGTATCTCGCGAAAAATGTCTAATTTAGTCGCCGTAATAACTTAGAACCTTTATAGTATTCACTAAAAACGTAAAAAGATATGAAAGTATATCAAACGAGTGAAATCAAAAACATTGCACTGATTGGCAGTGCGGGTAGCGGCAAGACAACACTTGCCGAGTCAATGCTTTATGAGGCAGGCATCATCAAGCGCCGTGGCTCAGTGGAAGCTAAAAATACCGTGAGTGACTATTTCCCCGTTGAACAGGAATATGGTTACTCAGTGTTCTCAACCGTATTCCATGTGGAGTGGAACAACAAGAAGCTCAACATCATCGATTGCCCGGGTTCGGACGACTTCGTGGGTGGTGCAATCACTGCTCTCAACGTTACCGATCAGGCCGTGGTGCTGATAAACGGTCAATATGGTCCTGAGGTGGGAACACAGAACAATTTCCGTTATACAGAAAAATTAAAGAAACCGGTTATCTTCTTGGTTAACCAGTTGGACAGCGATAAATGCGACTTTGACAATATCATCTCTACCATGCAGGAGATCTACGGACCAAAGTGTGTGCAGATACAATATCCTATCTCCACAGGTCCTGGATTCAACTCTCTTATCGACGTGCTGCTCATGAAGAAATATTCATGGAAGCCCGAGGGTGGAGCACCAATCATCGAGGATATCCCAGCCGAGGAAATGGACAAGGCTATGGAGCTGCACAAGGCTCTTGTGGAGGCTGCTGCCGAGAACGATGAAGGCCTGATGGAGAAATTCTTCGAGGAAGAGACTCTGACAGAGGACGAACTGCGCGAGGGTATCCGCAAGGGACTCGTGACACGCTCAATATTCCCCGTGTTCTGCGTATGTGCTGGCAAGGATATGGGTGTTCGCCGTCTGATGGAGTTCTTGGGCAATGTGGTGCCGTTCGTAAGCGAGATGCCTAAGGTGCACAATACTCGTGGTGAAGAGGTGGCCGCCGACTCAAATGGTCCTACATCCCTCTATTTCTTCAAGACAGGTATGGAGCCCCACATCGGTGAGGTGTCGTATTTCAAGGTGATGAGCGGCAAGGTGAAGGCCGGTGCCGACCTCTCGAATGCCGACCGCGGAAGCAAGGAGCGCGTGGCTCAGATCTATGCTTGTGCGGGAGCCAACCGTCTGCCGGTGGATGAGCTTTGCGCCGGTGACATCGGTTGCACCGTGAAACTGAAGGACGTGAAGACAGGCAATGCCCTAAACGAGAAGGAATGCGACTGGAAGTATGACTTCATCAAATATCCCAACTCAAAGTATTCACGCTCTATCAAGGCTGTCAACGAGCAGGAGATGGAGAAGCTGATGGCTGCCCTCACCAAGATGAGACAGGAAGACCCGACATGGGTTGTTGAGCAGTCGAAGGAACTGAGACAGACCATCGTTCACGGACAGGGTGAGTTCCATCTGCGCACGCTGAAGTGGAGACTTGAGAACAACGAGAAGATACAGGTGAAATATGGTGAGCCGAAGATACCATATCGCGAGACTATCACCAAGCAGGCACGTGCCGACTATCGACACAAGAAGCAGTCGGGTGGTGCTGGACAGTTTGGTGAGGTTCACCTGATTGTAGAGCCGTATGCCGACGGTATGCCCGACCCGACAGTGTTCAAGTTTGGCGGACAGGAATTCCGCATGAACATCAAGAGCCGTGAGGAGATCGACCTGGAGTGGGGTGGAAAGCTCGTGTTCATGAACTCGGTTGTCGGTGGTGCCATCGACACACGATTCATGCCGGCTATCCTCAAGGGTATCATGGAGCGCATGGAGCGTGGACCGCTCACTGGCAGTTATGCCCGCGATGTTCGCGTGATAGTATATGACGGAAAGATGCACCCCGTTGACTCCAACGAACTCTCGTTCATGCTGGCTGCACGAAACGCCTTTGCAGCAGCCTTCAAGGAGGCAGGTCCAAAGATTCTCGAACCGATCTACGACCTCGAGGTGTATGTGCCCGCCGACTTTATGGGTGATGTGATGAGCGACCTCCAGGGACGTCGCGCCCTCATCATGGGTATGGACAGTGAGGCTGGCTATCAGAAGCTGCAGGCAAAGATTCCTCTGAAGGAACTCTCCAACTACAGTATCGCCCTGAGCTCAATCACCGGTGGACGTGCTTCGTTCACTACCAAGTTTGCAAGTTACGAACTCGTTCCGAACGACATCCAGCAGCAGCTTATCCAGGAGCACGAGGCTGAGGAAAGTGAGGATTAAGAGGCTCGGAAGATATTTTTATGGTCAAGGAACGTCCAGCTCTCTTCTACACTCTCGCCTTGGCTACAGGAGTCCTCCTGTATTCCAAATGGCATTTTTTAGTTGGCTTCCTTGACCTTTTGACTATCGCCGTCGCAACCGTTGTGGTTGTGTCGGCGATTTGCTGTTTTGTCATCAAGGCGGGATTGCGTAATGCATCGATCACGGTAGCGATGATGTTGTCGGGCATGTTATGTGGGGCAGTGTTGTATGCAGTGCACGACAGGATAGACTTCAGTGCTGGCAACGAGTGGAAAACCAATATTGCCAATGGGGCGGCAGCAGTGAGGGAGAAGGTGACGGACATATATATCGCCAACGGACTTGAGGGCGACGAACTGGCAGTGGTGTCGGCAATGACACTTGGCGACAAGCGACATATCGACCGCAATCTGCGCAATGATTATTCGAAGGCGGGAGTGGCACATGTGCTTGCCTTGTCGGGCACACATCTAGCAATACTCTATTTCATCTTGATGTTGATAGCAGGCAAGGGCAGTGTGGCGGCACGATTTGTTGTGGTGGGCACTATATGGGGGTATGTTGTGATAGTGGGAATGCCGGTGTCGGCGGTGAGGGCTGCTATGATGCTCACTATGTTCACCCTGGCCGACGTGATGAGGCGAGGCTACGACCGTATGGATGTGCTCGTGACAACCGTGGCGGTGATGATACTCGTAGAGCCGAGGGTAGTGCTTGATGTGGGATTCCAACTCTCGGTGATGTCGGTGGGAGCGATAATTGTCATTTGCCCGTTGCTCAACGGATTGCTGCCGTATGACTTCTTAACGCGTCATCGTCGTCTGTCAAAGATATGGGGAATGGTGTCGGTGGGCATAGCGGCACAGATAGGGACGGCTCCACTTGTGGCATATTATTTCGGCACTCTGCCGTGCTGGTTTGTCGTGTCCAATCTTGTAGCTGTGCCATTGACCACGGTATTGCTATATGGGGCAGTGGCGGTGGTGGCATTGTGGCATTTGCCGTTGCTGCAATTATGGATGGTAAAGGCAGTGGGGGGTATCGCATGGCTGCTGAATGTGGTGCTCGGATATATAGCCAATCTGCCATTGGCGGCTATCGAGGGCGTGAGGTTGAGCGAGCTTCAGGTGGTGATAAGCTATATAATGATAGCAGTATCTCTAAAGATAATTGCATATATTCAAGTAAAAACATAGAATAATGTTAATATTGTGAAATTACAGGGAAATATTTAACTAAATTAGACTGACTTATTAAAATTTGACGTATCTTTGCAGCCATGAAGAAGTCAACGATTTGGATCATAGCAATAATAATGGGATTCTCATTCCTTGCGCTGCTCTATCTGCAGCTCTCCTACATCGAGGAGATGGCCAAGATGAAGAAGGAACAGTTTGACGAGTCGGTCAACAGGAGTCTCTATCAGGCATCGAGAAACCTCGAAGTCAACGAAACCTTGCGTTATCTTGAGAAAGACGTCAACGAGACGGAGCGTAGGGCTTTCAGGCAGGACTCGGTGTCATTCCATGGCGACCTCAACAACGGCACGGTGCAACATTCCCACCAGTATGCCGTGGCAGGCAAGGACGGCACGATATATTCCTCATTCCAATTGAAGACTATCACCACCAAGCCCTCTACCATCCCCAAGGCAATGATACTGAGGTCGGACAAGAACTCAATCAACGAGGCTTCGAAGTCGCTGCAGGAGATAGTGAGAAACAGATACGTCTATCAGAAGGCGTTGCTTGACGAGGTGGTGTATAACATACTCTATACTGCGAGCGACAAACCGCTGAGGGAGCGCATCAACTTTAAGTTGCTCGACCAGGACATAAGAGCTGAACTGCTGAACAACGGTATCAACATACCATATCACTTCACGGTTTCGACAGCCGACGGCAGGGAGGTGTATCGCTGTCCAGACTATACCGAGGACGGACTGCCCTACACATATTCGCAGGTGCTCTTTCGCAATGACCCCTCGTCGAAGATGGGTGTGGTGAGAATCCACTTCCCCGACATCAACGGATATATCTTCTCGAGTGTGCGCTTTATGATACCCTCGGTGGTGTTCACACTCGTGCTGCTCATCACCTTCATCTTCACCATCGTAGTGATATTCAGGCAGAAGAGATACACCGAGATAAAGAACGACTTTATCAACAACATGACTCACGAGTTGAAGACACCGATAGCAAGTATATCGCTTGCGGCACAGATGCTCAACGACAACAGTGTGGGCAAGAGTCCTGCAATGCTGAGTCATCTTGGCGGAGTAATCAACGACGAGTCGAAGAGACTGAGATTTCTCGTGGAAAAGGTGTTGCAGATGTCGATGTTCGACCGCAAGAAGGCGGTGTTCAAGAAAAAGGAACTCGACCTCAACGAAATGGTTGAGAATATCGCCAACTCATTCACTCTGAGAGTAGAGCACACAGGCGGAAAGATATATACTGAGATTGAGGCTATCGATTCGGCAATATATGTGGATGAGATGCACTTCCAGAACGTGATATTCAACCTGCTGGACAATGCAGTGAAATACCGCAAGCAGGACATGCCGCTCGATATATATATGAAGACTTGGAACGACGACCAATACCTGTATCTCTCGATTCGCGACACGGGTATGGGTATCAAGAAGGAGAACCTAAAGAAGATATTCGAGAAATTCTATAGGGTTCATACCGGTAACCTGCACGACGCCAAGGGATTTGGACTTGGACTTGCCTACGTGAAGAAAATCATCGACCTACACAAGGGCACAATCCACGTGGAAAGCGAATTTGGCAAGGGAACGAAGTTCACTATCGCACTACCGGTTATTAAGAATTAATATATTAAAGAATAAAGTATTAACATATAAAAAGAAAAGATTATGGAAGACAGTTTGAAGATTCTTCTTTGTGAAGACGATGAGAATTTGGGAATGTTGCTGCGCGAATATCTTGCAGCAAAGGGTTATGAGGCAGAACTTTGTCCCGACGGCGACGCAGGCTACAAGGCATTCCTCAAGACCAAGTTTGACATCTGCGTGCTCGACGTGATGATGCCAAAGAAGGACGGATTCACTCTCGCACAGGAAATCCGTAGCGCCAATGCAGAGATTCCAATTATCTTCTTGACGGCAAAGACACTGAAGGAAGATATACTCGAAGGATTCAAGATCGGTGCCGATGACTATATTACAAAGCCTTTCTCGATGGAAGAACTCGTGTTTCGTATAGAGGCTATCCTGCGTCGAGTGCGCGGAAAGAAAAACAAGGAGAGTACACTCTATCATATCGGACGCTTCACCTTCGACACACAGAAGCAGCTGCTCGTCATCGGCGACAAGCAGACAAAGCTTACCACCAAGGAGAACGAGTTGCTTGCATTGCTCTGCAGTCATGCCAACGAAATCCTGCAGCGTGACTTTGCACTGAAGACTATCTGGATTGATGACAACTATTTCAACGCCCGCTCAATGGATGTGTATATCACCAAGTTGCGTAAGCACCTGAAGGATGACGACCAGATTGAAATCATCAATATCCACGGCAAGGGCTACAAGCTCATCACTCCCGAGGAAGAGTAAAGCACTATGCCTGCCACAATCATGGCAAGACAAGAAATCAGCAGCGGGTTGGATGATGTCCATCCCGCTGCAAAACTTATTAAAAGTAGGGCGGAACCGAAGAAAATGAGCCCTAAACCTATTATTTTTCTGTTAATCTTCATATAAATCGTTAATTTTGCTGCAAAAGTACAAAAAATATTTGGTAGATTAAAATAAAATGAGTACCTTTGCACCGCATTTTTGCAAAATAACATTAATTTAACATTTTAAAGTAGTATGAATCAATACGAAACCGTTTTCATTTTGACTCCCGTTTTGTCTGATGAACAGATGAAGGAAACGGTCGCTAAATTCAAGAAGCTCCTCACCGATAATGGTGCAGAGATTCTGAACGAAGAGGCCTGGGGACTGAAGAAGATGGCATACGCTATTCAGAAGAAATCCACTGGCTTCTACTGCCTGCTGGAATTCAAGGCTGAGCCATCACTCATTAACAAGCTTGAGGTGAACTATCGTCGTGACGAGAAGGTCATCCGCTTTATGACAGTTAAGCTCGACAAGTATGCTGCAGAGTATGCTATCAAGCGCAAGAACAAGTATGCTAAAAAATTAGAGGAGGCTTAAATCATGGCACAAGAATCAGAAATCAGGTATTTGACTCCACCCTCAGTGGACACTAAGAAGAAGAAGTATTGCCGTTTCAAGAAGAGCGGTATCAAGTACATCGACTACAAGGATCCAGAGTTCCTCAAGAAGTTCCTCAACGAGCAGGGTAAGATTCTTCCCCGTCGTATCACAGGTACTTCGCTGAAGTATCAGCGCCGTGTGGCACAGGCTATCAAGCGTGCACGCCAGATTGCGTTGCTTCCATACGTTACTGACTTGATGAAATAATTAAAGAGGAGGATTGACACATGGAAATAATACTGAAAGAAGATATCATCGGACTTGGATTCAAGAACGACATCGTTAATGTAAAGTCTGGCTATGGCCGCAACTACCTTATTCCTACAGGTAAGGGTGTTATCGCCTCTGAGTCAGCAAAGAAGGTATTGGCAGAGAACCTGAAGCAGCAGGCTCACAAGCTCGCAGCCATCAAGGCTGCCGCTGAGCAGAAGGCTGAGGCTATCAAGGACGTTGCCCTTACAATTTCTGCCAAGGTGGGCGCAACAGGCGTTACCTATGGTTCGGTTACAGCAGCTCACGTGGCTGAGGAGCTGAAGAAGCTCGGTCACGACATCGACCGCAAGATTATCGTTATGCGCGATATCAAGAAGGTGGGCGACTATGTAGCTACCGTATGCTTCCACAAGGAAGTGAGCGTTGAGATTCCTGTTAAGGTTGTTGCCGAGAACGCTCCCGCAGAGGAGAAGGTTGAGGCTCCCGCAGCTGTTGAGGCTCCCGTTGCCGAGGCTGAGGCATCTGCAACAGAGGAGGAAGCTCCCGCAGCAGAATAATATTAACTATCCAATACGAATAGTTTAATTTATATCCAATAAGTCCCGAAACATTGCTGTTTCGGGATTTTTTTTGCCCAAAGCCGTTAAAAATTGCTTAAATGTTTTGCTGTCTCAGATTTTATTAGTAATTTTGAACGCTAAAAGAAATAATAACAAAATAACATATAGAAAATCCAAAAATGGATCAGACATTAGATCAAGACAGAATTATCAAAATTAACATCGAGGAGGAGATGAAATCCTCATACATCGACTATTCTATGTCGGTGATTGTAGCACGTGCCCTCCCGGATGTGAGAGACGGATTCAAGCCCGTACACCGTCGTATCCTTTATGGTATGATGGGTATAGGCAATACAAGTAATAACCCTTACAAGAAGTGTGCGCGCGTCGTCGGTGAGGTGCTCGGTAAGTATCACCCCCACGGAGACAGCTCCGTATATGGCGCATTGGTGCGTATGGCCCAGGATTGGGCGATGAGATACACACTTGTTGACGGACAAGGTAACTTCGGTTCGGTGGATGGCGATTCTCCGGCTGCCATGCGTTACACTGAGTGCCGCCTTTCGAAGATGGGTGAGCATATCATGGACGACCTGGAGAAGGACACCGTGGATATGGTGAACAACTTCGACGACTCGCTTGTAGAGCCGAGTGTGATGCCTACAAAGATTCCTAATCTTCTCGTCAATGGAGGTAATGGTATCGCCGTGGGTATGGCCACCAATATTCCTACCCACAACTTGGGTGAGGTGATTGACGGTTGCTGCGCATATATCGACAACGAGGATATTGACACCGACGGACTCATGGAGTTTATCAAGGCTCCGGATTTCCCAACGGGAGCATATATATATGGAATACAAGGCGTTAAGGATGCCTATGAGACTGGTCGTGGACGCATTATCATGCGAGCCAAGGCAGAGATAGAGACTGGCGACACTCACGACAAGATTGTCGTAACGGAGATTCCATACGGTGTCAACAAGGCCGACTTGGTGAAATACATCGCCGACCTTGCCACTGAGAAGAAGATTGAGGGTATCACCAATGTCAACGACGAGTCGGGACGTCAGGGTATGCGTATCGTTGTTGACGTGAGACGCGATGCCAATGCCAATGTGATATTGAACAAGCTCTTCAAGATGACTGCTCTGCAGAGCTCGTTCTCGGTCAACTGTATCGCCCTTGTTCACGGAAGGCCGAAGTTGCTCTCGCTCAAGGAGTGTGTTAAGCATTTCGTTGACCATCGTCATGACGTGACTATACGTCGCACCAAGTTTGACTTGAAGAAAGCACAGGATCGTGCCCACATACTTGAGGCTCTGATTGTTGCTTGCGACAATATCGACGAGGTAGTGCATATCATACGTGCATCGAAGACTCCACAGGAGGCTATCGAGAACCTGATGAAGCGCTTCGACTTCGATGATGTTCAGGCAAGGGCTATTGTGGATATGCGCCTGCGTCAGCTCACTGGACTGCAGATGGATCAGTTGCATGCTGAATATGAGGAACTTGAGAAACTCATTGCATACTTGCAGTCAATCCTCGACGATCCCGAGCTTTGCAAAAAGGTGATGAAGGACGAACTGCTTGAGGTGAAGGAGAAGTATGGCGATGAGCGTCGCACCGAAATTAAATATTCGAGTGAGGAATTCAATGCCGAGGACTTCTATCCAGATGACCCAGTGGTGATTACCATCAGTCATCTTGGATATATCAAGAGAACGGCTCTCACGGAGTTCCGCGAGCAGAGCCGTGGTGGAGTGGGCAGTAAGGGTGCCCATACCCGTGACGAGGACTTCACCGAATATATATATCCTGCCACAATGCACAACACGCTGTTGTTCTTCACCCAGAAGGGTAGGTGCTACTGGCTCAAGTGCTATGAGATTCCCGAGGGCGCCAAGAACTCGAAGGGTAGGGCAATACAGAACCTGCTCAACATCGAGGCTGACGATGCCATCAATGCAGTGCTGAGAATAAAGAATTTGAATGACAAGGAATTTGTTGACAGCCACTATGTTGTATTTGCAACCAAGAACGGTATTATCAAGAAAACTTGTCTGGAGGCATACAGCCGTCCGCGTGCCAACGGTGTGAACGCCATCAATATTCTTGAGGGCGACCAGGTGGTAGGCGTACGTCTTACCAATGGTCACAACGAGTTGCTCCTTGCCAACCGCAATGGTAGGGCAATCCGCTTCAACGAGGCTGAATTGCGTCCGATGGGACGTGTGTCAACAGGTGTTCGCGGTATGCGACTCGACGGTGGCGACGACGAGGTGGTAGGATTGGTATGCGTAAATGATCCCCAGACGGAGACCATCATGGTTGTCAGTGAGAATGGTTACGGTAAGCGTAGCGATGTGGATGACTACCGCAAGACGGCACGTGGTGCCAAGGGTGTAAAGACCATCAGCATCACCGAGAAGACAGGCCGACTTGTAGCTATCAAGGTAGTGACCGACGAGAACGACCTTATGATAATCAACAAGAGTGGAATACTCATCCGTATGAAGGTTGCCGATGTGAGAGTAATGGGTCGCGCCACACAGGGAGTGAGACTCATCAACCTCACCAAGAAGAACGATGTTATTGCCAGCGTATGCAAGGTAATGACAGAGACAGAGGAAGAGCCGGAAACAATCGTTGATCCGGATGAGTCGCCTAATGTAGAAAATACAGAGAATACTGAAAATTAATGTTTTATCTCTAATAATTACAACAATGAAGAAAATTTTGATGATGGCAGTTATGGCAGCAGCAGCTACCACTGCTTTTGCTCAGACAGCAGCCGAACAGGCCGCTGAATGGAACGCAAAGAGTGCCGCACAGTACAAGATTTACATGGATGGTCAGCAGACAGTGGTTGAAAACCAGCTCAAGAAGGTTGACACTCCCGCCGATGTTCAGGAGTCTATGTACACTGCACTCGTAGAGGCTTTCAAAGCCGCTTATAAGTGTAACGAGTTTGACATTCAGCCCAACGACAAGGGTAAGGTGAAGCCAAAGTTCCAGAAGAAGAATTCTGCCAACTACAAGGCTGCTCGCAACGGACTTATCAATGCCGGTCTGTTCTTCTACAACGACAAGAAGGACCAGGGCAAGGCTCTTGAGGCATGGGGTTTGTATGTGGATTCTCCATCAGCTCCCTTGTTTGCTAATGAGAAGTGGGAAGAGGACAAGAGTATGTCGGAAATCGCTTACTTCGCCTCACTTGCAGCCTACAACCAGAAGGACTATGAGAAGGCTGTTCGCTATGCTAATGTAGCAATGAAAGACCCAGCAAAAGCTGCTGATGCTCAGGAGATTCTGATCTTCTCGCAGAAGGATAACTGCAAGACTCAGGCCGACTCTGTAGCATATCTCAATACACTGAAGGACCTGCACGCAAAAGATCCCAAGAACGAGCGCTACTTCGGTTTGCTCATCGACTACTATTCAAAGCCCTGGTTGACAGCAGAGAAGAAGACTTGGTTGGAGGATGAGCTTGCCAAGGATCCTCAGAACAAGATGGCTTGGGCTCTCAAGGGTGAGACTCTCATGAATGAGGAAAAGTGGGACGATGCTGTTGCAGCCTATAAGAAGGCTATTGAGATTGATCCCAGCTTCGTTCAGGTAATCTTTAACATCGGTATCACTCTTAACTCTAAGGCTATCTCACTCAAGGATCAGCTTGCCAACAAATCTACCGGCCGCCTGTCGGCTGCTGACAACCAGAAGGTTGTTGACGTGCTCAACGAATCAAAGGGTTATCTTGAAAAGCTGAAGGAGATGGATCCTAACCAGGAGAAGACCAACTGGGCATATCCCCTTTATCAGATTTACTATGCTCTCGGTGACGAAGCAAAGGCTAACGAGATGCAACAGTTGCTCAACAAGTAAATTTACAATTGAAAGATTGAAAGTTTGAAAGATTGAAGATTGAATGAAGAAGCTTATAACAATAACGCTTCTCTTAATAATGACAACACCGTGCTTGAGAGCTCAACGCAAGGAGATCTCTCAAGCACGGCAATACATCAAGAGTGGCGCTAATCTGGACAAGGCGGTTGAGCTCATGAAGGGCTTGCTGGCAAACGACTCCACAAACCGCCATAACACAAAGATATACTCCACATGGTTTGATGCTGTGGAGAGACAATATGCCGCAGGTAACGAAAAACTGTATTTAAAGCAGAATTTCGACACGGCAATGCTGTTCGGTTACGCAAAGGAAATGTTCGACATTATTGCGCGACTGGATTCAGTAGATACATCACAAAGAAAGAAGTATTCGGAGATATTGAACAATTATCGACCCAACCTTTATTATGGAGGATCGTTTTTCATTCGCAAAGGTCAATATGACCGTGGATATGACTTGTTCGACTGCTATATCAGTACGGCGAGTCACCCAATGTTCGACCGTTTCCGCTATGCCGAGAGGGACGGACGACTCGCAGAGGCTGCATATTGGGCAACCTACTGCGGATATATGATGAAATCGCCTGAGAAGGTAATGAAATATACCGACATGGCCGAAGGCGATACGGCAAAGCTGAGATACACCCTGAGATATAGGGCAGAGGCTTATTTGCAGCTTAATGACATCGAAAACTATCTCACTACCCTCAAGCGAGGCTTCGAGGCGTATCCTGAGTTTAGATATTTCTTCCCGCAGTTGATGGACTATTACACTGAGAGAAAGGACAATGAGAGCGCTTTGCAGACAGCTAATGAAGCTCTGCAGATCGACTCTACCAATGTGCTCTTCCTTTTTGCAAAGTCCACAGTCTTGCTGAATATGGGAAGGTCAGATGAATGTATAAGAGTGACGGAGAGGATTATACATATCAATGACACTCTCCCCTTGCCCTACTATAATCTCGGAACGGCACTACTCAACAAGGCTTTGGAGATGGAGAAGGACATAAGGAAAAACAAGAAACAGCTTACTGCTATTTATCGGGAGGCACTACCATATATGGAAAGGTATCGCGCATTGGCTCCCGACCAAAAAAACAAATGGGCACCAGCCCTATATCGCATATACCTGAATCTGAATATGGGTAAACAGTTTGAAGAGATTGATAAAATAATTAACACAACTAATAATTTATAAAACTTAAAGATTATGGAAAATAACGCACAGTTAATCGCACAGTGTGAAGCTACCGCAAAACAGTGGTTGTCACCCGCTTTCGACGAGGAAACACGTAAGGCAGTTGAGCAGATGCTTGCCAATGAGGACAAAACCGACCTTATCGACGCTTTCTACCAGAACTTGGAGTTCGGTACAGGTGGTTTGAGAGGTATTATGGGTGTCGGAACCAACCGTATGAATAAGTATATAGTAGGTATGGCAACACAGGGTTTTGCCAACTACCTGCTCAAGGCATTCCCTGGAAAGAAAGATCTCGCAGTGGTTGTTGGTCATGACTGCCGCAACAACGGCCGTATGTTTGCCGAGACTGTTGCCGACATCTTCTCAGCAAACGGCATCAAGGCTTATCTCTTCGAGAGCCTCCGTCCTACACCTGAGATTTCTTTCGCCATCCGCGAACTTGGCTGTCAGGCTGGTGTAAACGTTACTGCAAGTCACAACCCACGTGAGTACAACGGCTACAAGGCTTATTGGGCTGACGGAGCACAGGTGCTCGCACCACATGACACTGGTATCATCGACGAGGTGAACAAGGTGACTATCGATGATGTTAAGTTCGAGGGCAATCCCGACCTTATTCAGATTATCGGTGGTGAGATGGATTGGGACTACGTTGCAGCTGTCAAGGAGGCAATGGTTGACCAGGATGTCATCAACCGTCAGAAGGACCTCAATATCGTTTATTCTCCAATGCACGGAACAGGTCGCGTGATTGTTCCTCTGTGTCTCCGCTCTTGGGGATTCCAGAACATCAACGTTGTGCCCGAGCAGATGGTTATCGACGGCAATTTCCCAACTGTCGTTTCTCCTAACCCCGAGAATGCCGAGGCAATGACACTTGGTATGAAGCTCGGAACGAAGCTCAATGCCGACCTCGTGATTGCTTCCGACCCCGATGCCGACCGTCTGGCTATCGTATGTCGCGACAACAAGGGCGAGTGGATTATCATCAATGGTAACCAGACCGCTATGATGCTCTCTTACTATATCATCGAGAACAAGAAGAAGCTTGGTAAGCTCAATCCTTCTGACTTTATGGTGAAGACCATCGTAACAACCGAGGTTATCGCTAAGATTGCAAAGCGCAACGGTGTTGAAATCCGCGACTGCTACACTGGCTTCAAGTGGATTGCACGTGAGATTGCCATCTCTGAGGGCAAGCAGAAGTATATCGGTGGTGGTGAGGAGTCATTCGGCTATCTGCCTTACGACAAGGTGCGCGACAAGGATGCTCCCGCTTCTATCTGTCTTATCTGCGAGATTGCAGCATGGGCAAAGGATAACGGACGTACTCTCTACGATCTGCTGATGGACATCTATGTTGACTACGGCTTCTCTCGCGAGTTCACCGTTAATGTCACAAAGCCAGGAAAGACTGGTGCTGACGAAATCAAGAAGATGATGGCTGACTTCCGTGCTAATCCTCCGCAGGATCTCGCAGGCAGTCCTATCACCGTATGGAAAGACTTCCAGACTCTTGAGGTTACAACAGCCGAGGGCACACAGAAGCTCGACATGCCTGCCACAAGCAACGTGCTGCAGTGGTTCTGTGCTGACGGCACCAAGATCAGTGTGCGTCCTTCTGGAACAGAGCCGAAGATTAAATTCTACATCGAGGTGAAGGACGGCAGCATGAAGACCGCCGCTGACTACGACCGCTGTCTCAAGGCTGCAGACGAGCGCATCGAGGCTATCAAGAAGTCTCTGAATCTCTAATATTGATTTCTATTCATCAATAAATAGAGTAGGGCATCCCTTTTGTGGATGCCCTATTTTTTAAAACCTCCCTTCTTCCAATAATCGTTCTGTCACTTTCAATCATCTTCATTCATTGCTGATCTCCTTGCGGTCGTCGATATTATCGCCGTCGGTGGGCTTCATATCCTTCTCGAAGTCGGTGATGCCGTTCTTCACGAGGATGTCATACCACTGGATGAGTTTCTTGATGTCGCTGTTGTGCACACGGTCGCGGTCGAACTCGGGCAACACCTTGGCAAAGTATTCGCGGAGCTCGTCGCCGCTAGCCTTGCGGAAGTTGATGCTGGCGGTCTTGCCTTCTTCGAGGTTCTTCATGTTGGTGAGCACCTGCCACAGGGGGACATCGTCGGTGTCGGTGTACATCGCGATGTCGGCAAGAGAGGTGACACGATCGGAAGCAAATGCGGGGATTCGCTTGTGTGTGTCGTCGAGAGCCTCGACAATGAGACTGTTGGTGGCTCTTGACACCAACTTGTAGAGTCCGGGCTTGCCGGAGATTGCTAATACTGTTTGTAACATGTTTTGTCTTATTCTTTTATTTTTGTTAATATTCTGTCTATTTGGGATAAGAGGTCTTGTGTGCCGTCGTTGATGACTACGTGGTCGGCACGTCGCGCCACCTCCTGTTGGTCCATCTGCTTGGCTATCCATTCCAAGGCTTTTTCACGGCTGATGGAGTCGCGCTGAATTATGCGTGATATGCGAGTCTCCTGAGGGGCAACGACGGCAATGACGATGTCGGCATAGCGGTCGAATCCGCAGTCGTAGAGTATGGCTGTCTCCATCCATGTGTAGTCGCTTTGGAAGAAATCCTCTGCCACGGCAGGATGGACTATGGCGTTGATTTTCTTGACGTTAGCATCGCTCTGCATCATAAATGATGCCACGGCAGCCTTGTTGAGACATCCGTCGATGTAGGTGTCGGGACCTATCAGACGCGTGAGTTGCTCCTTGAGCAGGGTGGAGCCACGCATGAGTCGCTTGGCGGCACTGTCGCAGTCATACACCCGAATGCCACGTTGCTCCAACAGTCGGCATACGTAGCTCTTGCCGCTGCCTATGCCTCCAGTGATTGCCACTACGGGATATTTGTCACTCTTCATTCTTCACTCTTCATTTTCAATCAGATAATCCACTTGCCTTAGTTTGAGCGTCGCTCTCGACACTCCGTTGGGATAGCGGCGGAGATAGACGTTGCATTTCTCTGAGGGGTGATCCTTTATCTCGTCGTAGTCAACGACGACATAGAAGTCCTTGGGCGAGAGTCTCTTAAACTGTCTAACTCCTGTCACAAAACTTACGCCCACCTTTGATGGGAATGTGCGCAACACCTTGCCCTCGGGCATGTTGATGCCAATGATAGGGATATTGTCGATGCTTTCCTCGGTGAGGACGTCGGTGATGAATTGAACCTTCAGATTTGACGGCACCACCTTCACTCCCTTGATTGCCTTGGTGTGGCAGGTGACGAGGAGTGTGTCGCGGAAATTAGTGTAGTTGAGTTGCTCGGTTTGTATCACCTTGATACTGTCGAGCTTGTCGCGTGTGGAGTATATCGTCACGCTGTCGGGAAGATAGTGCACCTCAGAGATGAAATAAAGGTCTTCGGGTACTACGCGTCCGCTCCATTCCACGGGCACCTTTTTACATTCGCCATAGTTGTAGAAGAATTCCAGACGGTCGGTCTTCACTCCAGCGACCTTGGTGGATGCTGACAGTTGCTGATAGAGCATACGCTGTATGTCGGCTGACGGCAATACAAATGAGTTGGCCGACTTGGCATAGGTCTTGAAGTTGACTACAAGCGGACGGATGCCCTCGCCGTATTCATAGCCGACGAGCACGAGTCCCTTGTCGCGAAGAG
The DNA here is from genome assembly GCA_945869265.1 of uncultured Prevotella sp. Lineage (GTDB taxonomy): Bacteria > Bacteroidota > Bacteroidia > Bacteroidales > Bacteroidaceae > Prevotella. The sequence goes on along the minus strand of CAMBOI010000032.1, from coordinate 6,415 downwards.
TAACCCTCACGGTGTCAGTCTCTTGGGATGTGAGAACGACATTGTTGGGGATATTGACAACCCTGACTGGAATGCGGAATTCCATCTCGTATGTTTCGTTGAGCGTCATCAGGAGCCAGAAGACTCCCGATAGGCACAGAAAAAACAAAAAAATCAGAAATTCCTTGTTCACCAAGGTAAACAAGAAATTCCTGATAGTCTTCACTGAGCCTCTTGGTTTGTACATATAGCCACGTTATTTAGCTGCCACCTGAGTGCTCTGGGTGTCTTTGAAGACGTATGCCTTGTCAACACGGATAACCACACCTTTGGCTATCTCGATTTCCACAATACCCGAAGCAAGGTCGATCTTCTTGACAGTGCCATAGATGCCACCGCCAGTAACCACCTGCTGACCTTCGGTGAGGGCGTTCTGGAACTTCTGGATTTCTTTCTGCTTCTTCTGCTGGGGTCTGATCATGAAGAACCACATGATGGCGAACAGAGCCACCATCATAATGAGCATGCTCATGCCGCCGCCATTGGCAGCACCGCTTTGTGCGGCAATAAATACTGTTGTCATGTCTTTCTTATATTATATTAATAATGTATTATTCCCCCTGGTTATTGCGCTCGGGCATCGTCTTGAGCATGCGTCCTGACTTGACGAGCATGCGGGCGATGGGGTCGAGGATGCCATTGATGTAGCCACCGCTGCGGGGAGTGCTGTAGAGCTTAGCTATCTCCACGTATTCGTTAATGGTGACGTTGATAGGAATGCCTGGGAAGGTCATCATCTCGGCTATGGCTATCTGCATTATGATGACATCCATAAAGGCGAGACGGTTGAAATCCCAGTTGCGCGACATTTCGCCCATATAGTGCTGATATTCGTCGGCATTGAGAATGGCGGCACGGAAGAGCTTGCGGGCGAAGTCGATGTCCTCCTCCGAGGCATACTCAGGCAGAATCGCCTGCTTGTGACCTGCTTTCTCGTCGAATCTCTTTATGGTCTTCACTACAAAGGTATCCACGATTTCCTTGTCGTCGTTCCAATATAGGCTTTCTTCCTCAAGGATAGAGTCGATGCCCTCGTTGTTCTCGATGAGGGTGCGATAGAGCTTGCGCCAAAGCTCACGGTCGGCCTCATAAGAGTCGTCACTGCTATCCATATACTCCTTGTATATTTGGGAGTCGGTAATCTGCAGATACAGCTTGTTGACAAATTCGGGGTGGTCGTTCCATGAGATTTTCTTCGCATCAAGGATGTCGTTGAGTGCCGTGTTTTGTTCCACCTGAATAGCAAAACGGTTGTAGGCAAACTTCTGCGAGGGCATTGCAGTGCCTTCGCGCTGTGCCTTGCTCTGTGCCACTTCAAGATACTTTCTCGACTCTCTGGCCACTGCCGGTATCAGAGCAAGCATGTAGGCATACAGGTCGTAGGCCTTGGACAGGCTGAACAGAAGTTCTTTCTCTGCCGAGTCGATGTTCTTGTTCCCATTCTGATAGTACGCATACGTTAATTGTACTACCTTGTTTCTAATTATTTCTCGGTTTATCATACGCTTATCTAAACTTTACGGCTGCAAAATTACTCATATTTCCCCTAAAATGCAAATATTATGCGAAAATATTGAGTTTTTTTTTGATAATACTTGTTTATTTGCAAAAAAAAGCGTACCTTTGCACCGCTTTTTCGAAACACATCGATTAAAAGTTCGTGTGATGGTGAATTAAGCAATGAGATTTTTAACACTTAATTTAGAGTAACACATTTAAAAAAGTTATGAAGGAAATTGAAGTAAAAGGTAGCGTGCGCAACGACCTTGGCAAGAAAGCCTCAAAGCAATTGCGCAAAGAGGGTCTTATCCCATGTAACATGTACGGCGAGAAGAAGGACGAGAACGGTCTGCCCGTAGCCACTTCTTTCGTTTGCCCAATGACTGAGCTCCGCAAGGTGGTTTACACTCCCCACATCTATGTAGTAAAGCTCGTTATCGACGGTGAGGTTCACACTGCCGTGATGAAGGAACTGCAGTTCCATCCGGTGACTGACGCACTGCTCCACATCGACTTCTACGAGGTGAACGACCAGAAGCCTATCACTATCGGTATCCCCGTTAAGCTCAACGGTCTGGCTCAGGGTGTGCGCGACGGTGGTCGTATCAACCTGTCTATCCGCAAGATCAATGTTACTGCTCCTTACCAGGTAATTCCTGAGCATCTCGACATCGATGTCACCAACCTCCAGCTCGGCAAGAGCATCAAGGTGGGTGAGCTCAGCTTCGAGGGTCTCACACTCTCTACTCCCGCTGAGGTTGTCGTTTGCTCTGTCAAGGCTACCCGTGCGTCCAGATCGGCTGCTGCCGCCGCTGCCCAGGGTTAATGGACAAGTATCTTATTGTTGGGTTGGGAAATGTCGGCGACGAGTACGACATGACCCGCCACAATACAGGATTTATGGTATTGGACGCTTTCGCAAAGGCGTCCAATATTGTTTTTTCCGACAAGCGCTACGGATTTGTTGGCGAAACGAGTATTAAGGGCAGAAAGGTGTTCCTACTGAAGCCTTCCACATATATGAATCTCAGCGGCAATGCAGTGAGATATTGGATGAACAAGGAGAACATCGACATCGAGCGACTGCTCGTCATCGTGGATGACATTGCCCTGCCTCTTGGCGCTCTCCGTCTGAAACCGGCGGGCAGCAATGCCGGACATAACGGACTCGGAAACATACAATCGGTGCTCGGTACCGACCATTACTGCCGACTAAGGGTGGGAATAGGCAACGACTTCCCCCGAGGACAGCAAATCAACTGGGTGCTCGGCAGATTCGACGAAGAGGAGATAAAAGCCCTCGAACCGAAGATTGAGACGGCTTGCGAGATTATCAAAAGCTTTGTGCTCACGGGAGTTGATTTCACTATGAACGCATTTAATAAAAAGAAATTGTAATGGCTGAACAGGCAAGGATTGACAAGTGGCTTTGGGCCGCACGCATATTCAAGACACGATCATTAGCTGCTGAAGCATGCAAAAACGGCAGAGTGACTATCGGCAACGTGAACGTGAAACCCTCGCACATGGTGAAAGTGGGCGAGACGGTGAGCGTGAGGAAGCCGCCAATCACTTACTCCTTCAAGATTCTGCAGACAATAGAACAAAGGGTGGGGGCTAAACTCATTCCGGAGATATACGAGAATGTCACCACTCCCGACCAATATGAACTGCTCGAGATGAATCGCATCAGCGGATTCGTTGACAGGGCACGCGGCACCGGACGTCCTACCAAAAAGGAACGCCGCGCTCTCGACGCTTTCATCGCACCGTCGTTTGAGAATGATTCATTCTTCGACGATGAAGATGAATGATTATGATTACATTTTTTCTTTTAACAATATTAATTTTAATAATTTTAATTCAAATGAAAACAATTAAAATGATTGCTAACGGCGCCAAGATGGTGCTTGCGGCTACAACAATGACGGTTGCCATGACTTCATGTCTCAATGATGGCGACACTTCTTATGCATACATCAGTGGAGTGAGTACGGATTGCTATGCCAACTCCAACAATGCTTTTGTAATATATCAGTCAAGCAGTGCTTGGGAACTGAAGAAAGGAAGTGACGCATCATGGTTTACTTTTGTAAAGAATTCAGGTGCAGGTCCTGTAGCCGACATATCTTTTTTAAAGACTGAGCTCAACACGACCGACAAGTATCGTACGGCTACCATCAACCTAACAAACACTGAGGGCAAGTCGTCGTCGGCACAAGTTTATCAGTGGGGAACACGTGGCGACGGTAGTCTCGGAAGTGCCAGGGACGTAAGGAAAATTACCGGTTCCGATGGTTCGGAGATCTCATTGGACTATGACAATCTTCATCGCGTAGTCAGTCTGTCGGTAAAGGATGCAAACGATGTCAAGAACGATTATTACTTCACATATCCAATGGCTTCAGACTCTGCACGTATAATGAGTGTTCATATCAATGGTAAAAAGACGGCTAAAGCCCAGGTGAACTTCGGATGGCAGCCCACTGGAGATTTGGCTACAGACGACAAGAGCGAGGTGGTTACTTGGAGTGCTGTTGGCTTAAGCCAGGTTACTGTGAAGAGAAACGAGAGTGGAGCAAACAGAAACGTGCAAAATGTTAGCCTTAGTGGGTTCGAGAATCCAGACAGCGAGCTCTCACATACCAAATTGATTTATAGTTATACAAAAGATGGAAAATATCCTGAGATGAGGCTTGAGATTAATCACGATGCCAAAAAGAGCAACCGCAAACAGAGTGTGGATGTCAATCAGTTGATTTTTGGCGTTGACAACATAAATCCTTATTTGTTAGTAGGATTCTATCGCTATGCTCGATGCTCGTACATCTACGAAACAGCAGAGGATACTACAAACAAAATCAAGTTTACCGTCACTACTACTCTGAATTCTGATGAGAGTGTCAACACACTGTCTGTCGGCCGTGAGGATGGTTCGTCTGTCACATATACATTCGAGTATTAATCTTACACCTTATTATATATATAATATATGGTAAATATCGCGATATTCGTCTCGGGCAATGGAAGTAACTGCGAGAACATCATTCGCCATTTCGCCATTAGCGATGTGGCGAGGGTGGCTCTTGTGGTGAGCAACAGGGCTGATGCCTTTGCTCTTGTAAGGGCAAGGAATCTTGGAGTGCCTGCCATTACATTGTCCAAGGCGGATTTCGCTAATCAGGAATACACCTTGAAGGTGTTGGATTCCTATGGCATCGGATTTGTGGTGCTTGCTGGATTCCTTATGATGGTGCCAGGCTATCTGATTTCGCACTATCATCTCAAGATGGTGAACATCCATCCCGCCCTTTTGCCTAAGTATGGCGGCAAGGGGATGTATGGTCATCATGTGCACGAGGCGGTGAAAGCCAATGGTGAGGCTGAGACTGGTATCACCATACACTATGTCACTGAGGAATGTGATGGTGGCGATATCCTTTTTCAGTCACGAGTGGCTGTCGCGCCTGATGATTCGCCTCAAGATATAGAGGCAAAGGTGCACGAACTGGAGATGAGGGATTTTCCCTTGGTAATCGAGAAATTAATCTCCAAAATATAATTATTAACAGGAGTCATTGTCTAACCTCCTTTAAAAAACAACAAAATGAAAGCTACAAAAAAACAAGTGAGCGTGCTGTTTATGCTTTTCAGTATGCTCTTCTGCGTTTGCCTTATTACGGCTAACGTGCTCGAGACAAAGCAAATGGCCTTCGGACCTATCAGTATCACCGGTGGACTCATCGTTTTCCCGGTTTCATACATCATCAACGACTGCGTATGCGAAGTGTGGGGCTATCGTAAAACCAGATTGCTCATCTGGCTCGGATTCTGCATGAACGTCCTATTTGTTATGTTTGGTGCTTTGTGTGATGCTATCCCAGGAGCTTCTTATTGGGACAATGAGGCTGGATTTCATGCCATATTCGGTTTGGCACCTCGCATAGCAGCAGCTTCTTTCGTGGCTTTTGTTGTTGGTTCATTTGCCAATGCTTATGTGATGAGTAGGATGAAAGTGTCGTCACAAGGCAAGAACTTCTCTCTGCGAGCTATTATGAGTACCATATTTGGAGAGACTGCAGATTCTCTTATTTTCTTCCCACTGGCATTGGGTGGGGTAGTGCCTACTGAAGAACTTCCCGTACTGATACTGTCGCAGATTGTTCTTAAGACTCTCTACGAGATTATCGTACTCCCAATTACCATTCAAGTGGTGAAATACACCAAGCGTCATGAAGGTTTGGACGAATATGACAAGGATATTAACTACAACATTTTTAGTGTTAACAATATATGATCAACGAAGACAATCGTAAGAATGAGGGACTCCATGCCTTGGGGAATAAGACCAAGTATTCCATGGACTATGCCCCTGAGGTGCTTGAGACTTTCGAAAACAAACATCCCGAGAATGATTACTGGGTACAATTTAACTGCCCTGAGTTTACGTCTCTTTGTCCAATTACCGGACAACCAGATTTTGCTGAGATAAAGATAATGTATCTTCCCGATCACAAAATGGTGGAGAGTAAGAGTCTTAAACTATATCTCTTCAGTTTCCGCAATCACGGTGACTTTCATGAGGACTGTATTAATATAATAATGAAGGACCTTGTGCGCCTTATGCATCCCAAATACATCGAGGTGCTTGGTATCTTCACTCCACGTGGCGGTATTAGCATCTATCCTTATGCTAATTATGGTAAGCCAGGAACACGCTATGAAGAGCTTGCTGAGAAGCGATTAATGGAGCATAATATCGTTTAAATGTGAATAAATGTTATTTATTTGCGGTTTTTCGACAAAATATTTGGTGGGTTCAAAAAAAGTCCGTACCTTTGCATCCGCTTTCGAACAAAAAACGATTCTTAAGCAC
>CAMBOI010000031.1 GCA_945869265.1 uncultured Prevotella sp. | reverse complement strand
GTAGCCAACCCTTTATATAGATGTGCACCTCGTGGCACACGGACAGGTACATTGATTCACCCCTTAGAGGGTCAATGCGCCTATCCCACTCCATGATATGTCGGATTATCACAAACAATATCCCTGATATATAAAAATTTCCGTTGTTTTCTTGCTGATTTCGAAAAAACTTCGTATTTTTGCAGCAAAATAAATAAATATAAGATATGGCAACAATAGAAGAAAGATACATCAGTCTGCTGACCGACTTCGGTTTCAAGCGCATATTCGGCACTGCTCCCAACAAGGAACTGCTGATCAACTTCCTCAATAGCCTGTTTGACGGCAAGCAGGTTATCAAGGACGTGAAGTATCTCAACACGGAGCATTTCGGCGACAACGCCTCGGCACGCAAGGCAATTTTCGACGTGTATTGTGAGGGCGATGATGGTGAGAAGTTTATCGTCGAGATGCAGAATGCCTATCAGGACTTCTTCAAGGACCGCTCACTGTTTTATTCCACATTTCCCATCCGCGAACAGGCGAAGAAAAGTGCCGACTGGGACTTTAAGCTTTCACGCGTTTATACCGTGGCTCTTTTGAACTTTGACATGAAGGAGGATGCCTTCGATAAGAAGGAGATAACCCACACCGTAAAGCTCTGTGACATCAAGACCAACAAGGTGTTCTATAAGAAGCTCGACTTCATATATGTGGAGATTGCCAAGTTTAAGAAGAAGGAGGACGAGTTGGAGACGCTTTACGACAAGTGGCTTTTCGTGCTAAAGAACCTATATAAATTGGAGAGCCGCCCCAAGGCTTTGCGCGACAAGGTGTTCGATCGCCTGTTCAAGGAGGCCGAGATAGCCACGTTCACCCCCGAGGAGCTGCGTGAGTATGAGGATAGCCTCAAGGCCTACCGCGACATCAAGAACTCTATTGACTCGGCGCGTAGGGAAGGACGTGCAGAAGGACGTGCAGAAGGACGTGCAGAAGGACGTGCAGAAGGGCTTGCAGAGGGGAAAAAGGATATTGCACGAAAAATGAAGTCCAAAGGATTCTCCGCGGCTGACATATCTGAGATGACAGGATTGACGGATGAAGAAATTGAGACTTTGTAGCTATTGTTCCCCTGTAATTCTTATATACACTTGCAAAAAAAGTTATGATAAAAATCGAGGCGTAAAATAAGACCATATATCCCATATCTATCACGATAACGAGGCGATATCCAGTTTGGATATCGCCTCGTTTTTTTGTGCCTTATCGCTAACGGAAGAATGTTTTTTATTCCAGCAAAAACCATACTTTATTTACCATCGACACAACCCTCTCCACCTATATGCCTACATACGTTGCGCCACTTATGCCAGAGACGGCAGGGGCTTATGTAGGCGGTGTGATGGGGTTTATATCCTTTTCATTGATTTTTTGCCGCTTTTTCGGCATTTGACACTCTCAATGTCAGATGCTGCATGTGGCAGCGGAGGAGTTTTTTATACTCCAGAAAATATCATGTTTTCAGAAAGTATCTCAAAATGTAAAAATTCGCGATTCGTATTAAATACCTAAATAAAAATTTTTAAAAAATCATGAAAAAGGAAAAGTTTATTGAAAAAAAGATTGCCGTTGAGCAACTCAAGGCAATGATGGCAAAGTCGATGTATCTGTTGACTGCAAGTGAGAAAATGGAATTGGGGATGATCTTCATGGACTCAGCAAAAGAGGATATGGTCGGAATTGAGCAGGAAGTCAAGGAGAGCGGCTCGACAGAGTGGGCAAATCTGCCCGAGCGCGACATCCAAGTGACTCCGCCCATGATGAGGCGTGCCATCGAGAAGGCCCTCGCGCTGGAAGTGACGGACGGACGCGGCCGAAAAAGGCGGGTGTTCTCAACAAAGAAAAAGTGGCTCGCGGTGTATCGCGTGCTGCAATACTTCGGGATTGTAGATGGATCTACCCAATATCAAAGGGCTTTGAATTACATTATGAATAAGGTGTATCCGAAGGGAGTGCCCATGCCCGAGGCAATGAAGAAAATCATGCCTAATACTACTGCCTTGAGCAAGGCGGGCGGCGAAAGAGGATTAAACAAGCAGTTGGAGGAATGGCTCAGCGGCAAGTATGACGAGCAGCTCGGCGACTATCTCCCGATAGCCCAATGCATATTGAAATCCATCACCGACGAAATGCTGTCTAATCCACAAAAAGCATAATTATGCCTTTCGTGGACAGAAAAGGAATTGGCAGAGGCATAGTGCCGACAGTTGCTTCGCTAGGCGAAAAGATTGTAGTAACTTCGCAGCGTAAAACTTTTAAAGACAAAAGATTATGGAATTAACATTGACAAGAACAACAAGACGGAGGGGCTACACCGAGGGTGTGCTCACCGACGAAAAAGGGAAGCACCTTGCCGACACGCTCGAACCGCAATGGCGAGCATTGGACAAGGGCGAGAAAAAGGTGGCGGGGAAGACGGCTATCCCCGAGGGAACTTACGACGTGGTGGTGACGATGAGTCCGAGATTCGGCACTTATCTGCCACTACTCGTAGGAGTGCCGGGATTTGAGGGCATAAGGATGCATGCTGGAAATAACGCGGAGTATGACAGCAGGGGCTGCATTCTCCTTGGCGAGCGCAATGGTCCGGGAATGATCATCAACAGCAGGGTGACCGTGAGACGGGTGACCGAGATGATGATGAGAGAAAAGAAAATACGTATAACAATAAAATTAAAGGAACAATGAAAAAGACATTGATGAACGTGAAGGTCACGATAGTGACTAACGACGAGGACGTGAACAAGGGAAAACGAGTGAGAAACGGAGCATTGAGCCTGTCGGCGGATGCCAAGGAGATGAAGTTTGTGGAGTCGGCACCGAGGCGACCGCGACAAAGGGGAACGAAGATCGTTGACGGCCAGTTGCTGTCGATGACGCAGAACGACCGCGGACAATTCCGCATCCACACCAAGGCCATCGACCCGCGCGACATCCCCAACTTCGCATTCGTGCTCTACTGCGAGGCTACGGACGCAATGAATAAAATACTTATTAAATGAAGAGTGAAGAATGTTTTAAATGAAGAGTGAAGAATATGAAGACATTATTTAAAGTGATTGCACAGAGCGAGCCTGTGACTGTGCAGAAGCAAGATGGCTCGACAATCCAGAAGTCAACGGTGGTGCTACAGCTCACCGGGGGCAAGTATGAGGACTCCTTCAGTGCCACAATGCTCGGCACTCTCGCCACACGACGCTTTGTGCCCGGCGACGTGGTGTGGGCGGCACTGAGATTCCAGGCACGCGAGTATCATCCCCAGCAGGGCGGAACAACCTATCTGCAGGACATCACCGTGCAGGAGATAATAAAGATGGGAGGTGCGGAATGAAAAAGAGTTTCGTATCCGTGGAGCACATACTGGCGAGCGATTTCCCGCCAGTGCTCCGCATCTTCTGGAATCAAACCGAGGTGCCGGAGTTTAAGGTGGCAAATGTGCTGTGCGTGCTCACGTGCCTTTGCGCCATGAGTCCGAGATTGCGATTCGTGTATTTCTACGACGGCAAGCGCAAGCCCCATCGCCTGCTGATACACTGCTTCGTGGTGGCACAGAGTGGCGACGGCAAGTCGTTCAGCGATGATGTGTACAACCTCACGATGGCTCCGGTGATAGAGCGCGACCGAAAGGAAGAGGCCAAGGAACTGGAGTGGGTGGAACAGAAGCGCATGACGGGCGACTCGAAGGACAAGCCTAAGGAGCCGGTGACGGTGAAGATATGCCTGAACAAGTTCACCAGAAACAAAATCATCAAGCGCGCCCACATGATGATAAGGAAGTATGGCGAACCGTTGACGTTCATGGTGTTCACCAACGAACTATCCACCCTCGTGGAGCGCCGAGGCTCATTCGGCGACCTAAGAGACATCGCAAAATTAGCGTATGACAGTGGGGCTCTCATATCTACAGACACTAACTGCGACGCCTCTTACAATGCCACTGTGGATATTTGCTGGTGCTCAATCCTCAACACCACTCCGCGCATCCTCAACCGATATATGGACAAGGACGCCATCGAGAGCGGCAACGTCAACCGCAACGTGTATATCCCGCTGGGCGACTTGCTGGGCGACGACTCGCCGATGTTCAAGGAGCTCACCGACGCCGACCTCGAACTCATAGCCGAGACACAACGCAAACTGATGAGCGAGACCTACACCGAGGAGGACACTCTGCAGCCTATGCACGATGTGGATATGGACTGGCTCTTCAAGGACGAGAAGGCATGGTGTGACAAGCAGCGCGAGGAGGTGAACAAGACTGGCTCGTATGCTCACAACAGTTTCTACAAGCGCAGTTCGACGTCAGCCGCACGTCTCGCCACAATGGTGTATCACCTCTGGGGCGAGGACCCGAAAAAGCGCGCGAAGGTGAGAAGGCTATATTATTTCTTCGCCGACTATATCCTTGCGGGACAGATGAAGCTCTTCGGCAAGAAATACGAGGACCTCGTGGAGGTGATCAACTACGGTGACGACGATAATACGCGCAGCGAGTCGATATACGACTGCCTGCCCAAGCGATTCAGCCGCCAGCAACTCAATGCCAAGCGCGAGGAGATGAAACTCGTGACCGAGACGCGCAAGTTTATCTTCAAGTGGCTGAAGAAGAAATGGATTGTGAAGGTGGAAGGCGAAGAGGACCTGTATGAGAAACTCTTTTGAATATGAGAAACTCTTTTGACATCGACAAGCTCAAGGCAATACCGATTATTGAGGTAGCCGAGAGACTCGGTATAGAGGTGAGGGGACACAAGGCCCACTGCGTGTTCCACTCGCCCGACCGTCACCCGTCACTTCGTTTTTATGAAAACCGAGGCACGGCGCATTGCTTCACCTGCGGCAAGCATTGCTCAAGCACAATCGACCTCGTGATGCAAGTGAAAAACTGCTCGTTTGTGGAGGCATGCAAGTGGCTATCTGAGGGCGATACCTCTTATACTCAGGGCAATACCTCTTATAAATATAACAGCCATTCCTCGGGAGAGTCATATAAGAAGACAAGCGAAGATACTGCCGACCTGGTTCATCTCGCCCGCCTTATCGACAATCCACATCTCAACTCCGATGCCCGCCGCTTTCTCTTCAACGAGAGAAAGATAAGCAAGGATGTGGCTGAGAGGATGCATCTGAGCAGTTTGTCGCGCGAGGTGCCGATGAGCGGAAGTATTCACGGAGGGTGGTTTAATGCCCCCTCCCTTCTCATCCCCTATTTCTCGGTGGACGGGGAGTTGGTGAATCTTCAGGCGCGCTATCTCGGGAGTGAGAAGAAGCCGCGATTCCAATTTCCTAAGGGAGCACGCACCATCATCTTCAATGCCCCCCAACTGGCGCAACTCGCCCCTGGCGACCACCTGTGCATAGCCGAGGGCGTGAGCGACTGCCTGGCAATGCTCTCGGCGGGGTATAAGGCGATAGCTGTCCCGTCGGCCACATTGCTCACCTGCGACGACCGACACCTGATAATAGAGGCTGCGGAGAGAGTGGATGGAAAAATCGACATTGATATATGGCCGGACAACGACCGTGCTGGTTCTGAACTCGCTAATCAGATCGCCCTCTTGGCCACCGATATCGGAGTGACACTGCATCATCATCGGTTGCCCGAGGGATGCAAGGACTTTGGGGACTATTGGGAGGGATTAGGAATTAGGAATTAGGAAACGAAGTTCGGCGACCGGAGGGAAAGCCAATTAGGAATTAGGGATATATAAAACTAGAAATTATGAAGATAGAAATCAAGCGATGGGGAGACAACGACCTATACACCGAAGGCCAGTTGTTCGCGAATGGCAGGATGGCCATCCCCTACACCGTGGAATACCACAACAACAAGGTGCCAACAGGCACATACAAGGCAAACCTGAAAAAATGCGGTGAAAAATTTATTATCTCCTTCACCGACGAATCAGGGAACGAGAGAATATTCATTGCCGGTCATTCCTTCCGCACATCGTGCAAGGAGTCGGCAATAGTGACAGGCAACCTGCTCATACCGGGAGCAGTATATAAAGGGCGCAAATATCTCGAACGACTCATCGACCGTATCAGAAAAGCGATAAAGGCCGGTAAGAGCGTCACCGTCATCGTCACCGAGGACAAAATTCAAACTACCAGCATTATCAAACACTGGAGGCTACCGAAATTTTCAAAAAAAATAACGTGGTCAGTAGCGCTGAATCTTGCGAGTCCGGCAACCCTTGATTATGCCGCTGCCAAGAAGGCGGGTGGATTTGGGCATCGAGAGGAAGGCGAGCTTCGAACAGTTGGCAAAGGCTCCGCTGTCGATGGTCTTCACCGAGCGGGGCAGTTTGACGGAGAGAAGCGACGTGCAACTGTTGAAGGCATTTGAATGAATAGTGATGAGTGATGACGGCAGGGCGACATCAAAGAGATTGAAACATCCCGAGAAAGCGCTCTGCCCTATCTCGTCCACATTATTATATATATGCACCCCATTGAGCTTCTGACAGTTGGCAAATGCCTGACGACCTATCTGCTTGACACTGTAGGGAAGAGTGACGTAGGTGAGATTTTCACAGGCATAGAAGGCTTTTGCGGGTATGAACAATGCGGTGGTGCGCGTGAGGTCGAGAATGCACACATTGCCGTTGCGCTCACCATTTGTGCCGCCGCCACATAGTTGGCGCAGAACAGAGAAATCATCACTGCCGAGGGTGCCCGACACCTGCAGACTATACACTGAGCGCCAGTCGTTCTCAATCAGTTTCGACCTCAGCGTTCCGGGTTTCACAAGGTGTATCTTGCGCACATTACTCTCGATGGTCTTCGGACTCACACCTATTATCATCCTTTGGTTGGTGCGGAATCCGTGGAGAGTGTCGGGGTCGTAATAGGCATTGCTCTTGCCATACCATCCGAAGTTGCAATGCAATGTGGAGTCGGTACATCCATCCACGATGAATACGTGGGCATAGGTTCTGCTTCGCTCGGCTCGCATGATGACTGGGCGACCGGCAGCCAATTCGCGCTTTATAGTGTTCATCCACGCCTTGCGCCCCTCAAGACCGGTGAAGAACTTTCGGTCGAGGATATGCATATTCTTGTTATATCCAAAATATTGTTTGAGGGCGGTGATGACACTGTTGAGTTTGGTGGATGCCGAGGTTTGTGTGTATTTCGTGCCTGCCGCACGACCGCAGTCAATCACGAGTTGTGCCACGGCGAGTCGCTCGTCGTCGGTGATGGAGTCGGTGTGTTGGGCGAACATCCAGTCGTATTCATAGTGATTGCCGAGAAGGGGGGATGATGCAGGTGAGCGGAAATGGCGCATTGTCTGCGACATGGCGATAGGGGCGCATCCCGCCAGCACATGCTTTGTGCCGGTGGTGTCGTTTTTCAATGGGGCGCACATCAGATTGTAAGGATAATCCTGCCCCACTGCGCCTTAATCAGAGGCTCCACCTCTTGGGCACGAATGCCGAGGGTGGAGACAGTGATTAATAACAATATTATTATAAGTCTCGATAATCGCAAATTCCTCATTGACCTCGTTTCCTCATCCCATTTTTCAGACACAAATAACACGGATTAACATAGCTCTTTCTCAACTATTTTATCCACAGACTTTTTTTGTCCACAGATTATCACATACTCTTTTTTGTCCACAGATTATCACAGATTAACACAGATTTTTAAATATCAAAGATATTTTGATTATCACAGATTTATATCATTAATCAGTAATCATCAATCAGTAATCATCAATCAATAATCCTCCTAATCAGAGCCTTTGGCTCTTAATCTGTGTCAATCTGTGTTAATCTGTGGTCTAAAAAACCTAATTCCCAATAATCTCCACCGCCTTGCGCACTATCTCGCTCTCCTCGTTGATAATAGCAAAATATTCGCTCATATCCCAGAGGTCGCGCGCCACGAGAGCCTTGAGCTGCATGGAGAGCTTAGGCAGAGTCTTCTCGAGTTCGGCGTTGTCCTTAGGCACAATCTTGTCCTTGGCGGCATCGGCAATCATCTTGTCTATCTCCTCCTTCGGGAAGACGAAGTCGCGACGGAACTCGTCGAATGATGTCCAACGCTTGCGCAAAGCCTTGCGGTTGGCATCCACATATTTGAGATTGGCATTGATGATATAGCTCTTTGCCGACAGTTCGCGGTGGAACTTGGTATATGCGAGGGTGTCGAGCGGTACGAAATAGTCGGGCATTATACCTCCACCTCCATACACCGGTCGATGCTCACGCAAGGTGTAGCACTTGAGCGAGTCGGCAAAATGAATACTGTCGGCACTCATCAATTCGCCATGCTTCAGTCGGTTCATCACATCCATGGCATAATCCTTGCTATCGCCCTTAGTATAGGGTTTCTGTATGCAACGGCCTGCGGGGGTGTAATAATGCGACACGGTGAGTCGGATCATCGAACCGTCGGGCAGGTCGATGGGGCGCTGCACGAGTCCTTTGCCGAAAGATCGGCGACCGACGACCTTGCCTCGGTCTTGGTCCTGTATGGCTCCCGTGACAATCTCCGCTGCCGAAGCCGAATACTCGTCGATGAGCACCACAATCTTTCCGTCGAGGAATTTTCCGTTACCCTTGGCCTTATATTCATTGCGCTGCATTCGTCGTCCCTCGGTATATACGATAAGGTCGCCCTTCTGCAGAAATTCGTTGGCTATATTCACCGCTGCCTGCAGATAACCGCCTCCGTTGCCCTGAAGGTCGAGGATAAGGTTGCGCATACCCTGCTTGGTGAGTTTCTCAAGAGCCTCGCAAAACTCATCATGTGTTGTGGCTCCGAAATTGCCTATGCGCACATATCCCACCTCGGGGCGTATCATATACACGGCATCGATAGACTTGACTGGTATCTTGTCGCGCACAACCTTGAACGAGAGGGTGTCCTTGATACCGCGTCGCACTATTCCGAGCATCACCTTAGTGCCCTTAGGTCCGCGCAATCGGCGCATGATATCCTCCTTCGACATCTTCACTCCGGCGATGGCAGTGTCGTTGACAGAGACGATGCGGTCGCCTGCCACGATACCCACCTTCTCTGATGGTCCGCCTGTGACGGGTTGGATGACGAGGAGAGTATCCTCCACCATATTAAACTGCACTCCGATGCCCTCAAAACTGCCAGATAGCGGTTCGTTGAGGGCCTTCACTTCCTTAGGTGTGGAATACGACGAATGTGGGTCGAGCTTTTCGAGCATGCCACGTATGGCATCCTCCACGAGCTTTCCCTCATCCACATTATCCACATACAGATTGCTGATGGCCAGTTCGGCTATCTGCAATTTTCTCAGGGGACTGTCGTCCCCGAAATTCAGTTTCATCTGGGCCATGGCTGATATTGTTGTCATCAGCAGCATGGCAATTATTGTTGCTCTTGTCTTCATTCTTCTTTATCCACAGATTTTCACTGTTTTTTCTTCACATATTTTTCCACAGACTTTTTTTCCACAGATTATCACAGACTTTTTTTTGTCCACAGATTATCACAGATTAACACAGATTTTTAAATATCAAAGATATTTTGATTATCACAGATTTATATCATTAATCAGTAATCATCAATCAATAATCCTCCTAATCAGAGCCTTTGGCTCTTAATCTGTGCCAATCTGTGTTAATCTGTGGTCTATAAAAACCATCTATGGTCTATAAAAATCCGTGTCCATCCGTGCCAAAAAATCTTCATTTAAAAAGAATCTTCCTCGGGGCGGTCTTCCTCGATCACGAGGTTGTCGATGATGAAGTTCTGTCGCTCCATGGTGTTCTTGCCCATATAGTATTCAAGAAGCTTCTGCACCTGGTCGTTCTTGTGGAGGGTGACCTGTTCGAGTCGCATGTCGGGACCGATGAAAGCCGCAAACTCCTCGGGCGAAATCTCACCAAGACCTTTGAATCGTGTTATCTCGGGATCGGGACCTAATTGCGATATTGCCTTCACCCTCTCCTCCTCGCTATAACAGTAGCGGGTGATGAAGTCGCTCTTCTTAGCCTGTGGTTTGGCGGCCTCGGCAGCCACCACCTCCTTGTTCTTAATCTTCGTACGCTTGTTGCGCACTCGGAAGAGAGGCGTCTGCAGCACATACACATGCCCCTTCTTCACCAGTTCGGGGAAGAACTGCAGGAAGAACGTGATGATGAGCAGTCGGATGTGCATACCATCGACATCGGCATCCGTAGCCACAATCACCTTGTTGTATCTCAGAGTGTCGAGTCCGTCCTCAATGTCGAGGGCAGCTTGAAGAAGATTAAATTCCTCATTCTCATACACCACCTTCTTGGTAAGTCCGAAGGAGTTGAGGGGTTTTCCGCGCAATGAGAACACCGCCTGTGTATTCACGTCGCGGCTCTTTGTGATACTTCCGCTGGCTGAGTCACCCTCGGTGATGAAGATGGAGCTCTCCTCCTTGCGGTCGTTCTTGACATCACTGAAGTGTATGCGGCAGTCGCGCAACTTGCGGTTGTGCAGATTGGCTTTCTTAGCACGCTCGCGGGCCAGTTTGGTCACTCCCGCCATCGCCTTGCGCTCGCGCTCGCTCTCCTGAATCTTCTGCAGCATCACCTCTGCCACGTCGGCATTCTTGTGGAGATAGTTATCCACCTCGGTCTTGATGAAGTCGCCCACATATTTGTTGATGCTCACCCCGCCATTGGGCACCATCGTCAGCGAACCGAGCTTAATCTTCGTCTGACTCTCAAACATCGGTTCCTCCACATTGATGGCAATGGCAGCGACGATACCATTTCGTATATCGCCATATTCCAAATTCTTGTTGTAGAACTCCTTGATGGTCTTGGCGATATGCTCCTTGAAAGCACTCTGATGAGTACCGCCCTGGGTGGTGTGCTGACCGTTGACGAATGAGTGATACTCCTCGCCATATTGGTTGGCATGGGTGAAGGCAATCTCGATGTCCTCGCCCTTGAGGTGGATGATAGGATAGAGACCGTCACCCGTCATCGTGTCGTTGAGAAGATCTTTGAGTCCGTTGCGGCTAAGGATGCGCCTTCCGTTATACATGATGGCAAGCCCCGTGTTGAGATAAGTGTAGTTGCGGAGCATGGTCTCGATGATGTCGTCATGGAAGGAGTAGTTGAGAAACAGCGAGTTATCTGGTTCGAAGAAGATATACGTACCGTTCTCATCGTCCGTGGGTTCAGTCTTGTCGCTCTGCAATATTCCCTTTTCGAATGTGGCGGAGCGCACCTGACCATCGCGAAATGAGCGCACTTCGAAGTGGGAACTGAGCGCATTTACCGCTTTTACACCCACTCCATTCAGTCCGACGCTCTTTTTAAACGCCTTTGAGTCGTATTTTCCACCGGTATTCAGCACACTCACCGCCTCGATGAGCTTTCCTTGCGGTATGCCTCGTCCATAATCCCTTACCGTCACTCTCAACTGATCGTCAACGGTGATCTCGATACGGTCGCCCGCATGCATCTTAAATTCGTCGATTGAGTTGTCAATAACCTCCTTCAGCAGCACGTATATACCGTCCTCGGGCAGTGAACCGTCGCCAAGGCGACCGATGTACATACCCGGGCGAGTGCGCACGTGTTCCATATCCGAAAGGTGTCGGATATTATCGTCGGTGTATTCCACCGCAGATTGTTCTTGTGATTGAAGTATTTCGTCGTCCATTGATATTAATGATATTAATGGCTACAAAGGTAAGCAAAAAAATTAAGAATTAAGAATTAAGAATTAAGAATTTGCAATCGCATAACGATTTTTAAACAAATTCCACATTCTTAATCCTTAATTCTTGAAATATTAGCGGGATTTTACATCGACAAAATATCCCTTATTATTACTTATTCCTTGTGGCATACAATCCTATGCATGCGCCAATGAATCCACCCGATTGATGGGTGCTAAGGTTGACAGCGTCAACTCCCTGGGCAATGACATTCCATGTGGTGCCGTCAAGCGAATAGCTAAAATCATAGTAGCGGCCATCTCCGTGGATGCGCAACTTGACTGGCCTGTCGGCACATTTCTCGCAGAGGAACTTCGAACCTATCACAACATTGTTCTTCTCTGCGCGCGTGAGTACGATGGCTGTGCGTCCGCCTATCTTTGTCTTACCGAAGGTGAAATTGTAATGCTCGTTCTGCAAGAGGGCGAAACCTGCCAGTTCCTTGTCGCTTGCCGGATTGAATGTCACCTCGGTCTCGGCTGTGAAGGTGTTGTGCTGCTGGCGACGGAACACGGCGGTGATGGGTTTCACCTCGTGGATATTGGCATCCGAAGCCTTGATACTCAAGCCATTGCTTCCCAAGTTATATGCCGAGAGGTCGGGATTGCGCAGATACATCCAGCGCATGTCGAGTGTGGGACTGTCGAAACGATCCACATAGCTGAAATTTCCGGTATTACACAATCCAGCCTCATACTGCAGACCAGCCTTCTTGTTGACTGTGGGCACCACACGTCCGCTTTCGAGTATTGTGGGCCATCCGTCCTTCCATGTCACAGGCAGCAAATACGTGTCGCGACCTGTGTTATAGAAATCATCCTGATAGGGACGGCAAGCGAG
The DNA here is from genome assembly GCA_945869265.1 of uncultured Prevotella sp. Classification (GTDB taxonomy): domain Bacteria; phylum Bacteroidota; class Bacteroidia; order Bacteroidales; family Bacteroidaceae; genus Prevotella. The sequence continues at coordinate 23,033 of CAMBOI010000031.1, read as the reverse complement.
GAACACTGCCCACCAATCACCTTTCGGACCCTGTACGATGTCGGCATGTCCGGCACTTGTCACGATGTCGGGGCGGTTGGGATCAAGTCCCACTCGCTGTGTCAATATAGGATTGCCTTCGGTGTATTCCTCCCAAGGTCCCATCGGGTCTTTCGCCCTGAGTATCACCTCGCTATGGAAGTCGCACGTACCGCCCTCGGCGCACATCAGGTAATAATATTTGCCCACCTTGAAGAGATGCGGACCCTCTATCCATATCGGGTTCTTAACCACATGGGTTCCGCCTCTCAGTATTTCCTTCTGCTCACCGATGACGCAGTCGTTCTTCACGTCAAACTCGTGTATCCATATCGAGCGCTCACCCTCATAGTTGGGCTTGCTCGATGGGGCATCATTGTTGACGATATAAGCCTTACCGTTCTTATCAAAGAAGAACGACGGGTCGATACCGCCCACTTCCTTCAGATAGATTGGCTCGCTCCATCCCTTTGCAGGGTCCTGGCTCTTCACATAGAAATTGCCTTTGCCCACATTGGTGGTAATCATATAGAAGGTCTTGTTCTTCTCGTTATATGAGATTGCCGGGGCGAAGATTCCTCCCGAAACGCGCTGATTACCGAGTGGCAACTGACTCTCGCGGTCGAGCACATGACCAATCTGCTTCCAGTTGACAAGGTCCTTACTCTCGAAGATTGGCACTCCGGGGAAGAACGAAAACGACGAGTTGACAAGGTAATAGGTATCTCCCTTGCGACAGATGGACGGGTCGGGATAGAATCCTGCCATCACGGGGTTAAAATACTCATTGGCATTGTCGATAGTCTTGTCGAATCGAGTGTCGTTGCCCTCATAGCTGAAGTACTTGAATGTTGCGGTCTGTGCCATGGCACCTGTTGCCATCATTCCGGCTGCAACCATAGTCAATAGATTTTTTTTCATAAAACTAATCTTTAATTAATAAGATATACATTAATTGATAAGATATACCTTCTCTTTACCATTGAAAGTACATCTCACAGTGGCTCTGCCATCGACAATCTTTCCAATCTTGATATCTACATTACCTCCATTGGCTGTTGCCTTGATAACCGACTTGTCAGTGAGTGGAGCATACACCTGATAATGAGAGAGGTCCATCAGACCATTATCGTTGGTGGAGAAGATTGGCTTGGTGGGCATTGCCAATGCCTTGCCATCAACAAGTATGGAAACTGTGGGAACAACAGGACGCTGGCATGGTTTGTCAGCCTTGGCGAAACCTATTCCGTGGAAATCAACAAGCGGTTCATTGCCTGCTCCTTCCACCACGAGATATATAGCATGCTTGCCTGTGAGTCCCTCTACGGCAGGAACAGCCACCTCGTAGGTTTTTGCCTCCATGGCAGCATTGGCAGGAACATCAACAACAGCTATTTCCTTACCATTCCATGTTGAATTAGCATAAGGACCATCGAGCATCACGCGCACACGGAAGGCGCCCTTGCCCTTCGGAGTCATATTGATACAGAGCTTGGTGTTGTCGCCTTTCTTTGTTCCTTCAAATGGTTTGATACCCTTGGTGTGCTGAGCAAGACCGCCAAAGCCGAAGTACTTGAAACCAACAACTCCGCCGTTCTTCACTCCGGCAAGATCCATACTGTTGTTCCATACGTCGAAGTTGTCCTGCATCCACTTCTGGTCGCTCATATAGCATGCATAACCAGCTGAATAATAAGCGTAGGGAGGCAATCCGAAGATATGGAATCCCTCACTCGTCACCTCGGCACCTGTATATTTCATACCATCAGAAGCCTTGGCTGTCCACTCGTTGTTCTTTGCGTATGGGTCGTATGCCGTAATGCGCACCTGTCCGCCCTTAGCTACAGCTTTCTTGTCCCACTCTATCTTGATCGGGGCTACCATTGCCTGACGTGCAAAACCGAAACCACGGGGAGGACGATGGTAGAAGACATACCACTGACCATTGATTTCCTGGATAGAACCGTGGGTGTTGTGGGCGGCATTCATACCAACAAGATGTGTACCGTCTTCATTGGGCACTATACCACGTGAATCAACAAGCACACCACCTGAGCGCCAAGGACCGAGGGGAGAATCGCCGAAGGCATAACGCAAGGCAGAGTTGGTAGAACCCTGTCCGTATTCCGGACCGCTATATCCCGAGAACACCATAACATACTTATTGCCTACTTGACGTATACTGGACGCCTCAAAGAAGTTGAAGTCGCCAGGGTTCTGTCCCTTATAAAGGGCGGGATATTGTGTTCCCTCGGGGTCGCGAATCACTCCATAACGCTCGGAGGCTGGAATGAAATAGTCGTGAATCTCTGTTCCAGGACGTACTGCATACATATTGTCCTGATCAAGCTCAAAAGCGGTGGAATGACGGAAACCATAGAAGACGTATGCACGGAAACCACGGGCATAGTCGGGATCCTTCTTATTGGATATATTCTCAACAAATACCGAGGGGTCAAAATCGATGAGTGAACCATCGACACAAGCAGTGCCATCGGCATTGAGATTGACGGGAGTGAAAGGACCGTCGGGGCGGTCACCCTTGCACACCATTGCCACACGACGCCATCCGCGTGAGTGGGGATAGAGCCAATAGGTCTTCTTGCCAGTGGTCTTGTCCTTCACCTCAACAAGGTCGGGAGCGAACATGGTGTCCCACTTGCCATTAACGTAATGACTGAACACCGGTCCCTCGTCGCGCCAGTCGGTGAGGTCTTCCACGGGTGCCGACCAGATACGGATGTCATTACCACAATACTCAGTGAATTTCACATCATGCGAACCAATGATATAGGCGCGCATCTTGCCGGGATTATCGGGATCCTCGAACACGCGAGGCTCGCCGTCGGGCAAGTGCTCCCACAGAGGGAGATAGGGGTTCTGGGCTGTAGCCAGAGTAGCAACCATTGACAAGGCTGCAAAAATCAGTTTTTTCTTCATATTATTTCAATTTTTCAATTTTTCAATATTTCAATTCTTCATTTTCTCATAGTGGAACCAGTCAACATCCACATATCCGCCCTTCTTCTTTGTGGCATAGTTGAAGATGGCAAACTTGGAACCCATGAAGAAGCGTGTGTAGTCGAATATCATCTTGTAGTCGCTCAGCACCTTCGTCCAGTTCTCACCGTCTATACTATAATATAAGGTGGCGAGATCCTTACCGGGACGGAAGTCGGCATCAATTCGGAAATATACATCCTTGGCCTTCTTGTCAAGCTCATTGCGATAAGCCTCCGTCACCGTCACCTCGGTGATAAGTTTTTCTTTGTCGCTCATCTTGCAGCTCTGGCTCTCGGCAAGGACAACAAGTTTCTTGCCTTGCTTCATCACCTTCACCACTCCGGCATCACCATTAAAGGCACTAAATCCTGCCACGTCGCCATCCTTCATCTTCGAGATATCCATCTTTACTACGCCCTTACATTCGGGACCTTCCATCCTCTGTGTCAGAGTATTAGGAGCAAGGTAGATGTTAGGCACCACCCTACTCGTCTTGAGGCGCATGAATCCAGGACGCTCAGTGAGCGACCATGCATCGTTGACGGGATTGTGGTTCCACTGCCAGTCGATATTCATTTTCTCGGAGTCAAACTCGTCGCTCGACACAATCTCTCCTCCATCATATCCCGCAACAGGTTTACCCATCACAGCGGGAATTTTTCCATTCTCATCGCCGAGCATAGGCCATCCGTCCTTCCATGTGCAAGGCATAAGAGTGAGCACGCGTCCACATCCGCCACGATCCTGGAAAATCACTCCATACCAGTTGCCCTTACCGTCATCAACGATTGTTCCCTGGGCAGCGTATGGGAATCCACCAAACGTAGATTCCAGTATCACCTTCTTCTCGTATGGACCTTGGATATTGTCGGCACGATATACCAACTGGCGGCGGGGTTTGTTGCTAGGCCAAGAAATCATGATGAGATAATACTTGCCGTCGTGCTTGATGACACGGCTACCTTCGAGAAGTCCGTTCTCTTCGGCATCACGCTCAAACACTTTTCCGCTCAGTCCGCCTTCCTTCACTCCACTCAAGTCGGGAAGCAACTCCTTCATCTCTCCTGTGCCATAGAACACGTACGCCCTACCGTCGTCATCGAGGAAGAGTGAGGCATCGTGGAAATGGGGAATACGATGGGCGAGAGTCCATCCCTCGCGCGGGTCCTTGGTGGTATATACATATCCCTTAAAAGGAACATCGTTGGGGGAGAAATAGAGATAGTAGAGTCCGTTGTGGTATCTCAGAGACGTGGCCCATTGCCCTCTGCCATATACCGTTCCCTCCTGCATGTCATACTTAGGAGTGTCGTGGAGAGAGGGGAATACATAGCTCACAGTCTTCCAGTTTACAAGGTCCTTGGAGTGCATCACCGGAGCACCGGGCATGAGGTGCATAGTGGTAGAGACAAGCCAATAGTCATCACCCACACGGATGACATCCGGGTCGGGCACATCTGCCCAGAGAACGGGATTCTTGAATCCGCTCTGCACCGACAGAACCTTCTCGGCAAAGCGCTTACCGATGATACGATAACCTTCGGCGGTATAATGGAGAGAGTCGCTGGCACAAGGACAGTCTTTTGACGACACCACATGTGCGGTAGGAATCACCTCGGGCAACTTGTTGATGATGGGGTTATGGGCTGCGCAACGGCCTCCAACCTCCTTGCCTACTACCTCTCCTGCATAAAGAGGAACATCGTTGGCATTAAGACCGAGGTCGGCGAGCAGGTTCTCATATACTTTCTTCACCTTAGCAGGCCAATCCTGCTGACCTGTATTGGTCTCGCCTTGGAGCATGAGCATTCCCTTGATGACTCCCTGCTTCTTGGCAATCTTGGCAAGCTCGACGAGGCGGGCGTATGGATTGTTGTCGTAGTCCTTGGTCATATTCTTCATCCACTGTGGCTGTTTCTCAAGATATGAGGCATAGTTTTGCTTGTCGAAGAGTTCGATTCCGCAACCACCAATGGCGACATTAATCACTCCCACCTTGATATTCTCAGGCAGACGCTCCACCATCTGCCTGCCGAAATAGTCGGCGGGTGTCAAACCAGTGTAGGGGCGACAAAGGGGCGGAACGGCAGTGTGCCACTCTCCCTTTTTCCATCCCAACTTGGCATCATCCATCGAAGCCATCGACATGAATCTCGGGCTCACTCCCTCCATGTCTTGCTTCTCATAACGGGCATTACCCTCCATATTCGACTGTCCGAAACAGAGGTAAATGTAGAAATTCTCATCCTGCGCCTTCATTGTCACAACCGACCAAAGCGCCATAAAAGCGAAAAATAGTCTTTTCATAATAATATTAATTAGATATGGTTATTATTCGGTAATCACCAATCCGCCGTTACAAGGGATCGAGATTTGAATCTGCTGCTTCTTGGAGAGTTTCACTGTTTTCAGAGAACCCTCGAGCTTCTCGGTATCAGAGTAGAGATTCAGCAGACTGCCGGCAGAGAACATCGGGAGAGAGAGCTTGAGTTTGACGGGAGACTCCTGGGCATTTATTCCCACAACATACCACTTGTTGCCAGTGCGACGGGCCATGACGCAATACTTACCGGGATATCCGTCGATAAACTTCACGTCGTCCCATGTGGTAGGCACCTTCTTCATAAAGTCGATAGCCCATGAGGGAGCATCCTCAAGATTATTGGGAGCAAGGGCAAAATGCTGCACAGGGCTCTGGAACATGATGGCAGTGGCAAGGGCAAAGACATCAGATGTTTTGCGCTGACTGCCACTCTTGTTGTCGGCATTATAGAACTTGTTGAGAGTGGAACCACCGAAATCCATCGAACCGACGGTGTTGCGGATGAAAGGATGGATACAGGCATTCTTTGCCTCGGCATCACACATGCCCTGGGAGAAATGCAGGTTCTCACTGGCAAGTACTGCCTCGGAGGCTGCATAGGCAGGGAACATGCGCTCCCAACCGCGAGGAAGGGTGCATCCATGGAAGATGACGAGCAGACCGAAATCGTTGGCGTCGGCGAGGATATCCTCATAGAGCTGCATCATAGGTTGCTTGTCGCCACCAAAGAAATCCACCTTGATACCACGAATACCGATGCTCTGCATCCATGCCATCTCAGCACGACGGGCTTGTGACTTATCCATCAGATGACGTGGACCTTGGGGAGCATCATTCCAAGCACCATTACTGTTATACCACAAATAGAGAGCCACACCCTTCGACTTGCCATAGCGTGCCAGTTCGGCAATTTTCTCGCGACCAATCTGAGTGTCCCAAAGGGCATCGACGAGTACTGACTCATAACCCATGGCAGCAGAAAAATCTATATAACGCTTCTGCTCGTCGAAGTTGCACGAGGGGTCCATACCGATAATCCAACTCCACGAACCACGACCATACTTTGCCTCACTCTTGGCGGCATACTTGGGTTTTACGACATCAAAGGGGATAGTGGTTTCGACAATTGGAGCAAGAGTCTCTCCGATGGTGATAGTGCGCCACGGTGTTTCACCAGGCAGGGCAATGGCAGGAGACACATCACCAACACCATTCATCTCACCCTTCTGGGGTTGACCGATGAAATAGGAGCCTCCCTGCCCCCCGGTGGGGGGTGTTGCTGCGCATAAGAGGCGACCGGCGCAATATGAGCCGTCAACACCTGTTTCGGAGATTAGGAGCCAAAGCCCCCCTCGGGGGGCTTGGGGGTGCTGTACCTTAAACAGACACGGAAATGAATATCCCTCGTTCCAACCATTCTTACCCATAGTGTCATCGAGAGTGTAGTTGGTCTCATAACTCGGAGACGTGCGGGCAAAGCCATGCATCGGGGCACTCTGCGGACAGAGGAAGGTGGTAGTGCCGTCAGGAAGGGTAAAACCTGTCTTCTCCTCCTTCACCACAGCCACTTGTGTTTTGTCCTGTGCATGTATGCGATACTTGAATGCCACGTCATTATCAGATACATGCATCATAAGGTCGAACACTGGTTTGCCGTCCTTAGTAAACGGGATAACCATCTCCGATGCCTTATGACTTACATGCGAGCGCTTGATATTGCGGAGCGAATAATCCACATCCACAATCTTCTGAGCCTCACCCTGAGCCATCTTCAAGCCAGACGAATAGTCGGCAAAATTAAGTACTACTCCTAATGGAGAGGTTTCAATACACGTCACACCATTGAGCGACACAGTATAGGCAGCCTTACCGCCATCGTCGCTGACACAAACTTTCAGTCCACCGCTGGGACTTACAATCTCTCTTGATTCTGCCATCGCCGACATCGTTGCGGCAAGGCCCAAGAGTCCTAATAATAATTTCTTCATTATCTAATTACATTAATTATTTGTCCGGGTGTTGTCTCTATATCATATTCATATACTCGCGGAATAACCGGTGATTGCGGACGTATTTCGTCGGACACCTTCGGAGCCTTCACCACGGCAGGAGCAAGCAGTTCGTTGGGACATGTACCGGTTGCAACCTTCAGTCCTTCGCCTTTGAGTGGGATATATGAACGCAAGCGCAACGTACCGCCACGACGAGATATGATGCGAGCCTTGGATAGCTGCGAACCATCCCATTCGATGTCAACGACGAATGAACCGCGTGCCACTAATCCTTTTACACTACCTTTCTTCCACTGCTCGGGCAATGCCGGCAGTAGATGAACGGCACCATCATGACTCTGTAGAAGCATCTCTGACACACCGGCAGTAAAACCGAAGTTACCATCAATCTGGAAAGGGGGATGGGCATCAAAGAGGTTGGGATATGTCCTGCCATTGGGATGTTCCTTTGCCGCAGCGTCACTCGGCAACAGGCAGAGCATATTGCGGATGATATTAAAAGCATGATTGCCATCGAGCATACGAGCCCAGAAGTTTATCTTCCAACCGATACTCCATCCCGTAGCCATGTCGCCACGCTGAAGCAACGTGTTGCGGGCAGCCTGGAAAAGTTGAGGATTGAGCGTTGGAGATATCTGATTGCTCGGATAGAGACCATAGAGATGCGAGATATGACGATGCTCATCCTTAGGATTGTCGGCATCCACCAACCACTCCTGCACCTGATTGTGACGACCAATCTGCATAGGAGGCAAAAGGGCAAGTGTATGCGTCAGCGAGTCCTCATACAATGCGTTTCCGCCAAGCACCTTGGTGGCGAGCAAAGTGGAGTTGAGAGCATCAAAGGCAATCTGGTTGTCCATAGTGCAACCGGCTATAATGGATGAACCAGAAGGATGATAACCATGTTCCGGAGACATCGAAGGCACAGTGACAAACCATCCGTATTGGGGATGCTTCACGAGATGACTCATATAGAAGTCGGCAGAGCCCTTGAGCACTGGATAATACTTACGCAGGAAGTCCTTGTCGCCTGTGAAGAGATAGTGCTGCCACAAATGTTGGGCTACCCATGCACCTCCATTAGGCCACATTCCATAACGAGCGCCATCCACCGGTCCGGCAATACGCCACAGGTCGGTGTTGTGGTGGGCCACCCATCCCTTGGCACCATAAAGCACCTTGGCAGCCTCGGCACCAGTGGTGGCAAGATCATTGACAAGCGAGAACAGTGGTTCATGACATTCCGAGAGATTTGTCACCTCAGCAGGCCAATAGTTCATCTCGGCATTGATATTGATGGTGTATTTACTGTCCCACGGGGCATTCATACCGCCATTCCACACTCCTTGCAAGTTGGCGGCCTGCCCTCCTGGTTGCGACGAGGAAATAAGCAGATAACGGCCATACTGATAGAGCAAGGCTATGAGATTGAGGTCGTCGCTATGGTTGAAGTTCTTGACACGTACATCGGTCTCTGCCTCCGAAGCCTTGGTCGTCGGAATGTTGAGCTCCACACGGTCAAACTGCTCACAATACTTTTCCACATGAGCGGCAAAGAGCTGATTATACGATTTCTTCAAGGCTTTCTTCATCATCTCCTCACAACGCTTGGCGGCATTGCCCGACACATCATGATAGTTGACAAAGTTGGTAGCACCTATAATATAAATAGTGGCAGCTGTAGCGTCATTGACAGTTAGTTTGCTACCATTACCCTCTGCGGCTACAGCCTTCACCTTACCATCTGCCTTGATGGTGATGAGACATTCGGCATTAAGTGCCGATGGAATACCTTCCTGCTCCACTCCCTTGCATCTCATGGTGAGCTGAGCTCCCTTCACACTTACCTGCGGTTGGAGTGCCTCGGGGCAATCATAACCGAGAGAAAACGAGAGTGCTTTCTTCTTACTCGACTCTATTCTCACGACAATAACATCGTCAGCAAGCGAGGCAAAGGCAGTGCGGGTATATTCCACATCGCCCACTTTGTATCTTACGGTGGAAGTGGCATTCTCGATATTGAGGTCGCGATAATAAAGCCCTCTTCCATCTCCACCGAGGGGGAGCGACGAGCCAGGCTGATAATTAAAATTCAGCTTCACATTGCCCAACGGTAAGAAACGCATACCGTTCTGGGGCGTATTGAAGTTATCGTCAATCATCTTCTGTGCCTCGGCAAACTTGTCGTTGAACACTAATTGACGGATGTTGTCGAGGGCATAACGCCCCTTGGGATTAAGGTTGTTGTGAGGACCACCTGCCCAGAAAGTCTCCTCGTTGAGTTGCAATGTCTCTTGTTCGACACCGCCGAACACCATTGCACCCATGCGTGAATTGCCAATGGGTAATGCGTCCGTCCAATGTTCAGCCGGACGACTATACCATAGCTTCAGGTCTTGTGCCATCACTGTCACAGCTATCGACAGTGAGATAAATAAGGTAAATAGTTTCTTCATTATTATGATACATTCTTGTTGTTTTCTCTTGCCTATTTCGGTTATTATCGGATAACGTCTGCAAAATTACGGCTTTTTTCCGAGAAAAAACTACAAAAATGTATCATAAATCACTGAATATGTTTCATTGTATCATCAATTCCTTGATAAAAGGCTTTTCGAAGCCATCTACATGTATCTTAACAATGGCTTTCCCTCTCTTTTCGGTGGATTGCAGTCTTACGAGTCCCTCACCGAAATAGGTATTGAGTTCGGTGGTGCGCCATGACTCCTTGCGCCTCATGTCACCTGTCTCCACACCAAGAAGACGAATAGGTCCTTCCACCTCCACACGGAATTTTCGAGGTTGCATCTGCTGTATGCGTCCTTCCTTGTCAACGAGAGTAAGACGAATATGGCTAACTGTATTTTTCGCCGTTTCCATCGAGAAATCGGATGCTATAGGCGACAATGTAGTATAGTCGGCATCGAGCCGCACATCTGCCACAGGGCCATGGTTGATGAGCGAGTCGCGCATCACCTCCTTACCATCCTTATATCCCACAGCAAGCACCTTGCCCTGGCGTGCCGGCAACTGGATTGTTATGCAGTTGTCGGGATAATCGGCTGTGACACGAGGCTTAAGCGGCAATTGGGGATTACTCCACATCGGGAAGAAGAACTGCACGGAGTCGCAGGTGGTATAACATCTCACCTCCACGCAACGGGAGTCGGTATAAGGCAAATCCCATGTATCTGCCATTGGAGGATACTGCCAGTGGTCGGTGCCTATAGCCTGGTCGAAACAGTTGTCCCTAACAACGAGTTTGAGATAGTCCTTCTCGGGATTCCATGCGGGATGATAGTAGGCAGCCTGCGGACGTTCTTTCAGAGTCATGTCGAATGGGCATGAGCACCATCCCTTTGCGGGCCATGGAGATGACTCACCAAGATAATCCACTCCTGCCCATACAAACGAACCGGCAATAAAATCATTATCCCTGACATAGTTCCACGGATTATATTCTACAAAGTCTCTTACCACTGCCTCTCTCAATCCGGAATAATACACAAATGCCTCTGCCACAAACATCTTACGGTTGGGATGGCGCTTGTGGTCGGCTATCATACGGTTTTCAAGATAGTTGTATCCTACAAGGTCGGTCACCTCGCCAAACTTATCCTCAAAGCCCTGCTGACACGCCACCATCGTAGGTCGTGTGGGGTCGAGCTTCTTCACAATGTCATTGAGTTCACGAGCACGGTTCACTCCCTCATCATCCGTTTTCCATGCCTCACTCACCTCATTACCGATACTCCATACTATCACCGATGGATGATTCCTGTCGCGCAGCACCATATCGGCAATGTCATTATGAGCATTCTCGTCATAGAACGGTTCGTAATATCCCGACTTCCATTTGTCGAAAGCCTCATCGAGAACAAGCAGTCCGATTGTGTCACATATAGTAAGAAACTCCGGCGAGGGAGGATTGTGGGAACAACGAATGGAATTGCATCCTATACCCTTGAGGGCCTTAAGGCGACGGAGCCACACCTCATCGGGCACGGCAACACCTAAGCTGCCGGCATCCTGATGCAGGCACATACCCTTGAGTTTCATGTTCTTACCGTTGAGCCAGAATCCCGTGTTGGCATCAAAGCGGATGTCGCGGAATCCAAATGGAGTAGATACCTCATCGCTCACCCTACCCTTGGCATCCTTTACGGTAGTGACAAGGGTGTACATAACAGGCGAATCGCAGCTCCACAACTGGGGATTATTCACCATTAATTTGGATGAAGAGGATGAGGCGACCTTTTTCCCCTTATTGTCATAAATCGTATGGGAAATCTTGCCCTCTCCACCGACCAACTCGGTGTTTACTTCCACATTGCCATCGGTCTTGGCAATGACAAAGATGCCGTTCTCCTTCACCCTTGTTGCCCCAGTGGCAGTGAGCCACACATGGCGATAGATACCCGAACCGGTGTACCATCTGGATTGTTCCTCCCTATCTACATGCACAACGAGGCGGTTTCCTCCCTTTATATTAATATAAGGTGTAATATCAAATGAAAAGCCTGTATATCCATAGACATGATGTCCAAGCCGATGCCCGTTGAGCCACACTGTGGCACGATGATACACACCATCGAAGGTGATGGACAAACGACGATTTTTGACTGATGCAGGCAGGATGAAGTTCTTGACATATATGCCCTGTCCACCGGCAAGATAACCGGCAGAGCCACCCATCTGCGGGTCGAACGGCAACTCTATGCTCCAGTCGTGGGGCACAGATACTGAGCGAAATTCCTTATTGCCATAGGCAGATTGCACCGTTGCCGAAGTCACCTCACTTGCCGTAACCTGGGCCTGTTCGGGTTCGGTGTCATCCGTCACCTTGTTTTTTTGAACTTTTGCCTTGGTTTCACCGAGTCTCAGGTCTTTTATACCGAGTTCGGCAAGCACAATTTTCACCTCTGCATGATCCTTGCAAAGGCGGAACGACCAGTTTCGGTCGAATGTCATTCTCTCTCGACTCTTCTTTGGTGCAGCCATCATGACAAGCACACACATCACAGTTAGTGTAGTAAAGAAATACCTTTTCATATCGTAATGGGCAGTTTTTAGATTATGGCACAAAGGTAATCATTTTATATGAAACGACAAAGAATAAGTCGGAGAAAAATGAAAAACGGGGAAATAAATCCCCGTTTCTCTATTATTTCTTGAAAAGATGCGGCAAATATTGCCTTAGACAGCGTCTCCAAGTGAGCCACTCGTGATGAGTGCCGGGAGACACGTAGAATTCTACGTTGATACCCATCGACTTGAGGTCGGTGGTCATCTTCTCTGTTCCGAAGTTCTCTTCGCTACCACAACCCATGAAGAAATACTTCACTTGTTTGTTAAACTTATCAGCATCCTGGAATACGCCGTCAAAGCATGTCTTCACGTCGATACCGAAGAGGGCACCGCTAAATGTACCGAGATATGCGAACTTGTCGAGATGTGGAAGAACGACGTTGAATGTCTGGAATCCACCCCACGACAATCCTGCCATGGCACGGTTCTCTCGACCTGTCTTGCAGCGGAATGTCTTCTCTACCATGGGGATAAGGTCTTCTAAAATCACGGTATAGAACGATGCGCCATACTGCATTCTTTGTTCCTCAACATTCTTTCCTCGACGTGGAGAAAAGCCTACTTCAATATCGCCGCTCTCCATAACTACGATCATCGGTTCACACTCTCCCGAAGCAATCAGGTTGTCCATAATATGGTTCATGCGACCCTGGGTGCTCCATCCTGTCTCGTCCTCTGCCATTCCATGCTGCAGATATAGAACAGGATATTTTTTCTTGGATGTTTCATATTCGGCTGGTGTATATACCATAGCACGACGCCACTGTTTCTGACTCTCGGAATAGTATTCCACCGAGCGCACCTGACCCTTTGCCACACCCATCTGAGGACGATAGTAATCGCCTTCCGTTCCTTCAGCCACCTCTATCTGGCTTGCCATACGACTGCAACCAAAGATAGTGTATGTATTGGGGTCGGACACTCTAAACCCATCCACTTCGAGGAAGTAATAGTGATTACCCACAACAAGAGGGTCGGTCACACATGTCCATACTCCGTGGATATCCTTTTCCATCGGATATTTCTTTCCGGCTACATCCACTACGATGCTACTTGTCTTGGGAGCAAATATGGTGAAGTGGGCACGGTTTTCCATATCAAGTGAGGGAGAGTCGGAACCAGGAAGATTAGTTTCTGAAGGTATGAGTCCTGCCTTATTGGCTCTCATCTCAGAACCATCTGTAAACTGCCACCAGTTGAAATTTATCAGTTTTACGCCCTTCTCTCCCTTGAATACGAAGTAGAGGTCACGGGTGCCACTGACGTTCTTCTCTATCTCTGCTTTTACGAATGTCCAGTTCTCCCATCCGCCAGTGTTGCCAATCTTTATCTCAGCTATCTTATCACCCTTGATACTGTCGAGATGAAGTTCCATCACTCCACCGCGCATACCGCTTGCCACGGAAGCTGAGAAGAATCGGGGCTGTTTGCTAAAATCCACCTCGCGCACCTTTATATAATCTCCATTGTGTATCTCTGTAATATACACACCGTCCTTGGCGTTCTGCTCCGACTTCACACCACATGAGAATGCCATTGTCTCGGCCTCGACTCGTTGGAAAGGATTGAGTTTGCCAATGGGATCAACACCCTTGTCGGTATGGTGGATGATGGGGAATGTGCCATCGGCATTATACTTAAACTCCTCTACGGCAGCACTTCTTCCGAAACCACCGCCACCAGGCAACTTACCTGTGTGATAGAAGAAATATGAATGTCCCTTATAGTCAGCCACACCGCAATGGTTAGTGAACGACTTAGTATCTTCAAGTGGCATTATCGGTCCCATGTACTTCCATGGTCCCACCGGTGTGTCGCTTATTGAATATGCAATATGTTCGGGCACTCCACCTGCGGCATAGAGCAACATATACTTACCGTTGCGCTTGGTAATCCATGGTCCTTCAGTATAGCAGTCCTTGTATTTCTTGCCTTTCACACGCTTATTCATCTGCGGTGCACCGAATCCTTCTTCGGTTTGCTCCATCATGGTCACTTCACCCGTGAACGACACCATGTCTTCATTGAGTTTTGCGACATATACATTAGGATTACCCCAATAGAGATAAGCCTGTCCGTCATCGTCAATCAATACCGTTGGGTCAATATTGTCCCACTTTCCGTTGTCAAAGAGCGGTTTGCCGAGCGCATCCTTGAACGGTCCAGTTGGAGAGTCAGCTACTGCTACGCCTATCGCCATACCGCCCGACAGTTTTGAATGGGCACAGATATACCAATAATACTTGCCATTGCGCTTGATGGTTTGTGCTGCCCATGCCCTGTCATCAGCCCACGAGAAGGTGTCGAGCGACATGAGCGAACCGTGGTCTGTCCAGTTTGCCATATCCGTTGTTGAATATGCCCTCCACTCATACATCCAGAAGAAGTCGGCACCATCTTCGTCATGGCCTGTATATAAATACATACGGTCGCCATCCACCATTGGTGCAGGGTCGCTCGTAAACCAAGTTTGCACGATAGGGTTCTGAGCCCCGCTGATAATGGGCAGTGCCATTGCTGCGGCAGTAGCCATACAGCGTAAAAAGTTAGTTTTTCCTTTTGTCATAATCAATATTACATGTTACATTAAATATTCAGGGTGCAAAGTTAGGAATAATTCCCGACTTTGCACCCCAAAATTGTAACATATACTTTTAACTACGTTTCATATCCCATTTATTTGAGATACAAACAAGTCTTTTAGGCGTTATACTCCTGCCAGCTCTTGATCTTGATGTCCTCGAGCTTCATCGAGCAGAAGGCCTCGATGAATGCCTTGGCAAGGCGCACGTTGGTCATCAGGGGAATATTGTGGTCGATGGCACCACGACGGATGCGATAGCCATTGGTGAGCTCGCGCTTCGTCTGGTTCTTCGGCACATTGATGATGAGGTCAAACTTATGGTCGGCAATCATGTCCATCACCTTGTTCTCACCGTCTTCATCAGGCCATGACACCACGGAGGCATTCACTCCGTTCTCCTTAAGGAACTTGGCAGTGCCGTCAGTGGCGAAGATGGCATATCCTGATTTCTCCAACTGCTTGATTGGCTCAAGCAGATCCACCTTGCCCTTCAATCCGCCAGATGACACGAGGATGTTCTTGCCGGGGATGTTATATCCGGTGGCAATCATCGCATTTAGCAATGCCTCATTGAAATCATCTCCAAGACATCCCACCTCACCAGTTGATGACATATCAACACCAAGCACTGGGTCGGCATTCTGCAGACGGGCAAACGAGAACTGCGAAGCCTTCACTCCGATGCGGTCGATGTCAAACTCGCTCTTGTCGGGACGCTCGTATGGGGCGTCGAGCATGATGCGGGTGGCAGTATCGATGAAGTTGCGCTTGAGAATCTTGCTGACGAAGGGAAATGAGCGGGATGCACGCAGGTTGCACTCAATAACCTTGATGTCGCTACCCTTGGCAAGATACTGAATATTAAACGGACCACTGATGTTCAACTCCTTGGCTATACGGCGTGAAATCTTCTTAATGCGACGGATAGTGGAAAAGTAGATGTTCTGTGCAGGGAACACCATGGTGGCATCGCCAGAGTGAACTCCAGCATACTCGATATGCTCGGAAATGGCATATTCTATCACCTCGCCCTTGTCGGCTACGGCGTCAAACTCTATCTCCTTTGTCTCCTGCATAAACTGTGAAACCACCACGGGGAATTCCTTGCTCACCTCTGTTGCCATAGCGAGGAAACGCTCCAATTCGTCGTAACTGTGGCATACGTTCATCGCCGCTCCCGAGAGCACATATGACGGACGCACGAGTACGGGGAATCCCACTTGCTCCACGAAACTCTTGATATCGTCGAAAGAAGTGAGGGCGCGCCATGCCGGTTGGTCGATACCCAGGCGGTCGAGCATTGCCGAGAACTTGTCGCGGTTTTCCGCACGGTCGATGTCTATTGGGGATGTACCGAGGATAGGCACTCCATAGTTGTGCAGACGCATGGCGAGGTTGTTGGGTATCTGTCCTCCCACACTCACCACTACTCCCTTAGGCTGCTCCAAGTCGATGATGTCGAGCACACGCTCCAACGACAGTTCGTCGAAGTATAGACGGTCGCACATGTCATAGTCGGTAGATACTGTCTCAGGGTTATAGTTTATCATTATCGACTTATATCCAAGTTTGCGGGCTGTATTCACGGCATTCACCGAACACCAGTCGAACTCTACCGACGAACCGATTCTGTATGCACCTGAGCCAAGCACCACCACCGACTTCTGATTCTTGTAGAAATCGATATCGGAGTCGCTCACGGCGTAAGTCATATACAGATAATTAGTCAACTCAGGATGCTCGCTAGCCACAGTGTTGATGCGCTTCACTGCGGGCAGTATGCCACGGCTCTTGCGATGACGGCGCACCTGTGCGTTCTCCTTCTCCATATTGCCCGACTTAGGCTTCAGCACGAAACGGCTAATCTGGAAGTCGGAGAATCCCGCAATCTTTGCCTCCTTAAGCAGGGTGTCGGGCAGTTCTTCGAGCGAGTTATACTTCTGTAGTTCGTGCTTGATGTCAACGATATGCTTCAGACGCTCCAAGAACCACACGTCAATCTTGGTCAATTCCTCGATGCGCTCCACGGTATATCCCTCTTCGAGAGCCTGAGCGATAGCAAAGATACGCAAGTCGGTGGGGTTCTGCAGTTCGTCGTCGAGATTGTCGAAACGGGTGTGGTCGTTACCCACAAATCCGTGCATTCCCTGACCAATCATGCGCAATCCCTTCTGTATCATCTCCTCAAACGAGCGACCTATTGCCATAATCTCGCCAACCGACTTCATCGACGAACCGATAAGACGGCTCACTCCGGCAAACTTGGTCAAGTCCCAACGGGGAATCTTGCATATCATATAGTCGAGCTGCGGAGCTACGTATGCCGAGTTGGGGGTTCCCATCTCACCAATCTGGTCGAGGGTATAACCAAGGGCAATCTTTGCAGCAACAAAAGCGAGAGGATAACCTGTTGCCTTGGAAGCAAGGGCGGAAGAACGCGACAGACGGGCGTTTACCTCGATGATACGATAGTCATTAGTAATTGCATTGAAGGCAAACTGGATATTGCACTCACCCACTATCTCAAGGTGGCGCACGCAACGGATTGAAATCTCCTGAAGCATCTTCACCTGCTCATCAGTGAGCGAACATGTGGGAGCCACAACAATCGACTCACCGGTATGTATTCCGAGCGGGTCGAAGTTTTCCATCGAAGCCACGGTAAAGCAGTGGTCGTTGGCATCGCGGATTACCTCAAACTCAATCTCCTTCCATCCCTTTAGCGACTCCTCTACAAGAATCTGCGGGGCAAAGGTGAATGCGCTTCCTGCCAATTCGCGGAAAGCAGCCTCATTGCGGCAGATACCCGAACCTAGACCTCCCAAGGCGTATGCCGAACGAATCATTACAGGGAATCCAATACGATTGGCTGCAGCAAGAGCATCCTCCATATTCTCCACCGCCTGACTCACCGGTGTCTTCAGTTCCTTCTCATTGAGCTTACGCACGAAGAGGTCACGATCCTCGGTGTTCATGATAGCCTCAACCGACGTACCTAATACCTCGACACCAAACTCTTTGAGTGTTCCATTCTGATAAAGTTCAGTTCCGCAGTTGAGCGCTGTCTGTCCACCGAAAGCCAACAAGATACCATCCGGACGTTCCTTGCGGATAATCTCTGTGACGAAGTGGGTGTTCACAGGAAGGAAATACACCTTGTCGGCAATACCTTCAGATGTCTGGATAGTGGCAATGTTCGGATTGACAAGCACTGATGATATACCCTCATCGCGCAGAGCTTTCAATGCCTGCGAACCCGAGTAGTCAAACTCTCCTGCCTGTCCGATTTTTAGTGCACCCGAACCGAGTACGAGCACCTTTGTGAGTTTCTTTTTCATATTTCTTTTATTGGTTGTTGTTGTTACTAAACGTATATTCTGTGCAAAGTTACATTATATTTCTATAAATACGTAACTTTGCACGGAATATTAAGTTTTTTTGTGATTATTGAGGCATATTACATACCTATCTGTTTCACTCTCACTTCAAAATCATCCCTATGAGTGACAGCAATACTCTTGACACGAGCCCTATAGTTATAGATCGTATTTACGGAATAATGCAAGAACTTGGCAATCTTCGAACTATCCTCAATACCAAGTCTGATGAGAGCAAAGATGCGCAAAGTGGTGTTCAACTTGTATTCTCCCGGCACCTCCATACGTTCCTCTGGAATAAGAAGATTATTGAAGTCAGCAACAAAATTGGGGAATAGATGAAGGAAGGCGTTATCGAAATTGGCACATAGGTCATCTATCTCCTGCGACTTCATGTCGGTGGATTTTGTCAATCGATATAGCTCCTCGTATTCACGCCCCTTAACCATACGGTTAACACGCTTACGAAAATCATCAATCTTATCAATATAGTCGGAACATAAACTCATGAAGCGTCCTACATACACCTCCTTAACCCTTGTCTGCTCATTAAGCTGACTGATAAGGGTCTTCAACTGTCGGTTGGTGTCGTCAAGCGCGAGATTAGCTTGAAGAAGTTCGTCGTTAAGATTCTTCGTCTGAGCATTCTTTTTGCTCAACTCATTATGTGCTTCCTTCAACTGGCGACGACGGCGATATTCATACAGGAGCAATACCGCAAGGATGAGCAATAGAATGCTTACCGCAATTGTCATGTTTGTCAGCATAGAGTTAGTATGCTCTATCTCATTCTGATATTGCCGGTCGATACTCGACAGTATAGGGGAAATCTGCCAACTACGCATGTGAGTGCTATAAGTATTGGCACATTCCCATGCAAAATTGATATATACGCGGGCACGCTCAAGCTGTCCTTCCTGAGCAAGCAGATTGGCAAGCTCCCACAACGAGCCTTGGTCCATCACTGCATTGTGGACGTCACAGATGGCAGACTTGGTAAGCCATGACAGCGCCTCCTTTGGCCTTCCCGCCATACGGAGATCCATAGTGCGATAGAATGCCACAATAGCAAACTCATGACTGTCGGGACTGACATTTTCCAGTCGCTTGTCGTTGTAGCGAAGGGCTCCTTCTATATCTCCTTTTTTATAGCACTCCTGCTCCTTACACTGTAGGTAGAAATCGTGGGACGGAGGGAGTGTCTCATATATTTTTTCAGTATATTCATCCTGTTTTGCAAAGAATTCGTTCTTCAGCTTGGGGATATTGCTATAATATGCCATCTCGCCATATACATGTGCAAGCGACTTATAGAATTGTCCAAGTGCCTCTCTGTCAACACCTGAGATATCTGTGGAGTCAAGAATTTGCTTTGACTCGACATACTGTCCTGTTGACGAGCAAAGGAAAGCCAATAGAGAACGCGTATGACACAATTGCGACTTGTTGCCTCTTTTCTCGGCAAGAAGAATTGCTTCATAGATATACTTTGCGGCAGAATCGCTCTTGTATGGCATATATTCATTAAAGAGATTGCACGTCAGCAGATAACGTTCCTCATCATTTGCAACGTTTTGAAGTCGCTGCTTGATAACATCAATCCGCTGTTCGCGTTTCTTCACAAAGTCCGGAGCCTGGACGATTGCTTCGTCCAGGCTTCGGTAAAGTTCTTCATTGTCAGCAAACACATAAAATGACACTACCGACATCAAAAGGGTTAACAAACATCGCATAGTTTATTATTGCAATGTGAATTTCAAGGTCTGTACGTCACGACTATTAGCACCGACCATCACCTCGAAGTCGCCAGGCTCTGCCACATACTGCAAGTCGCTGTTGTAGAACTTCAGCATGTCAACGTTAATATCAAAGGTTACATCACGACTCTCTCCTGCCTTGAGCGATATACGTTCGAAGCCCTTCAACTCCTTGACAGGACGACTGATGGAAGCTGCCAAGTCACGGATGTAAAGCTGAACCACCTCGTCAGCATCATACTTGCCAGTGTTCTTCACGTTGACCGTAAGGGTAATCTTGCCATCGGCCTGCATCGTTGTGCCACTCAACTGGGGCTTCCCATACTCAAACGTGGTGTAGCTCAATCCATAGCCAAAGGGATAGAGTGGCTCATTGCGCTCGTCGATATAGTTGCTCTGATATTTACGGAATACCGGCGTTCCTGCTGGTACAGGCCGGCCTGTGTTGAGATGGTTATAATAGATAGGTATCTGACCGAGCGTTTTTGGCATTGTCATGGTCAGACGGCCAGATGGTGACTTCTCACCGAAGAGCACATCACAGATGGCATCACCTGTCTCAGAGCCACCAAACCACACGTTCATTATGGCCGTTACATTCTCAGCTTCCCACGACATAATGGTTGGACGACCAGAGAAGTTGAGCAGCACAACAGGCTTACCTGTAGCAACAAGGTCTTTCAGCAAAGCCATCTGCACGTCAGGAAGCGTAAGATCTGTACGTGACGAGCTTTCACCGCTCATCTCGGCCATCTCACCCATTGCGCAAACAATGACATCAGCATCAGCTGCCACACGCAAAGCCTCTGCCTTAGCCTGAGCATCGTCAACACGTGGTATGTGGCGACCGAAAGATGCTCCATTCTGTGTAGCCTCATCTGCATAGATATTGCATCCCTGGGCAAAGGCCACCTGAGCCTTGTCGCCAACGGCACGTTCCATAGCCTCCTTCAATGTTGAATACAGCTCTGGGGTATCGGCGGTAGACCAACAACCGACCATATTGGTACGGTTGTCAGCAAGAGGACCTATAAGGGCAATCTTTCCTTGCTTTTTCAGAGGAAGAACAGGCGAACATTGGCTTTCCCTTCGGCCGCCGACCGATGTTTCTTCATTTTTTAGAAGTACAAACGTCTTGGCAGCCATTTCCCTTGCTGCCATTCTATGTTCTTCGGTATAGAGGTCCGTCTTCAGGCGCTTTGGCTCACAGAAGCGGTATGGGGCTGCAAAGAGGCCAAGCTTGTATTTTGCCTCAAGCACCCTACGGCATGCACGGTCTATATCGTCCATACCTACACGCCCACTCTCAACAAGGCCGCGTAGCTTGTCTATGAACGCCTTCGAGCACATGTCCATATCAGTGCCAGCCTTTATTGCCAGCTCGCTTGTCGTAGATAAATCCCCAAGACCATGAATGCAAGCCTCACCTATCGATCCGTAGTCAGTAACCACGAAACCATCATATGACCACCTGTCACGCAGAAGGTCGGTAAGCAGCCAGCGGTTGCACGTAGCCGGAATGCCGTCAACAACATTGAACGACGACATGAACGAGCCTGCACCAGCATCGGCAGCAGCCTTATAGGGAGGGAGATACTGGTTGAACATCCTCACACGGCTCATGTCTACGGTATTATAGTCACGACCTGCCTCAGCAGCACCATAAAGAGCAAAATGCTTTACACAGGCCATGGCGTTCTCTTTGCCATAGTTACCCTGATAGCCACGCACCAGTGCTTCGGCAACACGGCTTCCAAGATAAGGATCCTCACCAGCGCCCTCGGCCACACGTCCCCAGCGTGGCTCCACAGAAATGTCCACCATGGGGCTGTACACCCAGTTGATGCCTTGCGCCGTAGCCTCCTTGGCAGCGATGCGGGCACCTTCCTCAATAGCAGCAAGATCCCATGAGCACGACTGTGCCAAAGGTATTGGGAAGACTGTTTGGTTGCCATGGATGACATCAAGACCTATAAGCAACGGAATGCCAAGCCGGCTTTTCTTTACAGCCACCGCCTGAAGCTCACGAACTTTATCCTGTCCCTTGAAGTTCAACACGGCACCAAGCTTGCCTTCGGCAGCAAGCTGTGCCAAAGGACTGTTCATAACGGCACCCGTAGTAACGTCACCTCCCGGAAGAAGATTCAACTGCCCTATCTTCTCATCCAATGTCATTTTCGACATCAGGTTGTCAACATATTCTCTCATCGGTAATTTCTGGGCTGATACCGACAAAGCAGCAAGCAAGGCTGCCGTAATCACAGAAATTCTTTTCATAGGTCTTTAGTTATTCTTTTGCAAAAATATCAAATTATCTCGTCACACCAAAATAATATTTAATATTTTTACATAAACTTACATCATTAAATACTCATCTCAACACAAACGGCACCTTCGACTTTATATCCGAAGCAGAGGAGCCAATCCATGCCTCGAACTTTCCGGGCTCTGCTATCCACTCGCCTCTAACATCATCATAGAAACTCAGTTGCTGGCGGGTAATGCTGAATTCCACTTCACGAGTCTCGCCTGGTTCCAGAACCACCTTCCGGAAATCTTTCAGTTCTTTTACTGGACGGACTACCGATGATTTCATATCACGGATATACAGCTGCACAGTCTCCGCACCTGAGCGCGCGCCCGTGTTGCGAAGTGTAAGGCGGACTTTATAAAGAGGAATATCCGCAGACTGGTTTGCGGCATTGCTGACTGTAGACTGAAGCGATGCATCACAAGCCTCTATCTTTGCCTTGCCATACTCAAAGGTTGTATAGCTCAAGCCGTGTCCGAATGGGAAAAGAGGTGTCAGCTTATGCTGGTCAGCCCAGCGATAGCCTACGAAGATGTCTTCCTTGTACTCCTCATCAA
>CAMBOI010000030.1 GCA_945869265.1 uncultured Prevotella sp. | reverse complement strand
CACCTAAGAAGCCTAATTCGGCAATGCGTAAAGTTGCCCGTGTGCGTCTGACAAATCAGAAAGAGGTTAACTCTTACATCCCCGGAGAGGGACACAACTTGCAGGAGCACTCAATCGTGTTAGTTCGTGGTGGTCGTGTTAAGGACCTCCCTGGTGTACGTTATCACATCGTACGTGGTACACTTGATACCGCAGGTGTCGCCAACCGTACACAGCGTCGTTCAAAGTATGGCGCTAAGCGTCCAAAGGCTAAGAAGTAATAACCGGAGAAGGTTATAAGCCGACAGGACATAAAATATTTATTAATTTAGTTTTGCTGGAGAGATTGTTATATAAAGGTTGAGTAAATGTACAAGAGTGTGCGTTGAAGAACATAAATGAACAGCCCCAGTCAAATACATCATTAAAAACAAAAATGAGAAAAGCAAAACCAAAGAAGAGGGTTATCCTTCCGGATCCCGTCTTCAACGACCAGAAGGTCTCAAAGTTCGTTAATCATCTCATGTATGACGGCAAGAAGTCGATTTCATACGAGATTTTCTACAATGCCCTTGACACTGTTAAGGCTAAGATGAGCAATGAAGAGAAGTCTGCCCTCGAAATATGGAAGACAGCTCTTGATAACATTACTCCTCAGGTTGAGGTGAAGAGCCGCCGTATCGGTGGTGCTACCTTCCAGGTTCCGACTGAAATTCGTCCGGACCGCAAGGAGAGTATTTCAATGAAGAACATGATCAGTTTCGCACGTAAGCGTTCTGGCAAGTCTATGTCAGACAAGCTCGCTGCTGAGATTATGGATGCTTTCAACAATCAGGGTGGCGCATTCAAGCGCAAGGAGGATATGCACCGTATGGCCGAGGCTAACCGCGCATTTGCTCACTTTAGATTCTAATTTAACGAAATAAGGTAAAAAGAAAATGGCAAACCGCGATTTACATTTGACTCGTAACATCGGTATCATGGCTCACATCGATGCCGGTAAGACAACCACATCTGAGCGTATCTTGTTCTATACAGGTAAGACTCACAAGATTGGTGAGGTTCATGATGGTGCTGCCACCATGGACTGGATGGCTCAGGAGCAGGAGCGTGGTATCACTATCACATCTGCAGCTACTACTTGTAATTGGACATACGAAGGAAAGCAGTTCAAGATTAACTTGATTGACACTCCGGGACACGTTGACTTCACAGCTGAGGTTGAGCGTTCTCTGCGTGTTCTTGACGGAGCCGTTGCTACATATTCTGCTGCTGACGGTGTGCAGCCTCAGTCAGAAACTGTATGGCGTCAGGCTGACAAGTATAATGTTCCCCGTATCGGTTATGTAAATAAGATGGACCGTTCGGGTGCTGACTTCTTCGAAACTGTTCAGCAGATGAAGGATATCCTTGGTGCCAACCCCGTCGTTCTTCAGGTGCCTATCGGTGCTGAGGAGAATTTCAAGGGTGTGGTTGACCTCATCAAAATGAAGGCTATCCTTTGGCACGATGAGACAATGGGCGCTGAATATGATGTAGAGGAAATCCCTGCCGATCTTCAGGATGAGTGTGACGAGTGGAGAGGAAAACTTCTCGAAGCTGCTGCCGAGTATGACGAGGCTATCATGGAGAAGTATTTCGATGATCCCGATTCAATCACCGAGGCAGAAATTATCTCTGCTATTCGTAAGGGTACCGTAGCTATGGAGTGCACTCCTATGATTTGCGGTTCTTCATACAAGAATAAGGGTGTGCAGCCACTGCTCGACTATGTATGTGCTTTCCTTCCTTCACCTCTCGACATTGAGAGCATCAAGGGTACAAACCCTGACACAGAGGAGGAAGAGACACGTAAGCCGAGCGAGAGCGATCCTACCTCAGCACTTGCGTTCAAAATTGCTACCGACCCATATATGGGACGTCTGGTATTCTTCCGCGTTTATTCTGGTAAGGTTGAAGCTGGTTCTTACGTGTTCAACTCACGTTCGGGTAAGAAGGAGCGTATCAGCCGTCTTTTCCAGATGAACTCAAACAAGGAAATTCCTATGGAGTCAATTGATGCTGGTGATATCGGTGCAGGTGTAGGTTTCAAGGATATCCGTACTGGTGATACACTCTGCGACGAGGCACATCCTATCGTTCTTGAGTCAATGTCATTCCCAGACACTGTGATTTCAATTGCAGTTGAGCCTAAGAGTCAGGCTGACATTGCCAAACTGGACAATGGTCTTGCTAAACTTGCAGAAGAAGACCCAACATTCACCGTTCGTACCGACGAGCAGAGTGGCCAGACCATTATCTCTGGTATGGGTGAGCTTCACCTCGATATCATTATCGACCGTCTGAAGCGTGAGTTCAAGGTTGAATGTAACCAGGGTAAGCCTCAGGTTAATTATAAAGAGGCCATCACTAAGACTGTTAACCTCCGTGAGGTTTATAAGAAGCAGTCGGGTGGTCGTGGTAAGTTCGCCGACATCATCGTTAATGTTGGACCAGTGGATGAGGACTTCAAGGAAGGCGGTCTCCAGTTCATCAACGAGGTTAAGGGTGGTAATGTGCCTAAGGAGTTCATTCCTTCAGTACAGAAGGGCTTTGAGAACGCGATGAAGAATGGTATTCTCGGTGGTTATCCTATGGACAGCCTGAAGGTTACTCTTCTTGACGGTTCTTTCCACCCCGTTGACTCTGACCAGCTCTCATTTGAGCTTGCTGCTCTTAACGCTTACAAGAACGCTTGTGTAAAGGCAGGTCCTGTTCTTATGGAGCCAATCATGAAGCTCGAGGTTATCACTCCTGAAGAAAACATGGGTGATGTGATCGGTGACTTGAACAAGCGCCGTGGCCAGGTTGAGGGTATGGAAGAGGCTCGTAGCGGTGCCCGTGTCGTTAAGGCCCAGGTTCCTCTGTCAGAGATGTTCGGTTATGTAACTGCTCTCCGTACAATCACTTCTGGACGTGCTACCAGTTCAATGGAGTACGATCACCACGCACCACTCTCAAGTGCAATCGCCAAGGCTGTACTCGAGGAGGTTAAGGGTCGTGCAGATCTCGTATAAAAATGAATATTTAGAGGAGTGTGGCGTCGCTTAGCGAATGACTCTTAAGTGGCGTACCACTTCCTCATATATATTAACAATTACATAATTATTAATAAAACAATGAGTCAGAAAATCAGAATCAAGCTGAAGTCATACGACCACACCCTCGTTGACAAGTCAGCAGAAAAGATTGTGAAGGCAGTAAAGGCTACAGGAGCTATCATCAGCGGTCCTATTCCATTGCCAACACACAAGCGTATCTACACAGTTAACCGTTCAACCTTCGTCAACAAGAAGGCTCGCGAGCAGTTCCAGCTTTCAGACTACAAGCGTCTGATCGATATCTACAGCTCAACAGCAAAGACAGTTGACGCTCTTATGAAGCTTGAGCTTCCGAGCGGTGTTGAAGTAGAAATCAAAGTATAGTCTAATTTTTAATTTAAATTGAAATGCCAGGATTAATTGGAAGAAAAATCGGAATGACATCCGTTTTCAGTGCCGACGGTAAGAATGTACCGTGCACTGTTATCGAAGCTGGTCCTTGTGTTGTAACACAGGTAAAGACCGTCGAGACCGACGGTTACAAGGCTCTTCAGTTGGCTTTCGGCGAGGCAAAGGAGAAGAACACTACCAAGCCTATGCAGGGAGTTTTCAAGAAGGCTGGTACAACACCAAAGCGCCACTTGGCCGAGTTCAAGTTTGACGAGGAGTATAACCTCGGTGACACTATCACAGTAAACATCTTCGAAGGAACTGAGTTCGTTGACGTTGTTGGAACATCCAAAGGTAAGGGATTCCAGGGCGTTATGAAGCGTCATGGATTCGGTGGTGTAGGTCAGAGCACTCACGGTCAGGACGACCGCGCCCGCAAGCCGGGATCTATCGGTGCATGTTCTTACCCTGCAAAGGTGTTCAAGGGAATGCGCATGGGTGGCCACATGGGTGGTGACAGAGTTACAACCCAGAACCTCAAAGTTTTAAAAGTTATACCGGAGCATAATCTCATTCTCGTGAAGGGTAGTGTTGCTGGTTGCAATGGTTCAACCGTTTTAATCAAGAAGTAAATGGAAATTAGCGTATTAAATATCAATGGCCAGGAGACCGGAAGAAAGGTGACTCTGAATGAGGCAGTTTTCGGTATCGAACCCAATGACCACGTTCTTTATTTGGACGTTAAACAGTACCTCGCCAACCAGCGTCAGGGTACAGCAAAGTCAAAGGAGAGAAGTGAGCACGCCGGTTCTACACGCAAGCTTGGTCGTCAGAAGGGTGGCGGCGGTGCACGTCGCGGTGATATCAACTCTCCAGTGCTCGTAGGTGGTGGACGTGTATTCGGTCCGAAACCACGCGACTATCGCTTTAAGTTGAACAAAAAAGTAAAAGTTCTTGCTCGTAAGAGTGCTTTGTCATACAAGGCTCAGGAAAATGCCATTATTGTTGTTGAAGACTTCAATATGGAGGCTCCAAAGACTAAAGATTTTGTAAATATCTCTAAAAATCTTAAAGTTGAGGGCAAGAAATCGCTTTTTGTTTTGCCAGAAGCAAATAAAAATGTATATTTGTCAGCTCGTAACTTGCAGCGCACCAAAATTACGCTTGCAGCACTGCTCAATTCGTACAATGTTTTGAATGCAGATGTGCTTGTTGTAACTGAGAATTCGCTGAAGACAATCGACGGAATCTTAAATAAATAATTAGGAGACAAAAGAAATGGCATTTATCATCAAACCATTGGTCACTGAGAAGATGACCAAGATTACAGACAAGTCTTCTGTGGACAAGACCTTCACTCCGAAGGCTGGCAAGAACAAGGGCCAGGAGATTACAAAGGTGGCTACACCTAAGTATGGCTTTGTCGTTCGCCCCGAGGCTAACAAGCTCGAGATTAAGAACGAGGTCGAGAGTCTCTATAATGTTACAGTATTAGACGTTAACACGATGCGTTACGCTGGTAAGCGTTCATCACGCTACACCAAGGCTGGCCTGATTAGAGGTCAGAAGAACGCATGGAAAAAAGCAATCGTCACTCTGAAAGAGGGCGACACTATTGATTTTTATAGCAATATTCAATAATAAGAAATGGCAGTACGTAAATTTAAGCCGGTTACACCCGGTCAAAGACACAAGATTATTGGCACGTTCGAGGAAATTACTGCATCCGTGCCAGAGAAGTCTCTCGTTTACGGTAAACGTTCTACCGGCGGTCGAAACAACACCGGTAAGATGACCGTTCGCTACATTGGTGGCGGTCACAAGAAGAAGTATCGTCTGATCGACTTCAAGCGAGAGAAAGATGGTGTTCCAGCAGTAGTGAAGACAATCGAGTATGATCCTAACCGTTCTGCTCGCATTGCGCTTCTCTATTATGCTGATGGTGAAAAACGTTATATTATTGCTCCAAACGGACTTGAGGTTGGTGCCACACTGATGTCAGGAGCCGACGCAGTGCCTGAAGTAGGTAATGCTCTTCCTCTTGCAAACATCCCTGTGGGTACTGTTATCCACAACATTGAGCTTCGCCCGGGTCAGGGTGCACTGCTCGTCCGTTCGGCTGGTAATTTCGCTCAGTTGACTTCCCGCGAGGGTAGCTATTGCGTTATCAAGCTTCCTTCTGGCGAAACTCGTCAGATACTCTCTGCTTGTAAGGCTACTATTGGTAGTGTAGGTAACTCAGATCACGCTCTTGAGCAGTCGGGTAAGGCTGGTCGCTCACGTTGGCTCGGTCGTCGTCCTCACAACCGTGGTGTTGTTATGAACCCGCATGATCACCCGATGGGTGGTGGTGAAGGACGTCAGTCTGGAGGTCACCCACGTTCACGTAAGGGTCTGTACGCTAAGGGTCTCAAGACACGTGCACCTAAGAAGCTTTCTAACAAGTATATTATTGAAAGAGCAAGTAAGTAATTCAGTTAACTAAGTGTAAATTATGAGTCGTTCATTAAAAAAAGGACCGTATATTAACGTATCACTCGAGAAGAAGATTCTCGCCATGAACGAGAGCGGAAAGAAGAGTGTAGTTAAGACATGGGCTCGCGCTTCAGTGATTTCTCCTGATTTCGTAGGACACACTGTCGCAGTTCATAACGGAAATAAGTTCATACCTGTTTACGTAACTGAAAACATGGTTGGTCACAAGCTCGGCGAGTTTTCTCCGACACGTCGTTTCGGCGGCCATGCAGGTAACAAGAAGTAATCAGGCAACCATCAAAAATAAAGTAAACAATAATGGGAGCAAGAAAACATATTAAGGCTGAGGAAAGAAAAGCAGCCCTTAGAACACAATATTTCGCCAAGCTCAACGGCGTTCCTTCTTCTCCGCGCAAAATGCGCTATGTCGTTGACATGGTTCGCGGTATGGAAGTAAACAGAGCACTTGGTGTTCTCCGTTTCTCCAAGAAGGCAGCTGCAGCTGACGTAGAGAAGCTTCTCCGTTCGGCTATCGCCAACTGGGAGGCCAAGAATGATCGCAAAGCCGAAGAAGGCGAACTCTACATCTCAAAGGTATTTGTAGATGAAGGCGTGACAATGAAACGTATGAGACCGGCACCACAGGGCCGTGGCTACAGAATCCGTAAGCGTTCTAACCACGTTACTCTGTTTGTTGATGCTAAAACTAATGACAAATAAGAAGCAGAATGGGACAGAAAGTTAATCCAATAAGCAACCGCCTCGGTATAGTAAGGGGTTGGGATTCAAACTGGTTCGGAGGCAAGAACTTCGGTGAAAACATTGTTGAGGACCAGAAGATCCGTAAGTATCTCAATGAGCGCCTTGCAAAGGCAAGCGTTTCTAAGATCGTCATCGAGCGTACTTTGAAATTGGTTACCATCACTATCTGCACTGCACGTCCAGGTATTGTCATTGGTAAAGGTGGACAGGATGTCGATAAGCTGAAGGAAGAACTTAAGAAGCTTTACGACAAGGAGATTCAGATCAACATCTTCGAGGTGAAGAAGCCTGAACTCGACGCCAACATCGTTGCAACCAACATCGCTCGTCAGGTAGAGGGTAAGATTGCCTATCGTCGTGCTATCAAGATGGCAGTTGCCAATACAATGCGCGCTGGTGCTGAAGGAATCAAGGTTCAGATTACAGGACGTCTGAATGGTGCCGAAATGGCACGCAAGGAAATGTATAAGGAAGGACGTACTCCTCTGCATACATTCCGTGCAGACATCGACTATTGCCACACTGAGGCTCTGACCAAGGTGGGACTGCTCGGTATCAAGGTGTGGATTTGCCGTGGCGAGGTTTACGGCAAGCGCGACCTTGCACCAAATTTCTCTCAGGAGAAGGCCAACACCCGCGGCAATGGTGGTAACGGTGGCAGAAAGTTCCGTAATAAGAAGAATAAGTAATTTAAAGTAAGAAGCTATCATGTTACAACCTAAGAGAGTAAAATATAGAAGACCTCAAGATGGCCGTGGCAATAAAGGCAACGCCCACAGAGGTACACAACTGGCTTTCGGCTCATTCGGCATCAAGACTCTTGAGGCCAAGTGGATTGACAGCCGTCAGATTGAGGCAGCTCGTGTGGCTGTCAACCGTTACATGCAGCGTGAGGGACAGGTTTGGATCCGCATTTTCCCGGACAAGCCCATCACCCGTAAGCCTGCCGACGTCCGAATGGGTAAAGGTAAGGGAGATCCCGCAGGATGGGTTGCTCCTGTCACTCCAGGACGTATCCTCTTTGAAGTAGAGGGAGTTTCTTTTGACATCGCTAAGGAGGCTCTTCGCCTCGCTGCCCAGAAACTGCCTGTGAAGACTAAGTTTGTTGTTAGACGTGATTACGATAAAAACGCTTAATTATGAAGATTAAAGAAGTAAGAGAACTCGAGACCAAGGATTTGGTTGAAAGAATCGATGCCGAGGTTGCAAAGTACAACCAGATGAAGTTGAACCATGCAATCACTCCAATGGAGAATCCATCTGAGATTAAGGCTACACGTCGTGACATTGCTCGTATGAAGACTGTACTTCGCGAGAGGGAACTTAACAAATAATTAAGAAGGTCAGATGGAAACAAGAAATTTAAGAAAGACAAGACAGGGTGTTGTGATCAGCAACAAGATGGACAAGACCATCGTCATTGCTGCCAAGTTTAAGGAAATGCACCCTATTTATGGTAAGTTTGTCCAGAAGACAAAGAAGTACCATGCCCATGACGAGAAGAATGAGGCAAATGTGGGTGATACCGTGTTGATCATGGAGACTCGTCCTCTGAGCAAGACCAAGAGATGGAGATTAGTTCAAATTGTTGAAAAAGCTAAGTAATTATGATACAAGCAGAATCAAGACTTACAGTATGTGATAACAGCGGCGCACGCGAGGCCTTGTGCATCCGTGTACTTGGTGGAACACGCCGTCGTTATGCAAGTGTGGGTGACGTGATTGTCGTTGCTGTCAAGAACGTTATTCCATCAAGTGATTTGAAGAAGGGTGCAGTGTCAAAGGCTTTGGTTGTTCGCGTAAAGAAGGAAATCCGTCGTCCCGACGGTTCATATATCCGCTTTGACGACAATGCTTGTGTATTGCTGAACAATGCTGGTGAGCTTCGTGGAAGCCGTATCTTCGGTCCGGTTGCGCGTGAACTGCGTGCCGTTAACATGAAGGTCGTGTCTCTGGCACCTGAGGTTCTTTAATATTAAAAAAGAATTAAGAAAATGACAAAGTTAAAGATAAAGAAAGACGACATGGTTCTTGTTCTCGCTGGTAACAGCAAGGACAAGAAGGACCAGAATGGCAAGTATCCTGCACCTCACAAGGTGCTGAAGGTTCTTGTGAAAGAGCAGCGTGCCATTGTAGAGGGTGTCAACATGGTGTCAAAGAGCACCAAGCCTTCTGCAAAGAATCCTCAGGGTGGCATCGTTAAGCAGGAAGCGCCTATTCACATTTCAAACCTCGCTTTGGTTGATCCCAAGACAGGCGAGCCTACACGTGTTGCTATTAAGAAAACCGACGACGGCAAGAAGGTGCGCGTCGCTAAAAAGTCAGGGGAGGAAATTAAGTAATGAATACAGCACAGCTTAAGAAACAATATGCAGAGCAGATTGCTCCCGCATTGGAGAAGCAGTTCAACTACAGCTCTAAGATGCAGGTTCCTGTACTCAAGAAGATCGTAGTTAACCAGGGTCTTGGTGATGCAACCCAGGACAAGAAGATTATCGATGTAGCTATCAACGAGATTTCAGCCATCACAGGTCAGAAGGCAGTTGCAACATATTCTCGTAAGGACATCGCCAACTTCAAGCTTCGTAAGAAGATGCCTATCGGCGTGATGGTTACACTACGTCGCGAGCGTATGTATGAGTTCCTTGAGAAGCTCGTTCGTATTGCTCTTCCTCGTATTCGTGACTTCAAGGGTATTGAGAGCAAGTTTGATGGTCGTGGCAACTACACCCTCGGTGTTCAGGAGCAGATCATCTTCCCTGAGATTAATATCGATTCAGTGGACCGCATACAGGGTATGAACATTACCTTCGTCACTACAGCCAAGACAGACGAGGAGGGATATGCTCTTCTGAAGGCATTCGGTCTGCCGTTTAAGAACGCTAAAAACGATTAATAGATATGGCAAAAGAATCAATGAAGGCCCGCGAGGTAAAGCGCGCCAAGCTGGTTGCCCGTTACGCAGAGAAGCGTGCGGCGCTCAAGAAGATTATCGCAACAGCCGAGGATCCTGCAGAAGCTTACGAGGCAGCTCGCAAGTTGCAGAGCATCCCAAGGAACGCTAATCCTATCCGCCTGCACAACCGCTGCAAGATTACGGGTCGTCCAAGAGGATACATGCGTCAGTTCGGTCTTTCCAGAATCCAGTTCCGTGAGATGGCATCTAACGGTCTGATTCCCGGAGTAAAGAAGGCCAGCTGGTAATCTCCAGAGAGAAGATATTTTTATTTTTTAATATTGTCGGGGTCGGCCCGATTAATTAAACAATTTATTTTATGACAGATCCAATAGCAGATTATCTGACGAGGTTGAGAAACGCAATCATGGCTCATCACCGTGTTGTTGAAGTACCAGCTTCAAACTTGAAGAAGGAAATCACTAAGATCCTCTTCGAGAAGGGATACATCCTCAACTACAAGTTCATCGAGGATGGCCCCCAGGGAACTATCAAGGTGGCTTTGAAGTGGAATCCTTCCACTAAGGAGAATGCCATCAAGTGCCTTAAGAGAGTGTCCACACCAGGTCTTCGCAAGTACACTGGTTACAAGGACATGCCGAGAGTAATTAACGGATTAGGTATTGCAATCTTATCTACATCCAAAGGTGTAATGACAGACAAGGAGGCTTCTACACTGAAGATTGGTGGTGAGGTTCTTTGCTACGTTTATTAATTTTGGGAGGATAGAATATGTCAAGAATAGGTAAATTACCAATTGCAATCCCCGCAGGTGTAACAGTTGCCCAGGGTGCCGACGGTGTTGTTACCGTAAAGGGTCCCAAGGGTGAACTCTCACAGAAGGTAGATTCTTCAATTATCGTCAAGATAGCTGATGGACATATAACGTTTGAGATTGACGAGAACAGTCCTGTAAACATCAAGCAGAAGCAGGCATTCCATGGTCTTTATCGTTCACTTGTCAACAATATGGTTGTTGGTGTGAGCGAGGGATACAAGAAGGTGCTCGAGCTTGTTGGTGTCGGTTATCGTGTATCTAACCAGGGCAACCTGATTGAATTCACCCTTGGTTATACACACCCGATCTTCATTCAGCTTCCCAAGGAAGTGAAGGTAGAGACTAAGTCAGAACGTAACCAGAATCCTATAATCACTCTTGAGACTTGCGACAAGGCGTTGCTCGGCCTCATCTGTGCCAAGATTCGTTCTTTCCGTAAGCCGGAGCCTTATAAGGGCAAGGGTATCTTGTTCCAGGGCGAGGTTATTCGCAGAAAGTCTGGTAAGTCAGCTTCAGCTAAGTAATTTTAAAACATTAAGATTATGACAACAAAGAAAGTAGAAAGACGAATTAAGATTAAATATAGAATTCGTAAGAACGTATTCGGCACAGCCGAGCGTCCACGTATGAGCGTTTTCCGCAGCAACAAGCAGATCTACGCTCAGGTAATTAATGACCTGGAAGGCAAGACTCTTGCTTCCGCCTCTTCTCTGGGTCTTGAGGCTATGCCTAAGATTCAGCAGGCTGAGAAGGTCGGTGAACTCGTTGCAAAGAAGGCTCTTGAAGCTGGCGTAACCTCTGTAGTGTTTGACCGTAACGGTTATCTCTATCATGGTCGCGTTAAGTCTCTGGCAGATGCAGCTCGTAAAGGTGGACTTAATTTTTAAACGATTATGGCAATGAATAAAGTTAGAATAAACAGTGACGTTGAGTTGAAAGACAGATTGGTTGCTATTAACCGTGTTACGAAGGTAACAAAGGGAGGTCGCACCTTTACATTCGCAGCCATTGTTGTTGTCGGCGACGGCAACGGTGTTATTGGCTGGGGTCTCGGCAAGGCTGGTGAAGTGACAGCAGCTATCGCCAAGGGCGTTGAAGCTGCCAAGAAGAATCTGGTTAAGGTGCCCGTGCTCAAGGGAACTATACCTCATGAGGTAGAGGCTCGCTTTGGCGGTGCCAATGTATTCCTCAAGCCTGCCGCTCCTGGTACAGGACTTGTAGCCGGTGGTGCTATGCGTGCCGTTCTTGAGAGTGTAGGTGTAAAGGATATCCTTTCTAAGTCAAAGGGTTCTTCCAACCCCCACAACCTCGTTAAGGCTACAATTGTGGCTCTGAGCGAACTTCGTGATGCATATACAATTGCCGGTACACGCGGCGTAAGTATGGACAAAGTGTTTAGAGGATAAGGAGATATAATTATGGCAACAATTAAGATCAAGCAGATTAAAAGTAAGATTGGTGCTCCTATAGATCAGAAGAGAACTCTTCAGGCTCTTGGCCTTCACAAGATTTCTCAGGTAGTTGAGAAGGAAGATAATCCCGTTATCCGCGGCATGATTCGCAAGGTTCACCACTTAGTAACGGTTATTGACTAATTTATAG
Organism: uncultured Prevotella sp.; assembly: GCA_945869265.1. Taxonomy (GTDB): domain Bacteria; phylum Bacteroidota; class Bacteroidia; order Bacteroidales; family Bacteroidaceae; genus Prevotella. Next base: position 24,472 of record CAMBOI010000030.1, on the reverse strand, counting down.
AACTTATAAAAACAGATTCGATTATGAAACTTCATACATTAAAGCCAGCCGAGGGTTCAACCCATTCACAGCGCAGAATTGGCCGTGGCCCAGGTTCGGGTCTCGGTGGTACTTCTACCCGTGGTCATAAGGGTGCCAAGGCAAGATCTGGCTATAAGAAAAAGATTGGTTTCGAAGGTGGTCAGATGCCTCTCCAGCGTCGTGTTCCGAAGTCTGGTTTCAAGAATATCAACCACAAGGAATATTTTGCAGTAAACCTTTCCACTATTCAGAAGCTTGCTGAGGAGAAGAGCCTCGCAAAGATTGGAATAGCTGAGTTGGTTGCAGCTGGTCTTACCAACGGCAAGGAGCTAGTAAAGGTTCTTGGCAACGGTGAGCTCAAGGCAAAGGTTGACGTTGAAGCCAATGCATTCTCTAAGAGTGCAGAGGAAGCAATTAAAGCAGTAGGTGGTAACGCAACAATAATCTAAAGATAATGAAGAAGTTTATAGAGACACTAAAGAACATTTGGAAGATTGAGGATCTTCGTACACGAATCCTCATTACTCTTCTCTTCGCGGCAATTTACCGTTTCGGCTCGTTCGTTGTGCTTCCGGGCATCAACCCAGCCATGTTGGACAAACTGCAGTCACAGACACAGGGCGGTCTGATGTCGCTCCTTGACATGTTCTCTGGTGGAGCATTTTCCAATGCGTCAATCTTCGCACTTGGAATCATGCCTTACATCTCGGCTTCTATCGTTATGCAGCTTCTCGCTGTAGCTGTGCCTTATTTCCAGAAGATGCAGCGTGAGGGCGAAAGCGGACGCAAAAAGATAAGCATGTACACTCGGTGGCTGACAGTGGCAATTCTGCTGTTCCAGGCCCCGAGTTACCTGCTCAACCTTAAGATGCAGGCGGCAGGCGCACTTGCCACCGGCATTTCATGGTCGGTATTCCTTGTGCCCGCCACTATCATCCTTGCAGCAGGAAGTATGTTCATCCTTTGGTTGGGTGAGCGCATTACAGATAAGGGTATAGGTAATGGTATCTCTCTTATCATTATGCTTGGTATCATCGCACGCCTTCCCCAGGCATTTATCCAGGAGGTTGGTTCACGATTCACTGCCATCACCAGTGGTGGTCTTGTGATGTTCCTTGTAGAGATTATCATTCTCTATGCAGTTGTTTGCGCATCTATTGTTTTGGTACAGGGTGTCCGCAAGATACCTGTACAGTATGCTAAGCGTTTAGTAGGCAACAAGCAGTATGGTGGTGCACGTCAGTATATCCCACTGAAGCTGTTCGCAGCCAACGTGATGCCAATCATCTTTGCTCAGGCATTGATGTTCATTCCGTTGACAATCGTACAGTACTCATCCCCTGAGAATTCAAGTTGGTTCCTGCATTCATTGATGGATCATCGTAGTTTACTCTACAACATCGTGTTTGCATTGCTGATTATCGCATTCACCTATTTCTATACTGCTATAACATTGAATCCCACCCAGATGGCTGAGGACATGAAGCGCAACAATGGTTTCATCCCTGGAGTTAAGCCTGGCAAGGACACTGCCGAGTATATCGACACTGTCATGTCGCGCATTACTCTCCCTGGATCGCTGTTCATCGCTTTCATCGCCATTATGCCTGCATTGGCTGGAACACTCAATGTTCAAGATGCTTTTTCACAGTTCTTTGGAGGAACATCATTGTTGATTCTCATTGGTGTTGTGCTCGACACATTGCAGCAGATAGAGAGTCATCTTATGATGCGTCATTACGACGGTCTGCTTAATTCAGGTCGTGTTCACGGCCGTGGAGGAGTAGCGGCATATTAACATTCTGAGAAGAATGAGTATATTTCTGAAGACTGAAGATGAAATTGAGCTGATGCGCGAGGCTAATCTGCTTGTAGGTAAGACTCTCGCGTTGTTGGCAAGAAATATCAAGCCAGGAGTTACGACCCTCCATTTGGACAAGTTGGCTGAGGAGTTCATTAGAGATAATGGCGCCGTTCCGACTTTCAAGGGTTTCCCTAATCCTTATGGAGGACCGTTTCCCGCAAGTATCTGCACCTCGGTCAACGAAATCGTTGTGCACGGTGTCCCAGACGACAAGACCATTCTTAAGGATGGCGACATCATATCGATAGATTGCGGCACGCTTCTGAACGGCTATAACGGCGATTCCTGCTACACGTTCTGTGTCGGTGAGGTTAGTGATGAGGTGAAAAAACTTCTTCGTACAACCAAGGAGTCACTCTATAAGGGAATAGAGGCCGCCGTGGCAGGCAATCACATTGGAGACATTGGTTATGCTGTGCAAAGCTATTGCGAGAATAACGGATATGGCGTTGTCAGAGAACTGACAGGTCACGGTATCGGCAGAGAAATGCACGAGGATCCTACCATTCCCAACCACGGTCGTCGTGGTAACGGCAAGATGCTTAAGTCAGGAATGTGTATAGCTATCGAACCAATGATTACTATGGGCGACCGCAAGATAGGGTTACTACCCGACAAGTGGTCAATACGCACCATCGACGGTAAGCCGGCTGCTCATTTCGAGCATACTATAGCTATCCGTAAGGGTAAAGCTGATATACTATCATCGTTTGAAGAAATTGAAAGTTTAGAAGGAAATATTTAGAATATGGCAAAACAATCCGCTATTGAACAGGACGGAACAATCGTTGAGTCGCTCTCGAATGCAATGTTCCGCGTAGAACTGGAGAATGGAGTGCAGATCATCGCCCATATATCTGGTAAGATGAGAATGCATTATATTAAGATCCTTCCTGGCGACAAGGTAAAGGTAGAAATGAGTCCTTATGACCTGACAAAGGGAAGAATTGTATTTAGATACAAATAAAACAATAGAATAGTAATATGAAGACAAGAGCATCATTGAAGAAGCGCACCCCCGACTGCAAGATTGTTCGTCGCAAGGGTCGCCTGTTCGTTATCAACAAGAAGAACCCTAAGTACAAGATGCGTCAGGGTTAATTTGTAAGTAAAACATTTTAATTAATTATTTTTTTAACAAATGGCAATAAGAATTGTTGGAGTAGATTTGCCCCAGAATAAGCGTGGCGAAATCGCATTGACCTACATCTATGGTATAGGTCGAAGTAGTTCAGCAAAGATATTGGATAAGGCAGGCGTGAGCCGCGACCTGAAAGTCAACGAGTGGACCGACGATCAGGCAGCTAAGATCCGCGAAATTATCGGCGCTGAATTCAAGGTAGAAGGTGATCTCCGTTCAGAGATCCAGTTGAATATCAAGCGACTGATGGATATTGGTTGCTATCGTGGTGTCCGTCATCGTAACGGTCTTCCTGTTCGCGGTCAGAGTACCAAGAATAATGCTCGTACCCGCAAGGGAAAGAAGAAGACTGTTGCCAACAAGAAGAAGGCCACGAAGTAATTGAGAGTTAATAATTAAGGATTAAGAATTTAAATTAAATTTTCGATTATCATGGCAAAGAAAACAGTCGTTTCAAAGAAAAGAAATGTAAGGGTTGACGCTATGGGACAGCTTCATGTCCACAGCTCTTTCAATAATATCATCGTGTCTTTGGCTAACAGTGAGGGTCAGGTTATCTCTTGGTCATCTGCTGGTAAGATGGGATTCCGTGGTTCAAAGAAGAACACTCCTTATGCAGCTCAGATGGCAGCCGAGGATTGTGCAAAGGTCGCTTTCGACCTCGGTCTTCGCAAGGTGAAGGCATACGTCAAGGGTCCAGGTAACGGACGTGAGTCTGCTATCCGTGCCATCCACGGTGCAGGAATTGAGGTAACCGAGATTATCGACGTTACACCGCTTCCACACAACGGATGCCGTCCTCCGAAGAGAAGAAGAGTATAGTCAACTGTATAGACAATCAATTTAGCATATTTTTTGAATTATGGCAAGATATATTGGACCGAAATCAAGAATTGCGCGTCGTTTTGGTGAGGCCATTTTCGGCGCAGACAAAGTTTTGTCTAGGAGAAACTTCCCTCCTGGACAGCATGGCAACAACCGTCGCAGAAAGATGTCTGAGTACGCCGTCATGCTGGCAGAGAAGCAGAAAGCCAAGTACACATATGGAGTGCTTGAGCGTCAGTTCCGTAATATGTTCGAGAAGGCAGCTAAGGCTGAAGGTATCACCGGTGAGGTGCTGCTCCAGTTGCTCGAGTGCCGTCTTGACAACGTAGTTTTCCGTTTGGGTATAGCACCTACTCGTGCTGCTGCTCGTCAGCTCGTTGGTCACAAGCATATTACAGTTGATGGTCAGGTAGTCAATATTCCTTCATACTCTGTAAAGCCTGGACAGGTTATCGCAGTGCGTGAGAAGTCTAAGTCACTCGAGGTTATCGAGGCAGCCCTTGCTGGTTTCAACCATAGCAAGTATCCTTGGCTCGAGTGGGACGAGAACACCAAGAGCGGTAAGTTCCTTCACCGTCCTGAGCGTGCAGACATCCCTGAAAACATTAAGGAGCAGTTAATCGTTGAGTTGTACTCTAAATAAATCATTAAATTAATGGCGATATTAGCATTTCAAAAACCTGATAAAGTCGTAATGTTGGAGGCCAATGACAGATTCGGCAAGTTTGAATTCCGTCCTCTTGAGCCCGGCTTCGGTGTTACCGTAGGTAATGCCCTTCGCCGCATTCTTCTTTCATCACTTGAGGGCTATGCTATCAACACTATCCGTATCACGGGTGTTGAGCACGAGTTCTCTTCAGTATCTGGTGTTAAAGAAGATGTGACCAACATTATCTTGAACCTGAAGCAAGTAAGGTTCAAGCAAGTAGTGGAAGAATTCGAGAACGAAAAAGTCAGCATCACCGTCGAGAATTCTACAGAGTTCAAAGCCGGTGATATCGGCAAGTATCTGACTGGATTTGAAGTGTTAAACCCAGATTTGGTGATTTGTCATTTAGATTCCAAGGCTTCAATGCAGATTGATCTTACTATCAACAAAGGACGCGGATACGTACCGGCAGATGAGAACCGTGAGTTCTGCACCGATGTTAATGTAATACCAATCGATTCTATTTACACTCCGATTCGCAACGTGAAGTTCGCGGTAGAGCCATATCGTGTCGAGCAGAAGACCGACTATGACAAGCTTGTCCTCGAAGTCACGACGGATGGTTCCATTCACCCGAAGGATGCACTTAAAGAGGCTGCCAAGATACTGATTTACCACTTCATGCTGTTCTCTGATGAGAAGATTACTCTTGAGAATACAGATGTTGAGGGTAACCAGGAGTTCGACGAGGAAGTACTCCACATGCGTCAGTTGCTTAAGACTCGTCTTGTTGACATGAACCTCAGTGTTCGTGCCCTCAACTGTCTTAAGGCTGCAGATGTCGAGACACTTGGCGATCTCGTGCAGTATAACAAGACCGACCTCTTGAAGTTCCGTAACTTCGGTAAGAAATCGCTCACTGAGCTTGATGATTTGCTCGAGAGTCTGAATCTTTCGTTTGGAACAGACATTTCAAAGTATAAATTAGACAAGGAATAATCCTTGACATCAAAAGTAAGAAAACAAAATGAGACATAATAAGAAATTCAATCATCTCGGTCGTACTGCAGACCACCGCAAGGCCATGCTTGCTAACTTGGCCATCTCGCTGATCATGCACAAAAGAATCACTACGACCGTAGCCAAGGCTAAGGCCTTGAAGACATACGTGGAACCCCTTATCACCCGTTCTAAGGAGGATACAACCAACTCACGTCGTGTTGTTTTCCGTTATCTGCAGAACAAAGAGGCCATTAAGGAGCTCTTCGGTGCAATCTCAGCCAAGGTAGCCGACCGTCCCGGTGGTTACACTCGTATCATTAAGCTTGGTTTCCGTCAGGGCGACGCAGCCCAGATGTGTTTCATCGAGCTTGTTGACTTTGACGAGAACATGGCCAAGACAGCTACCAAGAAGAAGTCAACTCGCCGTTCACGCAAGTCAACCAAGGCAGAGGCTGCTCCTGCAGCAGATACAGCTGTAGAGGAGGCACCCGCTACCGAGGCTCCCGCAGCCGAGGAAGCACCTAAAGCAGAATAAATAATAGATTTGTTCTCCATATTTTTAAGGGTCTCAGTCGAAGTGATTCGGTTGAGATCCGTCCTTTCTGAAATGTCGGTAAGTAACATTATCGGCATAGATATTTACAAAGCTGGCTCACCCTTACGGATGAGCCAGCATTTTTTTGTAATATCCTTAGGACTATTAGTAGTTCTGAGCACTGATTTCGAAGTAGCTCTGTGGATGAGCGCATACAGGGCATATCTCGGGTGCCTTCTTGCCCACAACGATGTGTCCGCAGTTACGGCACTTCCAGATGGTGTCGCCCTCACGTGAGAACACTATACCCTCCTCAATGTTCTTCAGAAGCTTCATATAGCGCTCCTCGTGGTGGCGTTCAACCTCAGCCACACCGCGCATCTTTGCTGCAATCTCGGTGAATCCTTCCTCCTCAGCTTCCTTGGCCATACGGTCGTACATGTCAGTCCACTCGTAGTTCTCGCCCTCGGCAGCAGCCTTGAGGTTCTTCATCGTATCCTGGATAGCTCCACCTTCGAGATACTTAAACCACAACTTGGCATGTTCTTTCTCATTGTCAGCAGTCTCTGTGAAGAGAGCGGCAATCTGCTCATATCCCTCTTTCTTTGCCTTTGAAGCAAAATATGTGTACTTGTTGCGAGCCATCGACTCACCTGCGAATGCGTCGAGAAGATTCTTCTCGGTCTTTGTTCCTTTAAGTTCTTTCATAATGGTATTTATTTAATAATTAATAATGATTCTTCTTAATTCCGGTGCAAAGGTAATAATAAATACTGAGTATTCCAAACAGAATTTCTCTATCCCTCTATAGATTATTTCTATTAATCCTTTAGTATAGGCCATCCGTCCTCTGTCCACGAGATTTCCTTGCATATTAAGATCGAAGCTCCTTTGAGAGCAACCGAATATCCGTGGCAAAGGAAATAATCCTTTCCTTGGAATGAATATGCGGAACAGTGTCCTGCAGCCTCGAATTCCTTCTTGTCGCCCTCTATGACCAATGTTCCTCCAAGGTCAGCCATGTCCTTACTATTACTGTCGAGATATGGGCCTTCTACATTCCGGCTTCTTCCCACTACCACCTTGTATGAGCTTTTCATTCCCTGGCAGCAGTAGTCCCATGATACAAATAGGTAATAATATCCCCCGTGCTTGAAGATAAACGGTGCCTCGATGGGATTCTCCATTGTGTTCACATGCTTTCGCCTTGCAATGGTCTTCATCTTTTGCCCTTTGGCAATGTGCATTGTAGTGTCGAGTTTTACGAGCTGGATACCGTCCCAGAACGAGCCGAACGTCAGCCAAGGCTCCCCATTGTCATCAATCACGAAGTTGGGATCAATGGCATTCCAATTGTCGCGTCCTTCACGTGATGCCACTAGTACCCCCTCGTCTTTCCATGTTTCTCCCGCGTCGAGCGAGCGTGCCGACAATAGTCCTATAGCCGATGTGTTCTTGCCGAATGAAGAGCAGCTGTAAGCCATCCACCATTTGTTGCGGTATCTGATGATGTCGGGAGCCCATACGTGGTTGCGGAATCCTGCCACCGAGTCGTGTGTCCATTTCGGTATTACGCTCATTGCCGGTGTTGCCTTCACTGTCCAAGTCTTCAAGTCATTTGAAGTGGCATGCTGAAGTCCCGTGCCAGTGCTAAATATGTGATACGTCCCGTTCTCAAAAGCCATTACTGGGTCGTGTACCATCAGAGTGTCAGTGGTGAAATCGCTTTGTGGGCGATGTCTTTGTGCTTGCAGTCCCGCGGGAATGGTCAGGATTGCGAGCATTGTAAGTTTACAGATAGGTTTCATTGTTTTATTAATGTTTATATAGTTAGTAAATTAATTAATAATCATCTCAGCAATATCATTCTCTGTAGTATCAGATGCTTGTACGACCGTTTCAAGTCGGCTGGAAGAAACGAATTGTTGATATAGTCGAGCCATTTAGGCAAGGCTCGGCGGAATTTTTTAGCGATATTCTCAATAACCTTTTCGTTTAGTCCAGATAACGACATCGACTTTTCAAAGTCACTACGTCTTATTTTCCGTTTCTTCCCATTTAGCATGAGCGCAAGTTCCTCGGGGTCTTCAGGCATTATTAGCGTAGTTGCGAGGAGATCGTAAGCAGGGGTAAGTGTATATCCGTGTCCAATATTGTATAGCGAGAAATTCTTCAAGTGCATATCTGCATTACCAGTAATCCACGAGAAGACAACCACCTCCCAGAAGTTCACGAGGTCAAGTTGCGGCACCGATGAGTATTTCTTTATATTCTTTGCAATCTGTTCGTATGATCCCTTGTATTTATATTCAGTCAGTCGCTCCGTCAATTGACACATATCCTCCATCGGTATTTTCTTCCCGTAGGTCGTTCGGTCTATGCGTCGTGTGATGTAGCATAGTTCTCCGTCTGCAAACCTTATCATTCCATGTGGCACAACAGATATCTTTGCCACTTCCGCAAGGTGCATAGTGAGATCTTCTATTTCAGGCAGACAACGGTATGCATCTGTCTGCGGTTTTAGTATAAACCGTCCCCATAGACCTACTATCGTAAAGCGGTCCGGTTCGTTTTTTCCTCCACGGTTAACATCGAGAGACAGTTTCGCCTGCACTCCAGTCAGTGTAGTTTGACTTCTCACTACCTGTTTAGCCAGTTCTCCTATCTCACTTCTTACGAATGGCAGTCGTGGAGGTGTCTTTGTGCCAAAGAGTTTTCTGGAGCAGGCTGGATGATAGTCAACCTGTCCTTCCTTCAGTTCTTTATAACAATATAGACATCTCTCGCACATATCACTTAATATTATATATTTGATTTGTCAGGTACAATACTTACAGCCCCTATGCAGTCTTTGCAGCATGCGAGCAATAGCGACATACGGTCGCGCTGGTTTATCTTCCAACTGTTTTCTGCAATATTCAGTAGCCATCCTTCAGGTATTAGTCCGTCGAAGAAAGGGAAAAGCACCGTGTCTCGGAATTCATCCTCTTGCAGTGGCAGTGTAAGACTTATAGCTTCGGCACCCTCTGTGTCGAGATAACTGTCGAGATACTTAAAGCCGAATCCTCTCTCGTCTTCAGTCAGCACCCCTGCGAGTTTGTCATGCAGATAAACATTAGCCCTTTTCATATTCAACCTTCAATCTTCAACCTTCAATCTTCAATATTCACCCTTTCACCACCGCTCCCACTTCCCTACCGAACAGTGCAAGCACCTGATTGATTTTGTCCATTCTCAATGTTTGCTTACCCTGTTCAAGGTCGCGCACAAATCTGAGTCCCACGCCAGCCTTGGCAGCGAGGTCCTCCTGGGTTAGCGAGTATTCACGTCGCATTTCTTTGACGAAAACAGACAGTTGCATATCCATATTCATTGCTTTTTTATACCTTATCGGGTACAAAGATAGTAAATATATATCAAACTATACCCTAAAAGGTATAAAATATATGATTATTTAACAGATTATACCCATTCGGGGATAATATAACCTCTTAACTCTTAACTCTTAATTTAATTTTGTATCCAGTGATGGCAATGATGATGCTCATCAGCGGACTGAGGAGATTAAAGAAGCAGTAGGGCAGATAGGTGAGAGTGGCTACGCCGAGCACTGTGCTTTGCGTCATGCCGCACGAGTTCCAGGGAATCAGAGCCGAGGTGACAGTCACAGAATCCTCTGTGGCACGGCTGAGCAGTCGGTGCTCCAGGCCGTTCTTGTCGTATATCTCGCGGAACACATTTCCCGAGAGCAATATGCCCATATATTGGTCAGCCACCGTGGTGTTAAGCATCAGTCCTGTGGCAACTGTTGACGACACGGTGGAAATGCGCCCACGCGCAAAGCGTGTGAACAGTCTTGTTATGCCCGCTGTCATGCCGCCCGCCGTCATCGTAGCCCCGAAACACATGGCGCAAAGAATGAGCCATACCGTGGAGAGCATTCCCTCCATACCCCTTGTTGCCACCAGTTCGTCGAGCATAGCGTCCGAGGTCTTGATAGCAGTCCCTCCATACACAGTCTGCATGGCACCTCTAAACATGTCGCCATTGGCAAATTCCCCAACCACATCCGCTTGGAATATCAGAGCAAACACCACTCCCATTAACGTAGAGGCAAACATCGTCACCAATGCAGGCAACTTCTTGATAATCATTACCGCGGTGGCTGCGGGAACAATAAGCAGCCATGGACTGATGTCAAATCTCCCCACAATAGCCTCCTGACAAGCCGCCAAGTGACCCGTGTCCGTTGCCGTATGCGACCATCCCGCAATGAAGAATATCAGCAATGCAATGGAGAACGACGGTATGGTTGTGATCATCATATATCGGATATGGGAGAAAAGATTCACATGACATACACTCGATGCCAATACCGTAGTGTCAGACAGCGGCGATATCTTGTCGCCGAAATATGCACCGCTGATGATGGCTCCCGCTATCCACCCCTCGTCAAATCCCTGAGCCTTGCCAATGCCCATCAGAGCCACACCGATGGTGGCAATCGTGGTCCACGAACTGCCCGTCATCACACTTACGGCAGCACTTATGGCACACGTCGATGCCAGAAACACGCTCGGATGGATAATGTCCAACCCATAGTAGATCATCATCGGCACCACACCGCTCACCATCCATGCGCCTCCTAAAGCGCCAATAAACAGCAGTATTATCAATGCCGACGACACGTGGGATATGTTCTTCGCTATCTGACTCTCAAATTCGTGCCATCTCACCTTGCCTGCCCAGATGCCGATAATGCAGCACACTGCCGATGCCGCCAGCATCACAATCTGGCTCGGACCACTCAGTGAGTCGCCTCCGAAGGCGCGTATAGTAAACACTAACATCGCCATCAGTAGCAATAGCGGCAATAGAGCCAGCCATATAGGCAGCTCCACGCGTTCTTTGTTATTATTCTTCATCCTTGTATATGATAATTCGCAATTTTTGGGGGCAAAGTTACAAATAAATTATGGGAGTACAAAGGAAAAGCCCGGAAAACTGTTGTTATATCCTTAAGATAGCTGTTGTCATACATTCATGACAGTTGTTCATATATATAATCGGTGACTGTCCACCTTTTTTTGTGCGTTTAAGAATAATTAAGCCATAAACTGGTACAACATATCGCATTTATGATTATCTTTGCAGCAGATTTATATACGAAAGGATTTATTTATTTTTAGTAAAGGAGGAAATTATGAAAAGAATGATTCTTATGGCAACAATTGCCATCGTGTCGTCGTTCTCGCAGAATGTCGTGGCTTGCACAGGCATCACGCTGAGGACAATCAGTGGCTCAACCGTTACTGCACGTACCATCGAATGGGCGGGCAATGACTTGGAGAGCAAGTATTCAATCGTGCCGAGGGGGTATTCTCAACGCTCGTTTACGCCTGATGGCAAGAAGGACGGAATGATGTTCACGGCTAAGTATGGATACGTGGGACTTGCCGTCGAGCAGGCGGAGTTTGTGGTTGAGGGTGTCAATGAGGCAGGGCTGGCTGCCGGTCTGTTCTATTTCCCTGGTTATGGGGAATACGAGACCTATAGCGAGACCAACAAAGAGAAGACGGTGAGCGACCTGCAGTTGGTGTCGTGGATACTAAGCAACTTCAAGTCAATCAATGAGGTGAAGGATGCTATCTATGGCATTCATGTAGTGACAATCGACCCTCGTGGCTCCACCGTGCATTGGCGCATCACCGAGCCTGGCGGCAGGCAGGTGGTAGTGGAGATAGTGGGCAAGCAGGTGAGGTTCTACGAGAATAAGTTGGGCGTACTGACCAACTCGCCTGGATTCGACTGGCACATCACCAATCTCAACAACTACACCAATCTCTTTGCCGGTCCTATCTACACGCGTGAGGTGGGCGACTTGACGCTTACGGCATTCGGTGGAGGTGGCGGTCTGCATGGCATTCCGGGTGACATGACACCGCCGTCGCGCTTCGTGCGTGCCGCCTTCTTCCAGGCAACGGCACCAAAGCTCGCCACTCCCGAGAAAACCGTGATGCAGGCATTCCACATCCTCAACAACTTCGACATCCCAACGGGAATACAGTTCTCCGAGGTGCAGAAGGTGCCCGACATCCCGAGTGCCACTCAATGGACGGTGGCCACCGACATCGCCAACCGCCGCATCTACTATCGCACCATGCACAACAGCACCATACGATGCTTTGACCTCAAGGCCATCAACTTCGCCAAGGTGAAGTATCAGTCAGCACCATTAGACGTGCAGAAGGTGCAGCCAGTGGAGATGATGAAGATAAAGTGAGATTTTATATAAAAAACATTAAATATCAGCTGATTGTTTGTCAATTGCGATGATAATAATTACCTTTGCACAAAAATATATCAAGACCGACAATGACATTACAGCAGATGGAATATATAGTGGCGGTGTATAGGCTCCGCCACTTTGCCAAGGCAGCCGAGCTGTGTGGAGTGACACAGCCCACGCTCAGTGCAATGATTCAGAAACTTGAGGCCGAACTCGACGTGAAGATCTTCGAGCGCTCCTCTCATCAGGTGATCCCCACGGCGATAGGCAAGCTCGTGGTGGAGCAGGCATGGCGGGTGCTTGCAAGGGCAAGGAAGATAAAGGATATTGTGGCCGAGGAAAAGGGACTTGTGGGAGGCACATGCCGCATAGGCATCCTTCCGACGATAGCTCCCTATCTGCTCCCGCGCTTCTTTAACAAGATGACAGCCGATAATCCCGAGGTGAAATTCACTGTGGCGGAGATGAAGACCGCCGACTGCAAGAAGGCTCTAAGCCGAGGGGAGATAGACATCGCCATATTGGTGAGTCTCGACGATATGGAGAACTACGAGCAGACGCCTCTCTACTATGAGCAGTTTATGGCATACGTGTCAAAGTCGGATGCGCTTTATGCCAACAAGTTGATTAAGACCTCCGACCTCAACGATGAATTTCTGTGGTTGCTCGACGAGGGCCATTGTTTTCGTGACCAACTTGTGAAGTTCTGCAGTCTGAAGTCGGCCCAAGTGAGCAAGAACACCTATTCCCTCGGCAGCATCGAGACATTCATGCGAATGGTGGAGGGAGGCAAGGGAGTGACGTTCATACCCGAACTCGCCCTTGAACAGCTCACAGATAGCCAGCGCCAATTGGTGCGCCCATTCGCCATACCCATTCCCACGCGCCAAGTGGTGGCATTAACCACAAAGTCATTCGTGCGCCTCAGTCAGTTGCGTCTTGTTGTTGATGCCGTGCGCAAAAGTGTGCCTGAATGTATGCTCAAGATGAATAATACGGAGCAAAGAGTATAGTGGTTGACCAAAGAGGCAAAAATTCTGTGACTCCGTAACTCTGTGTTCAAAAAATAGGGAAAAAATTTGGAGGTTTCATCATAATTTGTTAATTTTGCAGCCAATATTGACAATCATATGAACCTGCATATATGAACAAAGTCGAAGTAGTAAAAGCGGATACAAAGAAGACGATGGATGATTTCGTGGCTTTGCCGCGATACATATATAAGGGTTGCGCACAATATGTGCCCGATCTCGACATGGATGTGCGCGCAACCTTTGACCCCAAGAAGAATGCCGGACTGGAATTTTCCGACATTCAACCCTTTGTGGCTTATGATGAAGGCGGCAAGTGCGTAGGGCGCATTGCCGCCATCATCAATCATCGTGCCAACGAGAAGTGGAATGTCAGTGTGGTGCGTTTCGGAATGATAGAGTTTATCGACGATGCCGACGTGTCGCGCGCACTACTCACCGCCGTGGAGCAGTGGGGCAAGGCACGAGGTATGAGTAGGATACAAGGCCCCATGGGCATATCTGATTTCGACAAGGAGGGAATGCTTGTTGAGGATTTCGACCTTATGGGTTCAATGATCTCCATATATAATCCACCCTATTACCCCCGCCACATGGAGCAAATGGGATTTGAGAAGGAGGTGGATTGGGTGTCATTCCATATTGACGTGCCGAAGGCAGTGCCCGAGAAGTTTGCACGTGTCACCTCGCTTGTGCAGAAACGGTTTGGACTGACATTCAAGAAGATGACTAAGGACGACATCCTCACAGGAGGTTATGGCAGAAAGATATTCGAACTGCTCAACATCGCCTATGCGCCTCTGTTTGGATTCTCCGAACTCTCAGACCGTCAGATAGAGGATTTTCTCAAGCAATACATCCCCATTGTGGATACGCGTCTGTTCACTGGAGTGGAAGACCGCGACGGCAGGCTCATAGGTATAGCCATCACCACCCACAGCCTCTCGCATGCACTGCACAAGTCGCGTGGCAAACTGTTGCCTATGGGGTGGTTTCATCTCCTGCGCTCGCTCAAGTGGAAGCACGAGGGCAAGGTCGATCTGATGCTCATAGCCGTACATCCCTACTATCAGGGTATGGGTGTGAACGCCCTCTTCTTTGCCGATCTCATCCCGATATACAATGACTACGGCATCACATTGGCAGAGACAGGTCCGCAGCTTGAGGACAACCTCAAGGAACTGACGCAGTGGAAGACGCTCAATCCCAGGGTTGTTAAGCGCCGTCGCTGCTACCAAAAGAATATAAACGAATAAATGATATAGTTATGATAAAGATTTATGTTATGCCCACATGTCCCGATTGCACCAAGGTAATGGCTCAGGTGAAGGACAATCCCGAGTATCAGATTATTGACATCGGTGCTCACGTCAGAAATCTCAAGGAGTTCTTGTATCTCCGTGACAACGACCCCGTGTTTGATGCTGCCAAGCGATATGGCTTTGCCGGCATCCCCTGCTTTGTGCTCGAAGACGGCACCGTGACATTGTCGTCACTCGAAGCTGGTATATCACCCGCGCGCAACGGTGCTTCATGCAGAATAGATGGCAGTGGATGTTGAAAATACCCAAAAATTGCTAAAACATTTTGTTATGTCGCTAAATATCATTACCTTTGCCGACAAAAAGTTACCACTTAATAAGTAAAAGAGAAAATGGCAACAGTAGATGACAAGAAGATAATATTTTCGATGGTGGGGGTATCCAAGATAATACCCCAAAACCAGAAACAGATATTGAAGAACATTTACCTCTCGTTCTTCTATGGAGCGAAGATCGGTATCATTGGTCTTAATGGTGCCGGTAAATCGACTTTGATGAAAATCATTGCCGGTATTGAGCAGCCCACTCAGGGAGAGGTGGTGTGGAGCCCTGGCTACACTGTGGGCTATCTGCCACAGGACCCTCCTCTCGACGAGACCAAGACCGTCAAGGAGAACGTGCAGGATGGAGTGAAGCAAGCCTACGATGCCCTTGCCGAATACGAGGAGATAAACCAGAAGTTCGGTCTTGAGGAATACTATGGCGACCCTGATAAAATGGATCAGCTGATGCAGCGTCAGGCTGAGGTGCAGGACATCATCGACTCCACCGACGCATGGAACATGGACTCCAAGCTCGACCGCGCCATGAGCGCCCTGCGTTGTCCTCCTGGCGACTGGCCCGTCACCAACCTCTCGGGTGGTGAGCGACGTCGTGTGGCTCTCTGCCGTCTGCTTCTTCAGAAACCCGACGTGCTCCTGCTCGACGAGCCCACCAACCATCTTGATGCCGAGAGTATTGATTGGCTCGAGCAGCACCTTCAGCAGTATGAGGGCACTGTCATTGCTGTAACCCACGACCGTTACTTCCTCGACGACGTGAGCGAGTGGATTCTCGAACTTGATCGTGGCGAGGGTATTCCATGGAAGGGCAACTATTCATCATGGCTCGACCAGAAGACCAAGCGAATGGAACAGGAGGAGAAGTCGGCCAGCAAGCGTCGCAAGACTCTTGAGCGCGAGCTTGAGTGGGTGCGCATGGCTCCCAAGGCCCGTCAGGCAAAGGGCAAGGCGCGTCTTAACTCCTACGAGCAGATGCTCAACGAGGAGCAGAAGCAGCGCGAGGAGAAACTCGAGATATTCATCCCCAATGGTCCGCGCCTTGGCAACAAGGTTATCGAGGCACAACATGTGCAGAAGGCGTTCGGCGAGAAGGTCCTCTTCAATGACCTCAACTTCAATCTTCCGCCCAACGGTATCGTGGGCGTCATCGGTCCCAACGGAGCCGGTAAGACAACCCTCTTCCGCCTTATCATGGGATTGGAGAAGGCTGACGGAGGAACATTCGAGGTGGGAGAGACTGTCAAGCTCGCCTACGTCGATCAGCAGCACAAGGACATCGACCCCAAGAAGTCGGTGTATGACGTAATATCCCAAGGCAACGAAACCATACGCATGGGCGGTCGAGATGTCAATGCCCGTGCATATATCTCAAGGTTTAATTTCTCGGGCACCGACCAGAGCAAGCTGTGTGCCGTGCTCTCGGGTGGTGAGCGCAATCGTCTGCAACTGGCGCTCGCCCTCAAGCAGGAAGGCAACGTGTTGCTTCTCGACGAGCCTACCAACGACATCGATGTCAACACTCTGCGTGCCCTTGAGGAAGGTCTTGAGTCGTTTGCCGGTTGTGCCGTGGTCATCAGCCACGACCGTTGGTTCCTCGACCGTATCTGCACTCACATCCTTGCCTTCGAAGGCAATGGCGAGGTGTTCTTCTTCGAGGGAAGCTACTCCGAATACGAAATCAACAAGGCCCGCCGTCTCGGTATTGAGGAAATCAAGAAGGGACGCTATCGCAAACTTATTGAAGATTGAAAAATTGAAAGATTGAAAGATTGAAAATTAAAGAAAGGATATGACTATGAACAAAAAAGTTATTGTTTTTGCACTTGGTGCAATAGTGATGTTTGGTAGTTGCGCAAGCAAGAAGGAACTTCAGGCTTGCCAAACCGAAAACAAGGAACTCGGACAGAAGTATGTGGATGTAAAGGAGCAGTTGGCTGCCGCCAACGCACGTCTTTCAGCCCTGCAGGATCAGCTCAACCAGAAGACTGCCGACATGATGCATCTGCAGGCGTCTCTCGACAAGAGTCTCACCAATGCTTCTCAGAACAACATCAGTATCGAGAAGTTGGTTGACCAGATCAACGAGTCCAACCAGTATATCCGCCATCTCGTCGAGGTGAAGAGTAAGAGCGACTCGCTCAACATGGTGCTCACCAACAATCTCACACGCTCTCTCAGTCGCGAGGAGATGAAGGAGGTTGACGTGCAGGTGCTCAAGGGCGTTGTCTATATATCTCTTGCCGATAATATGCTCTACAAGAGCGGTTCTTATGAGATCAACGACCGTGCCGCTGAGACTCTCAGCAAGATTGCCAAGATTATCAAGGACTATAAGGACTACGACGTGCTCATCGAGGGCAACACCGACAATGTGCCGGTCAACACTACTGCCGCCACAATGAAGAATATCCGCAACAACTGGGACCTCAGCTGTCTGCGTGCATCGAGTGTCGTTCAGGCTCTTCAGAATCAATATGGTGTAGATCCCAAGCGTCTCACTGCCGGAGGTCGTGGTGAATATAATCCCCTTGTTGCCAATGACACCGAGGTTGGTAAGCTCCGCAACCGTCGCACACAGATTATCATCACTCCTAAGCTCGACCAGTTTATGGACCTTATCGACAAGGCTCCAGATGCTGAATGATATTATTCATATATGAGATATTTTAGTCTTCTCTTCCTCCTTGCAGCCCTTCTCTACGGCTGCAATGGAGGTGATAATGGTTCGAAATCACAAGTTGATTACCATCGCACCGACAGTATTCTGAAGAATATGCGCAGTGTTGACACACTTCGTATGTTTGTCAACACCTTTCATGCCTCTCACGATGATTGTGGCGAGGTGATTGCCATGCGCGAGTTGGGCAAGCGATTAAGGGAAGAGAGTAAATTCTCAGAAGCAATCGAAATCCACAAAAACGGACTGAAGTTAGCTGAATCTATCAAGGACACCAACAACATCATTCACATCCTCAACCAGTTGGGCACCAGTTATCGCCGCATCGGTATTATGGATGAGGCTGCATCCTATCACTACAAGGCCCTCTCCTATAGCGATATCTATGGCAATCCCGACGACAAGAAGACAATAAAAAATCGTGTCAC
This sequence comes from uncultured Prevotella sp., assembly GCA_945869265.1. GTDB lineage: Bacteria > Bacteroidota > Bacteroidia > Bacteroidales > Bacteroidaceae > Prevotella. Next base: position 6,407 of record CAMBOI010000030.1, on the reverse strand, counting down.
CTCGCTCAACGGCATAGGCAATGCCATGAAGGTGATGGGCAATGATGTTGCTGCCGACAGTATCTTCCGCCAGGCTCTCGAGGGCGAGCGAAAGCTCGACAGCAAGCTTGGCATGGCTATCAACTATGCCAATCTCGGCACTCTCTTCGAGCGTAAGAAGCAGTTCGACTCTGCTATGGTGTATTATGGCAAGTCAATGCGTCTCAATTCCGAGGCAAAGTCAAAACTTGGAATCTCACTTTGCCACACCCACTTCGGACAGGTGTATGAGAAGCGGCAAATGATTGACAGTGCCATCGTGCAATACAACCTTGCCTATGATGTTATCAAGGGCGACCGCGACCTTTGGCATATCCTCGCCTCCACACTTGCACTTGCGCGCGCATATACTATAAAAGGTAGTATGGACAAGGCGTGGGAGTTGTTGTGTGATGCCGAGAAGACGGCACAGGAGATAAACTCAATCCGACATTTGGCGCAGGTGAGCAAGTTGAAGTACCAATGGTTTGAGAAGAAGGGCGACAATGCCCATGCTCTCGAATATTATATCCGCAACCGCAAGTATGAGGATAGTCTAAACAACGAGGAGAACAACTCGCGCATACAGAACCTTCGTGTAGATTATGAGCGTCAGTCGAAGCAGTACGAGATAAATATCCTCGAAAACGAACTCACCCGTCAGAAGCTTGAGCATACACGTATTCTCATTGCCGCCACCTTTGTGGCGATAGTGTTGCTCGTTATATGGATTATCACCCTTATGCGAGGTCGTCGCCAACTCAAGAAAGCCAACGACGAGATAGCCGAGGCATATAATGAAACCAAGAAGGCTCTTGAGGTGAAGACAGCCTTCATGAAGAGCATGAAGCATGAGATACGCACTCCGCTTAATGGTATCATGGGCTTCTCACAACTGCTCTCTTCGATGTATGCCAACGACGAGCAGGCACGCCAGATGACGGATGTCATCGACAAGCAGAGCATGCTTCTTGCCAAGATTATCGACGACATACTTGAGATAGCCGATGCCGACACTATGAAACCTCATATTGAGCAGTGCTCTATCGACGAGATGGTGGAAGCGGCAGTGGCAACCACCCGACAGGTGGCAAATGCGGATGTCTCTTTCGAATATAAGCCTTGCTCCAAGGGTATTACCCTTTCCACCGACTCCCATATCCTGCAGAAGATATTGGTGAAGGTGCTCGACAATGCAGCCAAGTTTACCCCTCAAGGCTCCATCACCATTCTCACCCGCAATCTCGACAATGCTTTCGGTATCGTTGTTGAGGACACAGGGCCAGGTATTCCTGCCGACAAGGCTGAGACCGTCTTCGACCAGTTCACCAAGCTCAACGAGTTCTCTCAGGGCACGGGTATGGGACTCACCCTCTGTCGCACCATCATTCAGAAGCTCAATGGTCGCATCTATGTAGATACGTCGTATAGCGGAGGTTGCCGTATGGTGATCGAAATTCCTCAGTAATCTGAATAATAGGGATTTTCCTACGCAATAATCGGGTTATTCCGATGCAAGAATACACAAATAATGTGTAATTTTGCATCGGAAAACATTTAAAATAGATAGATATGAAGAAGTTTATTGTTATATCATTGGCTGGAGCGATGTTGCTCAGCAGTTGCTCCACCACAGAGTCGGGAGTATCCAACGGAGCGTTTTTCGGTTCTATCCTTGGTTCTGCCATAGGCGGCATCACGGGTGGCCATCGTGGTAGCGACATCGGCACCATCGTCGGAATGGCTGGCGGTGCAGTCGTTGGTGCGGCTATAGGTCAGGCCTCTGAGAAGGAGGAACAACGCAAGTATGATGAGTATATGCGTCGTCGTAGCGACCAAAGCGGTTTCGACCCCAATAATGGTGGTAACGACCAAAGCGGTTTCGACCCCAATAATGGTGGTGACGACCGAATCGTGATGGAGGAGGAAGTGCCTTCGCAGACCGTCACTCTCGACGAGTTGAAGCGCATGGAAGGCTTCAACGTCAACATCAACGAGAGCATCCATTTGCGCCATGAGGATTTCAGTGATGCCAATGGCGACGGCTTCATCACTCCTGGCGAGGAATGTAAGGTGTCGTTTGAGATTATGAACAATTCCGACGTGGAGATATTTGATGTCATACCGACAGTGATTGAGACCACAGGCAATAAGCATATACACATTTCGCCTACGGTGCGCATTGAGAGCATCAGGCCTCACCAAGGCGTGCGCTACACCGCCACGGTCCTTGCCGACAAGCGTCTCAAGGACGGCAATGCAGTGATACGCGTCACCGTGACGCAAGGTCGCAACGACATCGCGTCAATGGCAAAGGAATTCAATATCACATGTAAAAGGCAATAACTTGTCAATTTGAAAAATCATTTTCCCCATTCGGGATGTAAGGCATCGCCTCCCTGCTCGTTACGCTCAAAGTCGAGTTCGGGGAGGCTGTTCTTTTTGTTCCTCACCTCGAATGGCACCACGATGTCGTCAGCCACCTCCACTGTCACCATCGCCACTCCCTGTGCCAACATGTCCAGTTCCTTGGCGGCACGCCACGACAGGTCGATAATCCTTCCGCGTCCGAATGGTCCGCGGTCGGTCACCTTCACCACCACCGACTTTCCGTTCTGCGGATTAGTCACCTTCAGCATCGTGCCGAAGGGATGAGTCCTGTGGGCACAAGTCAGACTGTCGTGATGCAGTCTGGCGCCACTACTTGTTCTGGTTCCCGTTGCTCTTTTTGAGTAATAAGAGGCCTTGCCCATCTGCGGAGTTTGGGCGTAAGAGGAATGAGGAATTAGGAATGAGGAATCGTGTGATTTAATTAGGAATGAGGAATGAGGAATTAGATGAGGAATTAGGAATGAGGAATGAGGAATTAGGAATGCTAATGTTAGCAGTCCTATAGTAAACTTTCGGTATGCGCAGCAATTCCTCATTCCTAATTCCTAATTCCTAATTAAAACTAAACAACTCCTTGCGCCATCATGGCATTAGCCACCTTCATGAAGCCAGCTATGTTGGCACCCTTCACGTAGTTGATATATCCGTTAGGCTCCTTGCCATACTTCACGCATTGCTCATGAATGTTGTGCATAATCTGATGGAGATTCTTGTCAACCTCCTCCTCCGACCATGACAGACGGATGGCGTTCTGCGTCATTTCCAGTCCCGATGTTGCAACTCCACCGGCGTTCACCGCCTTACCAGGGGCAAACAGCTGTCCTGCGGCAATAAACTTGTCAACAGCCTCGGCGGTGCATCCCATGTTCGACACCTCAGCCACCAATAGCGGTTTGTTGGCCAACAGTGCGTCGGCATCCTCGCCGCTCACCTCGTTCTGTGTGGCGCAAGGCAGTGCAATGTCACACTTCACCTCCCATGGCCTCTTGCCGGGAACAAACGTAGCTTCGGGGAACTCCTCAGCGTATGGCTGACATACATCATTGCCGCTGGCTCTCAGTTCGAGCATATAGTCGATCTTCTCGCCGCTGATGCCATCTGGGTCATAGATATATCCGTCGGGTCCGGAGATGGTTATCACCTTTGCGCCCAACTGAGTGGCTTTGGTGGCTGCACCCCATGCCACATTGCCGAATCCACTGATGGCTACGGTCTTGCCCTTGATGTCGAGTCCGTGGGTCTGCAGCATCTCGTTCACAAAGTATAGCGCACCGAATCCGGTTGCCTCCGGGCGAATCTTCGAACCTCCCCATTCCAGTCCCTTGCCGGTGAGCACACCGCTCCATTCGTGGGTCAGCTTCTTATACATTCCGAAGAGATAGCCAATCTCGCGTGCTCCCACACCGATGTCGCCGGCGGGCACGTCCTCCGACGGACCAATCACCTTATATAGTTCAGTCATGAAAGCCTGGCAGAATCTCATCACCTCGTTGTCCGAGCGTCCGCGGATTGAGAAGTCCGAACCTCCCTTGCCGCCGCCCATGGGCAGGGTGGTGAGGGCATTCTTGAATGTCTGCTCAAATCCTAAGAACTTCAGTATCGACAGGTTTACCGACGGGTGGAATCTCAATCCTCCCTTATACGGGCCGATAGCCGAGTTAAACTGCACGCGGTATCCGATGTTCACGTGCACCTCGCCCTTGTCGTCAACCCATGGCACGCGGAATGTCAGCACGCGTTCCGGCTCCACGATACGCTCGATAATCTTGGCTTTTTCAAACTCAGGATGCTGGTTATATACATCCTTCACCGAGAGAAGCACTTCCCTCACTGCCTGTAGGTACTCCAGTTCGCCGGGGTGTTTCTGCTCCAGCTGCTGCATTATTTTCTCAACTTCCATAGTGTTACATTTTACTTAGGTTCTACATGTTTTTTTTTGCATTGTGTCATAAACACGCTGCAAATATAGGAGTTTTCCGTTAAACCACCAAGTTTTTTCCCGATTATTTTCATTTTGATAGTTACATTTTGTTAAACCACCAGTTTCCCCTTTCGCCCAACTCCCGATGCGAAATAAGGAAAATGAGATGTTAAAAGCATTTTTTTGCGACAAAAAGTTATTTATTTGCAAATATTTTTATACCTTTGCAACCAATTTCAGTCAATTAGGAATATTAGAGCAACAATGACAAAACAACTTAAGCCAGGTTCCCTATGCCTTCATTCAGGCTATGAACCCAAGAACGGAGAGCCTATCGAGCTCCCTATCGTGCAGAGCACTACCTTCAAGTATGACAACAGCGACGAGATGGCGATGCTTTTCGACCTCAAGAAAGATGGATATTTTTATACCCGTCTTGCCAATCCCACCAGTGATGCCGTTGCACGAAAGATATGCACCCTCGAAGGTGGAGTGGGGGCAATGCTTACCTCTTCGGGGCAAGCTGCCAACTTTTATGCCGTGTTCAATATTTGCGAGTCGGGCGACCATATCGTCGCTTCAACCGAGATATATGGCGGTACGTTCAATCTCTTTGGAGTAACGATGAAAAAACTGGGCATCGAATGTACTTTTGTCAATCAGGATGCCTCTGAGGAGGAAATTCAGAAAGCGTTCCGTCCCAACACCAAGGCCCTCTTCGGTGAGACGATCTCCAATCCCGGATGCAAGGTGCTCGACATTGAGAAATTTGCCCGAATAGCCCATCGCAACGGTGTGCCACTTATTGTGGATAATACTTTCGCCACTCCTGTCAATTGCCGTCCGTTTGAGTGGGGATGTGATATCGTTACACATTCCACCACCAAGTATATGGATGGACATGCCACACAAGTGGGAGGATGCGTGGTGGATAGCGGAAATTTTGATTGGTTGGCCCATGCCGACAAGTTCCCTGGTCTTTGTACTCCCGACGAGTCATACCACGGACTTACCTATGCCAAGGCATTCGGCAAAATGGGTTACACCACCAAGCTCGTTGCCCAGCTTATGCGCGACCTTGGCTCTATCCCCGGGCCTCAGAATGCCTTCCTCCTCAATCTAGGTCTTGAGACCCTCGCTGTGCGTATGGAGCGCCATTGCCGCAATGCTGAGAAGGTGGCACAGTTCCTCCACGACGACCCACGTGTTGCTTGGATCGACTATCCCGGTCTTGCTGATGACAAGAGCCATGCTCTTGCCGAGAAATATCTGCCCAACGGTAGTTGTGGGGTGATGGCATTCGGCCTCAAAGGCGACCGTGAAACAGCCATTAAGTTTATGGATTCATTGGAGATGATTAATATCGTAACCCATGTGGCCGACGTCCGCACCTGTGTGCTCCATCCTGCCAGCCACACCCACCGCCAACTCTCCGAGGAACAACTCCAGGCGGCAGGCATTGCCCCCGACCTCATCCGCTTGTCAGTTGGTATTGAGGACGTAGAAGATATCATTGCCGACATCCGTCAGGCTATGGACAAATGCTTTTAGTTAGTAACTCGCTCATTTAATAATTCGCAAACTAAATAATTTATAAGTTATGGTAAAGCACATTATTCTCTGGAAACTGATGCCAGACTTAACAGCCGAGGAGAAGGCAGAAGTGAAGAGAGGCATCAAGGCCGGACTCGAAGGCCTGATGGGCAAGGTGCCCGGACTTCTCAGTGTTAAGGTGAATGTTGACGGTCGTCTCGACTCGTCCAACTGTGATGTAATGCTCGACTGCACCCTCGAGAGTCCCGAGGCTCTCCAGGCCTACGCCACTCATCCCGCCCATGTCGAGGTGGCCGACACCAAGGTGCGCCCCTACACCGTGCAGCGTGTATGCCTCGATTTCGAGGAGTAAATCCCTATGCATATATAATAAGGTGGACAGCCATTTGTCCACCTTATCATATATCATCATTTTATCATTTTTAACAAGAAATTCCCGATCTATGTTGAACTTGCGCGCCTCAGGGTAGAGAACCTGCTGCTAAAAAAAGTGAAAGCCTTAGTCGAGGAAAGAGAGTCCCGA
>CAMBOI010000029.1 GCA_945869265.1 uncultured Prevotella sp. | reverse complement strand
GGATTTAAACAAGAAATTAAAACAGAATCCAAGTTATTGATATAGTTGCCATAAGTTTTTCATTCACATGAAATCATTTTAAGGTAATAAGGGTTCAGGATCCTGGGCTGACAAATTATAATAGCTCATAAACTTCGGGGAGGCGTGGAGGAATTAGGAATTAGGAATTAGGGATTAGAAATTAGGAATTAGGAATTAGGAATTATTGAAGGGCACGGAAAACACGTATGTAATGAAAATAGTCTCGCACTATGATGGTGCGAGACTATTTATTTTATTTATCAGTGATAAAATATTAGCAGATGGTGACGGCTGTGAGCCAGTCGAAGATGCAGCTGCATACTCCAAAGAGAACAATGCCTACAGTGCAGATGGCAAGTGCCAACTTGGTGTTGAAATCGCTCTTGAAGGTGGGCAGCGGCTTGTCGGTGGGAATGATGTACATTGCCTTGACGATAAGCAGATAGTAGTAGAGGCTCACCACGGTGTTGACCAACGCTATGAACACTACTAGGTAGGCCAGGAACGAACCCTGCTGTGCTGCCGCCATGAAGACGAAGAACTTGGAGAACATTCCTGCAAACGGTGGAATTCCTGCCAATGAGAACAATGCCAATGTCATGAGGAAGGACAACTTGGGGTTGGTTTGATAGAGTCCGTTGTAACAGCTCATCTTGGTGTTGCCGGCGCCGCGGGTCTCAACTACGTTGATGACGGTGAACACCGACATGTTGGCAACTACATATACGAGCACATAATACATCAGTGCCGATACTCCCATATTGCTGCTGCCAATGGCGGCGAGCATGATATATCCAGCCTGAGAGATAGAGCTGAACGCCATGAAGCGCTTGAGCTCGTTCTGGCGGATGGCAAAGAGGTTGCCGATGGTGATGGTGAGCACGATGACGATGTAGAGCATATACTCGTAATACTCAACCACGGGCGAGAACACCTTCATGAGGATAGCCATCAGAGTGAAGGTGGCGGCACCCTTGGAGATGACGCTCAGATAACCCGTAACGGCAGTTGGCGCGCCCTGATAGGTGTCGGCAGTCCAGAAGTGGAACGGAACAAGAGAAATCTTGAATCCGAGTCCGCTGAAGAAGAAGACGAGACCCATAATGACGAGCGGGGTGGCAGTGAGATTGTCCATCACGTCGCCAAAATAAAGTGTGCCGGTGGCTGCATAGAGGAACGAGATGCCATAGAGCATCACTCCGCTTGAGAAGGTGGCGGTGAGGACAAACTTGGCAGCTCCCTCAGCCGACTCATTGCGATACTTGTTGAGGGCCACCATACATGCCATTGGCACTGAAGCCATCTCAAGACCGAGGAAGAACATCAGGAAGTTGCCCGCAGACATCATCATATACATACCGAGGAGGGTGGAGAGGGTGAGGGTGTAGAACTCGCCGCTCACGCGCTTCACCTCGTCCTGCACAAGCCACGACTGAGCCATCACCACCACGATGAATGTGCCGGCGGTGAGGATGCCTTTCATGGCGTTGCAGGCGGCAGAAGCCTCATACAAGCCGCTGAATGCTTCAGAGGGTGCTGCAGTGAAGCACACCACCGTCTGGACGAGCAGGCCTATATACATCAGCAGGCTGGTGTAGCAATGCTTTCTTTCGCCCTTGAAGATAAGGTCGGCGAGAAAGACTATCACGAGGGCTAACATTAGGGTAGCCTCGGGTATCATGTTAAAAAACTGACTGTAATCCATTGTTTCCTACTGATTATATGTTTTGACTTAATACGTTGATAATCGGGTTGACGGCATCGCCGATGACATTGCTTGCCCACATAGGAGCCAGACCAAGACCGGCTACACAGGCAATAAGGCAGCATACGGCAAAGCGCTCGTCCCATGTGGCGTCGGTAAGTTCGAGGTAGTGCTTGTCGGCAACCTCTCCGTAGAGAATCTTGCCCACGACGCGCAGGATATAGACTGCGGTCACTACAATCGACATACAGGCGATGATGGTACATGCACTGTGGAAGGTGCCGGCATTCTCGAACGAACCTACGAAGATGGTCATCTCAGCCACGAAGCCTGAGAAACCAGGAAGTCCGAGGTTGGCAAGACCGGCAATGACATATCCCACGGCGAGGAATGGCATAATCTTCATCAAACCTCCCAAACGGCGCACGTCGCGGGTGTGTGTGCGACCGTAGATCATACCGATGAGGGCGAAGAAGAGGGCTGTCATAAGTCCGTGAGATAGCATCTGAAGGATGGCTCCGGTGCATGATGTGCGGGTCATCATCAGCAGTGCGAAGAGCACAAGGCCGCAGTGTGACACCGACGAATAGGCGTTGATGTACTTGAGGTCGGTCTGGACGCATGCCGAGAGGGCTCCATATACTACTGAGATGGTGGTGAGGATAAGGAATATCCATGCCAACTCATTTGCTGCATCAGGCAGCAGATACATAGCCACGCGGAAGCAACCATAGCCTCCGAGCTTCATGAGCACACCGGCGTGGAGCATGGACACTGCCGTGGGGGCAGAGGCATGACCGTCGGGCGACCATGTGTGGAACGGGAACATTGCGCCGAGCACACCGAATCCGATGAAGATGAAGGGGAAGAACACCTTCTGCACCTCGGGGGCGATGTTGTGCATGGCGGCAATCTCGTTGACATTCATTGTGGTGGCACCGCTGAAGAAGTAGATGCCGAGAATACCGATAATCAGCAATGCCGAACCTCCCATAAGCATCAGGGTGAGCTTCATGGCTGCATATTCCTTGTTGCCGCTACCCCAAACACCGATAAGAAGATACATCGGGATGAGGGCAACCTCATAGAACATGAACATTGTGAAGAGGTCGGTGCAGATGAAGAATCCGAACACACCCGTTGACAGCAGTGTGAACCAGAGGAAATACTCCTTGGTGAGCGGTTTGAGCTGCCAAGAGGCAAATGTACCGGTGAAGACAATAACGGCAGAGAGCAAGAGCATGACTACCGAAATACCGTCAACACCCACGGAATAGGCTATGTTGAGGGGGCGGAACCACGGTGTGCTGTAGGTGAACAGCATCTCCGAAGTGTCGCCAGCCTGGCGTGCCTGTATGAAGGCCAACGTGAGCCAGATGGAGAGGGCGAGAAGGCAAGTAGAACCAACCACCATCACTCCACGAACCTGATTGAGATTGCGCGAGAGCCAAAGGCCCAAGAGCATCAGCACAGGTATTACTACGAATAATGTTAATATACTCATTTCTATTCTTTACTTATATTAGTGTATGAGTTTCATATTATATTGCCAGCAGGATGAGCGTGAGAGCAATGGTGCCGGTGAGGAACCATACTGCATACTGACGCACGTCGCCGCTCTGCCACGGGCGGATAGTCTCGCCAGCCTCGTTGGCACCCCATGCGAGGAAGTCGAACGTGCCGTCGATGACGTGGCGGTCGAACCATGCGATAGGAGTAGATACGCAGCGGAAGATAATCCTGTGTGTGACATACTGATAAACCTCGTCCATGTAGAAGCGCTTGTAGGCAGCACGATGGAGCTTGGGGAATGTGCGGTAGAGACGGTCGGCGATAGGCTGCTGCTCACCTTTATATATATATGTGGCGAGACAGATGCTGAGGATGGCGATTATGGTAGATGTGGCAGCCACCTGGATGTCGAAGTGGATGGTGTAATCCTGTCCGTTGGCTGTGACGAAGCTACCAAAGCTGCCGCCGAGTCCTGCAAAGCCGGCGATGGTGGTGTAGATACCCACACCCATTGTGATGATGCACAGCACGATGAGAGGTATGGTCATCGTGAGAGGTGCCTCATGCGGAGTGTGATGAGCATGCAGTTCCTTGTTCTCAGTGCCCCAGAAGATGCCGTAGTAGAGACGGAACATATAGAATGCCGTCATGGCAGCCACACCGGTCATAATCCAACCTACGAGCGGACTATAGGCGAAGCAGGCGGTGATAATCTCGTCCTTGGAGCTGAAGCCCGAGAAGAACGGAATACCGGCGATGGCAAGGCATGAGATGAGGAAGGTGATGTGGGTGACTGGCATATACTTGCGCAATCCGCCCATTGCCGACATCTCGTTGCTGTGGACGGCGTGGATGATACATCCTGCACCGAGGAACAGACAAGCCTTGAACATGGCGTGGGTGAAGAGGTGGAACATTGAAGCCATATATCCCAATGAGCCGTGAGCGTCGATCACCTCATGATGTCCTGGCATACATACGCCGAGGGCTACCATCATAAACGCAATCTGAGATATAGTAGAGAAGGCGAGCACACGCTTGATGTCGCTCTGGGCGCAAGCCACGGCAGCGGCATAGAAAGCGGTGAACACTCCCACCCATACCACAATGCTCATCTGACCGGGAGCATACTCAATCCACAAGGGGAAGAGACGTGCAATCTGGAAAACACCGGCAACAACCATCGTGGCGGCATGGATGAGCGCACTCACAGGAGTGGGACCCTCCATGGCATCGGGCAACCAGATGTGCAATGGGAACATCGCCGATTTACCGGCACCACCGATGAACATCAGCACAAGGGCTGTGGGCAGGATGAAGCCTCCGGCAGCAACTGCCTTGGCGGTATCCACAGGCAGGAACGGAGTGCATCCCTCTGCCATCTGCAGGTTCTCGACGAATGAGAACGAGAACGACTGGGTGTAATATCCGAAGATAAGAATACCGATGAGGAAGAAGAGGTCGGCGAAACGAGTGACGATAAACGCCTTCTTCGAAGCGGCGATGGCGGGCTTGAGAGGATAGTAGAATCCGATGAGCAGGTAAGAGCTGACACCCACGAGCTCCCAGAAGAGATACATCTGGAAGATGTTGGTGGCAACGACAAGTCCGAGCATCGACATGGTGAACAGCGAGAGGAAGGCGTAGTAGCGCTGGAATCCGTGCTCGCCGTGCATATATCCGAAGCTATAGATATGCACCATCAAGCTTACAGTGGAGATGACAACGAGCATCATCGCCGAAATAGGGTCGATCATGAAGCCGAGGTCGAAGTGAAGCTGACCAAGCGGCAACCATGTGAAGTTGAAAGGCACGATGGTGGGGTAGGCACCGTCGGCGCAGCGGTCAGCAAAGAAATAGCTGAATGCCGTGACATACGAGAGCACGGTGACGATGGCGAGCGACGCGGTGCCGATCAGTCCAGCCGTCTTGTGCGACATCTTCATGCCCGCAAGTCCGAGGATAACGAACGAGAACAGGGGCAGAAGGAGTATGAGATAAACAAAACTATAATCCATATACCAATCGCTTAATATTTTAGGTTTTCAATACTGTTCACCTGGTCGCTGTTGAAGCGGCGGTAAACATTGATGATAATCGCAATCGCAACGGCACTCTCGGCTGCGCTCACACCGATGGAGAAGAGGCTCATGAACATGCCCTCAAACTGTCCGGGGTAGAGCAGGCGGTTGAATGCCGCAAAGTTCAGATCGACGGCATTGAGCACCAGCTCAACCGAGATGAGCATGGCGATGAGGTTGCGTCGGGTGATGAATCCGAACACGCCGATGAAGAACAATAGTGCACTAAGCACGAAATAGAAATCTACTGGTATCATAATCACTTTGTCTCCTCTTCTTTACGTGCTACAACAATACCACCGATGATGCAAGCCAGGAGGAATACCGATATAAACTCGAAGGGGAGCACATACTGGTATTTCTCAGAGCCTAGCAACGCCTCGCCGATAGTGCTCATGGGCACCTCGACATCATCAGCTGCCGACCAGGTCTGCAGAAAGTGGTTCTTAACGAATACGGCGACAACGGTGGCAAATCCCACGAGGGACAGCAGACCGCCCATCACGAAACGCTTGATTTTCACGCGTTCGGTGAGGCCCTGAAGGGTGCGCTTGCTCACGAGTTGGATGGCGAAGATATAAATCATCGAGATGCCACCGGCATACACGCTGATCTGAGCTGCGCCAAGATAAGTGTAGTCGAGCAGGAAATACAATCCCGCCACTCCAAAGAGTACGAACAGCAGGAATGTGGCTGCTCTCATGATTCGGGTGGTTGTCACGCAGACAATAGCCGAACCGAGGATGACGACGGCAAGAATGCCGAACATAACAATATTTGCCATATCTTTACTTGCTCCTACTTTGTTTTGGTGTTAAACTTACCGATTTCGAGTGGTGCGCCTCCGTCGAGGATGTTGGGCAGCGAACTCTCGTAGTTCTCCTTGTCGAGATGCAGTGCGAGAGCCTCGCGGCTGAATGTCGCGTTCTCAAAATCATTTGTAAACTCAATAGCGCCGAAGTTGCACGCATTGACGCACAACTGGCAGAACATACAGTCGCCCAGGTCGTATTGGTAGTCAACCAGGCGACGCTTCTTCTTGCCGTCCTCAGTGGTCACCATCTCGGTCTTGATCTTGATGGAGCCATTGGGGCAGGTCTTCTCGCAGAGAGTGCATGCCGTACACTTGACGGCACCGTTCTCGTCGCGGAGCATGACCAGACGACCGCGGTGGCGCTGTGCCACATGCAGTGTGGTCTTTCTGTTTTCGGGATATTGCTCTGTCGATTTAGGGGTGAAGTATTCCTTCCACGTGATTTTCATACCCGTGGCGAGTGTCTTCAACCCAGCGGCAATGCTTCCGAAATATGATGTATTGCTCATAAATACTTTAATTCTTTAATACTTTAATATTTTTATATTTCATCAGAAGTGCCATCCAAATGCAACAACGATCGTCATCAGTATGAGGTTGACGAGGCACAGGGGCATGAGATACTTCCACTCCAGCTTCAGGATCTGGTCGATACGCAGACGGGGGAATGTCCAGCGAATCCACATCAGAATCCATACGATGGCGAAGGTCTTGCCGAGGAACCATACGATGCCCGGGATGTAGTTCATCACGGCGTCGAAGGCCTCTATACCTATATTAATAGGTGCCCATCCACCAAGGAACACTGTTGTGGCGATGCCCGAGATAACGAAGAGGTTGAGATACTCGGCGAGATAGAAGTAGCCGAAGCCCATACCGCTATACTCGGTGTGATAACCGGCTGTCAACTCGCTCTCTGCCTCGGCAAGGTCGAACGGACCACGGTTGGCCTCGGCATTACCAGCTACGAGGAACACGAGGAAGGCGATGATGGCAGGAACATGACCACGGAAGATGAGCCAGTTCCAGGGGCCTGTCTGTGCCTCCACGATACCCGACATCTGCATGGTGCCGGTGAGGATGACGGCAGTGATAAGACAGAGGCAGAGCGACATCTCGTAGGAAATCATCTGCACTGCGCCACGCATAGCCGAAACGACTGAATACTTGTTGTTGGAGCCCCATCCGGCGAGGAACACACCAACCACACCGATGCTCGAAACGGCGGTAAGCAAGAAGATGCCCACGTTGAAGTCGAGCACAACCGCACCGTTGTTCCAAGGCAGGAATGAGAATGTGCCCACCGAGGCTGCAATCACAAACACAGGGGCAAGGAAGTAGAGCAACTTGTCGGCCTTGTCAACGGTGAAGATCTCCTTGATGAGCATCTTCAGCACGTCGGCAAACACCTGGAAGATACCCCAAGGACCCACTCGCATCGGGCCCAGGCGGCACTGGAAGTAGGCACACACCTTGCGCTCCATGAATATCAAGACGATGGCCAGCATGGCATATCCCAAGAGGATGCCCACGCCCACCAGTACGCACTCGATAAGAATCGACCAAAAGTCTCCCAGCCCGAGAGTGTCGCGCAGGAAGCAGTCAATCCATGTTGTAACTATACTAAAATCAAACATATAAGTTGTCTTTCTTAATTCTTAACTTTTATTTTATTACTCCCTATCTGTCGATATCAGGAATAACGAAGTCAACAGCCGCACACGTGGTGACAAGGTCGGCAATCTTCTGTCCGCGCAGCATCGGGTCAAGAGCACCGGTGAGACTCAGTCCCATCGGACGCATCTTCAGTCGCCACGGACTCTTGTCGCCCTTGGAGTCGATATACACGCCAAACTCGCCGCTGGCTCCCTCGACAGAGAAGTACCACTGTCCCTCGGGCACCTTGATGATGGGCTTCTGCTTGACGTAGAAGTCGCCCTCGGGGATGTTGTCGATGAGCTGCTCGATGATGTCGAGGCTCTGATACATCTCCTTGATGTGGATGAGATAGCGGTCCATAGAGTCGCAGCCTGTCATGGTGATTTCCTGCCACTCCACCTTGTCATACATGTCGTAGGGGTGGCGCTTGCGGGTGTCGTTGTGCCATCCGGCGGCACGTCCGGCAGGACCGGTGACGGCATAGTTGATGCAGTCGTCGAGCCCCATCACGCCCACCTTCTCAAATCGGTTGTGGGTGATGACGTTGTCGCCGAATACATCCATATACTCCTTGATCATCGGGCGCAGATACTTGCACAGCTTCTTGCAGTTCTGGATAAAGTTGGGGTCGATGTCATCCTGCAGACCGCCGATGCGGTAGTAGTTCTGGATGAGTCGTCCGCCCGTTGTCTCCTCCATCACGTTGAGCACATGCTCGCGGTCGCGCATGCAGTAGAGGAACGCGGTGAGGGCACCTAGGTCCTGGGCGCAGCAGCCGCAGTAGAGCAAGTGGGAGTCGAGACGCTGCAGCTCGTCCATGATGGTGCGCACATATTTGATGCGGTCGGTGAGCTCAACGCCCATAGCCTCCTCAACAACGCCCACGAGAGCGTGGCGGTGCATCATGGCCGAGAGATAGTTGAGACGGTCGGTGAGCGCGAGTGTCTGCGGATAGGTATAGCTCTCGCACATCTTCTCGATACCGCGGTGGATATATCCCAGGTGGGGATAGATGCGCTTCACGGTCTCGCCATCCACTACGGTCTGCAGACGAAGCACACCATGGGTTGAGGGGTGCTGTGGACCGATGTTGATCACATATTCGTCGTCGGTGAAGAGCTTGCGCTGCTCGCTGACGAGCTTGCCGTCGGCATTTAATTTATATAATAAGGTGTAATCAGGCTCCACGTCGTCTTCGAGCGAGTAGGAGTCGTCAAACTGCCAGTTCTTGCGGAAGGGGTAGCCCTTGAAGTCGTTGCGCAGATAGAGACGGCGCATGTCGGGATGACCAAGGAACTTGATGCCGTAGAAATCGAACACCTCGCGCTCCAGCAGGTCGGCCACCTTCCAGATGTTGCTCACTGTGGGGATGACAAAATCCTCTTCGCCCACCTGCTTTGCCAGCATCTTCACGCTTGTGCGCTCGCGGGTGTCGGTGTTCTCAAGGATATATATACATCCCAATCCCTCCTCGTCGCCGAAGTCCTCTCCGACGATAGTGACGAGGTAGTCGAAATGCTTCTTCTCCTTGAGGTTTGCCATCTCGGAGGCAAACTTGTCAAAGTCAAATACTAAATTCTCGAGTTTCATTTGCCTTCCTCCTGTTCTTTTTTAATGTTTTTCACAACGTCCTCAGGTACATCGGTCACTACCAATGGTTTTTTCCATCCGGCGGCGATAGCCTCGTTAGATAGTCCTAACTTGCGCTCCTCGGCATTCTGCTTGTGGTTGGCGCCTCCGAAGAATTTTTCGATCTTCACCTTGCGCTGAAGCTGCATCATGCCATAGAGGATAGCCTCGGGACGCGGGGGACAGCCGGGGATATACACATCCACGGGCACAATCTCCTCGATACCCTTGACGACATTGTAACTCGACTTGAACGGGCCGCCCGAGATGGTGCATCCGCCAACTGCCACAACATACTTAGGCTCGGCCATCTCGTCGTACAGACGCTTGAACGCCGGAGCCATCTTGTGGGTGATTGTTCCAGCCACCATGATGAGGTCGGCCTGGCGTGGGGAGTTGCGTGTCACCTCAAATCCGAAGCGTGAGAAGTCATAGCGGGCGCAACCCACCGACATAAACTCAATACCGCAGCAACTGGTTCCGAAGGTCAGCGACCACAGCGAGTTGCTGCGTCCCCAGTTGATGGCTTGGTCGAGCGAACCGACAACAACGTTGCATCCACCCTCGTGGAGCTCGCTGATAATTTTCTCTAAACTTGCATTGTCCTTGAACTCGTCGTAGGGAATGCTCTTGATAACAGGTTTCCTTACTTCCATTCCAACGCTCCTTTCCGCCAAGCGTAAGCAAGGCCAAATACCAATACAAGCATGAAGAAACCGATGCTGAAGATAGCCATGGTTCCAAACTGCTTGACGACTACTGCCCAGGGGTAGAGGAACATGGTCTCAACGTCGAACATCAGGAAAAGGATGGCGAAGAGGTAGTATCCGATATGCGTTGGGAGCCATGAGCTGCCACGCGTGGGGATACCACACTCAAAGGGTTCACCCTTCACCGGATTGTACGAGCGCGGGCCAATGAGCTTTGCAATTGCATAAGCAGCCACTACCAGTACAACAGCCGTCAGAATAACGGTGATGAATAATGTGAAATACATAATTATATATAATTAAATTTTTTGTTTTATAGTCAGCATTTTAGTTAGCTGCAAGACTGAAATGTTCAGTCTGCAGCCTCGAATTCCCTCAAGAATCTCGTGTCGTTCTCCGAGAACATGCGCAGGTCGCTCACGCGATACTTCAGGTTAGTGATTCTTTCAACACCCATACCGAAGGCATATCCGCTATATACCTTGCTGTCGATGCCGCACTGCTCGAGCACGTTGGGATCTACCATTCCGCAGCCCAAGATTTCCACCCATCCCGTGTGCTTGCAGAATCCGCAACCCTTGCCGCCGCAGATGTGGCATGAGATATCCATCTCGGCACTTGGCTCTGTGAAGGGGAAGTAGCTCGGGCGAAGGCGTATCTTGGTGTCGGCGCCGAACATCTCGCGCGCAAACGACAGAAGCACCTGCTTGAGGTCGGTGAACGACACGTTCTTGTCTATATACAGTCCCTCCACCTGATGGAAGAAGCAGTGGGCGCGGGCGGTGATGGCCTCGTTGCGATACACGCGTCCCGGGCAGATGATGCGGATGGGCGGTTGAGAGTTCTCCATCACGCGGGCTTGCACCGAACTGGTGTGCGAGCGCAGCAGGATGTTTTTCGTCACGTCGCCAGTCTCGCTCTGCTCCACGAAGAATGTGTCCTGCATGTCGCGGGCTGGATGGTCGGCGGCAAAGTTCATCTTGGTGAACACGTGCAGGTCGTCCTCCACCTCCGGTCCGTCGGCAAGCACGAATCCCATGCGCGAGAAGATGTCGATAATCTCGTTGGTGACGATATTCAGTGGATGTCGTGTACCGAGCCTGATGGGGTAGGGCGTGCGGGTGAGGTCGATAGCCTCCGATTCGGTGTCCGCAGTCTCCAATTGCTCCTTTAGGGCGTTGATGCGCTCCTGAGCCGTTTGTTTCAGTTCGTTGATTTTGATTCCCACGGCCTTCTTCTGGTCGGCAGGCACATTTCGGAAATCATTCATGAGTGCAGTTATGGCACCTTTTTTGCTGAGATATTTCAATCTCAGCGCTTCAATTTCATCAGTGTTTGTGGCACTGATATTCTTCACTTCTTCGAGAAGTTGGTCTATTTTTTCCAGTATCATCTTGACTTATTATAATAAATTCGGTGCAAAGGTAATAAATTTTAGGGAAAAACTTGCATAATATCAAAAAATAATTGTAATTTTGCCGAAAATTTGAGAGCGGATTAACATTCCGAGGTCAAAATGAAGAAGATTTTACCCATATCGCTCGCCTTTACGGCGATTGTTTTCTCTTGTACGGGAAACAAGGCAGGCTCACAGGATAATGTGCCTGCCGACTCCGACAGTGTTGTTGATACTGCCGCAGTAGATACTATGGAGATGCTTATCTCCGAGACTCCGATGCCCAAGGCGGCTGACGAGCTGTTTGACGACTTTTTCTTCAACTACGCCGCCAATCGCAAACTGCAGCTGAAGAGAACCACATGGCCATTGCCCTCTCACGCAGGAGGCAAGACCACCACTATTGCCCAGAACCAGTGGAAGACCGAGCATTTCTTCATGCATCAGGGCTATTACACATTGATACTTAATAGCGAGAGCGACATGAAGGCAGTGAAGGACACGTCGGTCAACACCGCGAGGGTGGAGAAGATCTACCTTGCCAAGCATTATGTCAAGCAGTATGTCTTCAACCGCACCAACGGATTGTGGATGCTCGATTCGATTGTCACCAAACCGCTTACTCACAGCGTCAATGCCTCCTTCCTCTCGTTCTATCATCGCTTTGCCACCGACACGGCGTTCCAGTGCCGCAGTGTGAGTGACTTAGTGCAGTTTTCGGGTCCTGACCCCGACGATGATTTCAGTACGATGGAGGGTGTGCTCACCCCCGAGACGTGGCCTGCTTTCGCTCCCGAGCTCCCAGCAAGCACTCTATACAACGTGATTTATGGTCATCCCCGTAAGGGCGGCAACAAGAAGCTCCTCGTCATCCGGGGCATCTCCAACGGTCTTGAGATGGAACTGACATTCAAGCGCAACGGAAAAAGATGGCTACTCACCCGATTGAGTGAGTAGGATTTGTTGTCCATCGTAGGCATAACGAATGTCGGCAGGCAAGCGCTTGTTGATGTCGTTATGCTTGCCGATGTCATGATTGGCATGAACGAGGTAGGTGCGCTTGGCTTCTACACGACGGGCAAAGGCTATGGCGTCGCCTACGAGTTGGTGGGAATGGTGGGGCTTGTCCCATCTGAGGGCATTCTCCACCAATACATCCACTCCCTTAATCATTTCCACTTCTTCGTCGCGTATCGACTTCATGTCGGTGATATATGCTATGTTGCCTATGCGATAACCAAGGATGGGCAACTTGTCGTGCATCACCTCAAAGGCGGTGATGTCGAAGTCGCCGATGTGAAGGTGGTCGTGGGGACGGATGGTGTGGAGATTGATTGACGGCACACCAGGGTATTTCTTCTCGACAAAGCAATAGGGCATGGTGGAGCGCAGACTGTTGCAGCTGATTTCATCGGCGTAGATGTCGATGTCGCCAAAGCGACAGTAGGGGCGGAGGTCGTCGATGCCGCCTACATGGTCGTAGTGGGAGTGGGTGATGAGTATGGCGTCGATCTTGCGGAACTCCTGTTGCAACATCTGTTGGCGGAAGTCGGGACCGCAGTCTATCAACAGGCGGGTGTTCTCCGTCTCCAACAGTGCTGAGGTACGCAATCTCTTGTCGTGAGGGTCAGTGCTTGTGCATACGTCGCAGAAGCACCCCAAGGTTGGCACTCCGCAACTTGTGCCTGTTCCGAGAAATGTCAATTTTGTCATAATCTTATATGATATTCACCTCGGGATTAATCTCAATGCCAAACTTGCTGAGGACGTCCTGGCGTATGACATTGCATAGATGAACTATCTCCTGGCCTGTGGCTCCGCCGCGATTGACAAGTACAAGAGCCTGTTTGTCGTGAACGCCAGCCCTGCCCAGCGACTTGCCCTTCCATCCGCAGCGGTCGATCATCCATCCCGCGGGAATCTTCTCGTGGGCAGAGTCGATGGTGTAGTGGGGCATACCGGGATATTCGGCGGCAAGAGCCTCATACTTACTCTTGGACACTACGGGATTCATAAAGAAACTGCCTGCATTACCCTCCACCTTGGGGTCGGGCAACTTAGCTTCTCGGATGCGGATGATAGCCCGACGTAACTCCTTGGCAGTGGGCGACTTGATGCCCTCGCGCTCAAGTTCTTCGCTGATGTTGCCATAATCGAGATGAGGTACGAAGGACGACGACATACGGAAGGTGACATAGGTGACAACATAGCGCCCCTTCCACTCGCCCTTGAAGCGACTGTGGCGATAGGCATAGCCGCAATCGGCATTGCTGAATGTTACCTCCTTGCCAGTGGCTATCTCCACTGCCTCAACTTTATGAATAATGTCCTTTGCCTCGGCACCATAGGCTCCGATATTCTGCACTGCACTCGCACCCACCGTACCGGGGATGAGCGAGAGATTCTCACTGCCATAAATGTCGTTTTCAACGCAGAATGACACGAAATCGTCCCATATCATACCGCTGCCTGCCCTCACATATATTTCGCCACAAGCATCGGCATATCGCTCCACCGAAGGAGGGGTGATGATGTTGGAGTGGAGCACGGTGCCGGAAAAGTCATGGGTGAGCAGAAGGTTGCTGCCACCGCCAAGAACCATCAGGGGCGAGTCGGCATCAGAGAGAGTGGCGAGCACAGACTTCAATTCGTCTATGGAATCGAACTCTACAAACCTCTTGCACTTGCCCTCAATACCGAAGGTGTTGTATTCAAGCAGTTGGAAATCCTTTATATCTTTCATATTACCAAGTTTATTAATGCAGATACACACCAAGCCACACCAGTGGTGTAGCAGGCGGCAAACAATGCCCATTTCCACGAACCGCTTTCATTCTTGATGGCGGCGATGGTGGCTATACATGGGAAATAGAGCAGGATGAAGACGAGATAGCAGAATGCCGTGGCGGGGGATATGGGATCCTGACCGTCGGCATGGAGCACTCCCATGGTTGAAGCCACAATCTCCTTGGCACCGACGCCGGAGACGAGTCCGACACTTAGTTTCCAGTCGAATCCCTGTGGCGAGAACACCGGTTGGATGGTCTTTCCTATCATTCCAATATAACTCTGTTCGAGCTGCTGCTGGCGGGTGAGTTCGTCGTTGTGGGGGAAATAGCCGAGTGCCCAGATGACGATGCTTGCCACGAGAATCACACCACCCATCTTACGCAGATATTGCTTGCCCTTCTCCCATGTGTGGCGTGCGATGGCCCTGGCAGTGGGCATGCGATAGGGGGGCAGTTCCATGACGAAGGGAGTGTCCTCTCCTCTGACGAGCCACTTGCTGAACAGTCGGCTCATGAGCACTGCCATAACTATGCCCAATATATATAGCGAGATGATGATAAGGCTCTGATAGCGCACGTCGAAGCACATTGCCGTAATCATGATGTATATAGGCAGGCGCGCAGAACAGCTCATCATAGGCAGGATGAGCATGGTGATGATGCGCGAGCGATTGCTCTCGATGGTGCGAGTGGCCATCACTGCCGGCACATTGCAGCCGAATCCCATGATAAGCGGGATGAACGACTTGCCGTGAAGCCCCATCTTGTGCATCAGTTTGTCCATGATGAATGCCGCCCTTGCCATATATCCCGAGTCCTCCATAAAGGAGATGAAGGTGTAGAGGATAAGAATCTGCGGAAGGAAGACGATTACCGACCCTACGCCTCCGATGATTCCTTCGGTGATCATGTCCTTGAGCATGCCGTCGGGCATGTAGTTGGCCACTAATGAGCCCAAAGCGCCGAACCCAGCCTCAATCCAGTCCATAGGATACTGTCCGATGCTGAAGGTGGCTTGGAACATGATGTAGAGAAGAAGCAAGAAAATGGGGAAGCCCGCATACCTGTTGGTTATAAGAGCGTCGATCATGTGGGTGGCATGATAAGTGTCGCCCTTGTTGCCCACCTGGAATCCTGCCTCGTGGAGTGCACCATGGATAATGCCGTACTTTGCATCCATGATGGCTGTCTCGGAATCCTCCTGCATTTCCTCCTTTATGCGCTTGGCTTCCTTGTCGCGTATGGCGATG
Source organism: uncultured Prevotella sp. (assembly GCA_945869265.1). Lineage (GTDB taxonomy): Bacteria > Bacteroidota > Bacteroidia > Bacteroidales > Bacteroidaceae > Prevotella. The sequence goes on along the minus strand of CAMBOI010000029.1, from coordinate 24,576 downwards.
ATCTTTGCCCCGTTGGGCAATTCGCTCACAACCTTTGCCGCCTCGGAGTCCATTTCAAGGAGTTTGATGGATAGATAACGTGTTGAATACTTGTATCTTAACGATGTTTCGTTCCTGAGTTCCTTTTGCACACTCTCGATGGCTCTCTCGATGATGAGGCCATGATTGAGATGTATATGTCGGAAGACACTGTTGTTGGGTTTGTCGCCATGGGCAAAGTCCTCGCTGTGCTCCTCAATACCCTCGTCGTCGTATTCCTTGTGCCAATCCTGAATCTGCTGGGCAACTTCTGGATTTATATTACCATTCTTGTCGATGAAATCGACACCTTCGTAAAGGTTGATGATGATGTGGAAGAGGGTCTTGACGCCCCTTCCCGACTTGAAGACGGTGGGCACCATTGGTACGCCGAGCAGTTGACCGAGCTTCTTATAGTCGATGGAATCGCCTCTTTGCTCAAACTCGTCGTACATATTCAGCGCGCAAATCATGCGCGGGTGCATGTCGATGAGTTGTGTGGTGAGATAGAGGTTGCGCTCAAGGTTGCTTGCGTCGAGCACATTGAGGATGATGTCTGGGGTTTTGTCGATAATCTGCCTGCGCACGTATATCTCCTCGGGAGAATAGGCTGAGAGGGAATAAGTGCCTGGCAAATCGACGATATTAAAGTCGTAACCCTCGAATGAGGCGTGTCCCTCCTTGGCATCCACGGTGACACCCGAGTAGTTGCCCACGCGCTCATGTGCACCAGAGGCAAAGTTGAAAAGTGACGTCTTGCCGCAGTTGGGATTGCCTACGAGGGCGACGTTGATGGTGCGTCGCTTCTTCATAGCCACATCATGCAGGCGTTCGTCGGTCATAGGCGAGTCGTCGCATTGGCGTGGCGACTCTACCTCGGTGAGGTTGCCGTTCTCCCATGTTCGGGCATACTCTTTCTCCAATGCCTTTGCCTCCTCGGTGGAGACAATCTCTATCATGTCGGCCTCCTTGTGGCGGAGCGACACCTCATAACCCATAATCTTGTATTTCACGGGGTCTTGCAGTGGGGCGTTGAGCAACACCTCCACCACCTTACCCTTGATGAATCCCATCTCGACAATACGCTTGCGGAATCCACCATGTCCGAGCACCTTTACGATAACTCCTTTTTCACCTGTGCGTAATTCTGATAATTTCATTCTTTAACATTGAACTCCAGTTCATCCTTGTCGGGCTTCTTGCTTATCAATATAGTGTTGCCCGACTGTAGGTCGCCATTGATAATCTTATCACTGAGTCCGTCTTCTATATAATTCTGTATAGCGCGCTTAAGGGGGCGTGCGCCAAACTGTACGTCGTAGCCTTTCTTGGCCACCATATCCTTTGCCTCTTCGGTAATCTCCACCTTGTAGCCGATAGCCTCAATGCGTGAGAACAGTCCATTGAGCTCACCGTTGATGATTTGACGTATGGCATTGATATCCAATTGGTCGAAGGTGATAATCTCGTCGAGGCGGTTGAGGAATTCAGGTGAGAACTGTTTGCTCAGCGCCTTTTGAATAATGTTGCGGGCATATTCCTTGTCTTTGTCGTTGGAGGCAAGACTGTTGCCTGCTCCTGCAGCGGTGAAGCCCACGCCACGGGCAAAATCTTTCAACTGGCGCGTACCGGCGTTGCTGGTCAAGATGATGACCGTGTTGCGGAAATCCACTGTCCTGCCGTTGCCGTCGGTAAGGCGTCCGTCGTCGAACACCTGAAGCAGCATATTGAACACATTGCCGTGGGCTTTCTCTATTTCATCGAGCAGAACGACGGAGTAGGGATGGCGTCTCACCTTCTCTGTCAACTGTCCTCCCTCTCCGTATCCTACATATCCCGGAGGTGCACCTACAAGGCGCGAAACGGTGTGCTGCTCGGAGTATTCGCTCATATCGATACGTATGAGTGCATCCTTAGAGCCAAACATAAACTCGGCAAGTTTCTTGGCGAGGAATGTCTTTCCTACACCAGTAGGACCGAGGAACATGAACACACCGATGGGATGGTTGGGGTCTTTCAGTCCCACACGGTTGCGCTGAATTGCCTTCACCACCTTGTCGATAGCCTTGTCCTGAGCCACCACGATGCCCTTGAGTTCTGAAGCCATACCTTTGAGTCGTATCTCTTCCTTGCCACCGAGTTTCTGCACGGGTATTCCCGTCATCATCGACACCACATTCTCGATGTCGGGCGTGTCGATAACGTGTTTCTCCACGTTGTCGCCATCAGTGAGATGCTCGTTCATTTCCTTCAGTTCAGCCTCTATCTTGGTCTGCATGTCGCGATATGCGGCTGCCAGTTCGTAGTTTTGGTTCTTCACCGCACTCTGCTTCTGACTTTTCACCCTCTTCAGTTCAATCTGCTTGTCGATGATTTCCGAGGGCACCTGACATTTGCTGATGCGGATGTGTGAGCCTGCCTCGTCCATGGCGTCGATGGCCTTGTCGGGGAACTGGCGGTCGGAGATGTATCTCTCTGTAAGCGTGACGCAAGCCTTGAGTGCATCATCAGTGTAAGAGACGTGATGATGCTGTTCGTATCTGCCACGGATATTGGTGAGGATCTGCAGTGTCTGTTCCCTTGTTGTGGGTTCCACCATCACCTTCTGGAACCTGCGCTCCAAGGCACCGTCTTTCTCGATACTGTTGCGATATTCGTCCAAGGTGGTGGCACCGATACACTGTATCACTCCGCGCGCAAGTGCCGGTTTCATGATATTTGCGGCATCCATTGTTCCTGGAGTGCTTCCTGCTCCCACGAGAGTGTGTATCTCATCTATAAATATAATAATGTCAGGATTGTTCTCCAATTCCTTGAGCAATGCCTTGAGTCGTTCCTCGAATTGTCCGCGATACTTAGTTCCCGCCACGATGGATGTCATGTCTAGATTCACGATACGCTTGTTGAAGAAGAGTGGGGATGTCTGCTCGTTGACAATCATCTGTGCCAGTCCCTCGACAATGGCACTCTTTCCGACGCCCGGTTCACCAATGAGCACGGGGTTGTTCTTCTTGCGTCTGCCGAGAATCTCCATCACCCTGATAATCTCTTTTTCCCTGCCCACCACGGGGTCTAATGCTCCCTTGGCTGCGAGTTCGGTGAGGTCGGTACCGAAATTGTCAATCACGGGAGTGCCATTGTTGGATTTACCCGTTTTGGCGGTTGCGGTGCCATTCGAACTATTGGCAGAGGTTTTGTTGTAGCCGCTGTCGCCAGAGTTGGCCAATTCCTCGTCGTCTTCCTCGCCGTCCTCAGGCAGACCGATAGTGTCTTTGGGTGCGCTCTCGGGGTCAACAAGACCGAGGAACTTGTTGTAGGTAACGTTGTTTTCCTCGAGCACCATCTTCGCTCCGTTGTTGGCAAAGTCGTGAAGGATGGCGAGCATGAGATGCTGCACGTCAACCTCGGTCTTGTGCTGCCTTCTTGCTTCGAGGACAGCTAAACGCAATATGTTGTTTGCACTTTCGTTGAGTGCAATACTCTCGATGTTGGGCATTGTCCTGACATGATCCACCCTGAGTTTGTTGTCGAGCGCGAGCTTGATTTCCAATGGGTCGGTGTGCAGTTGTTTCAATGCCTCTGTAACCGTAGTGTTACCCTGTCGCAATATACCGAGGAGAAGCGTCTCGGCTCCAACGGTGTCGTTGGCGAGTCGAGCCGCTTCCTCTCTACTGAGCGCTAATATGCGCGATACTTCTTTTGTAAATTGACTGTTCATTAATTGTCGTTTAAATTACTCATATATCTCGGCGAGCTTTTTATGGAGAGCCTCACCGCGAAGGTCGGATGCCACAATCTTGCCCTCACCATCAACGAGGATGTTGGAGGGGATGCTGCTTATGCCGTAGGCTTCGGAGGCGGCACACTGCCAGCCCTTGAGGTCGGAGATGTTATGCCATTTCATGCCAATCTGCTCGATGGCCTTCTTCCATGCGTCGCCCTTCTGGTCGAAGCTGACACCCACCACGTCGAATCCCTTGGCATGATATTTCTCGTAGGCTGCCACCACATTGGGCATCTCGGCACGACAAGGACCGCACCACGAAGCCCAGAAGTCAACGAGCACGTAGTTGCCCTTGCCAACCCACTCGCAGAGCTTGCGCTCCTTGCCCTCGGTGTCGTTCATCGTGAGGTCGGTGAACATCGTTCCTGCCGAACGTTTCTTCAGGCCTTCCATGAGTTTCTTGGGGCGTGCCATCAGGGGATGGTTGAAGTAGGCTACATCGGGATTGATAATCTCAGCCAACTGGTCGTATGTCAGTTCGTACATCACATTCTGTATTAAAGCCACGGGAGTGACATCATTCTTGTGAGCCATGATATAATCCCAAGTTGACTTCATTGCCTTCAACTGGATATCATCTGCCTCAGTCATGATTTCCTTGATGCGGGCATCAGCCTCGGCGGTGTTCTTCTTGCTGAGTTCGCGGTATTCCTGGGCAAGCACCATCATGCGCTTTTCATCTGCTGCATTGGCTTTAAAGAGATTGCCAAGGGCAGTGTTCTGGGCAGAACCCTTGATGGTATTATCAACGAGATTGAGCTCAATAGGCTCGCCGTCGTTGATAGCTTCGAGAGAGTTGAATCCCTTGAATACGTCGTGACCCACCTTCAGCAGGTCGTTCTTGTCGGCCTCGCCTGTAGCAGTAAACTTGCCGTTGGTCACAGCAAATGTCTGTGTAGAATTCTTGTTGTTGTTTACGATTACAACAACCTCCTTGACCGAATCAGCAACAACACCGCTGATTTCATACTTCACTTTCTGTGCGTTTGCGCCAATAGCTGTAAAAGCCATGGCTGCGATTATTAACGTTTTTCTCATATCTTCTTTCTTTAAAAAATCTTTCAATCTTTCAATTCTTCAATCTTTCAATCTTTCAAATTGTTGGTGCAAAGTTACACATAATTCTTCATTCAAGAAAGAAGATATGAGAAAAAAATGTTAATCAGCCTAAAATTCTTAATCTATGACGATAGTCATTATCCAATCCTTGAGTTTCTTGAGCTGGTTTTGGGAGTCGCAGATGAGAACAAGGGTCTGGCGTCCGTCGTTGAGTTTCGGTCCGAGACACATACCCTCGAAGTTGGCGAAGGTGTTCTTGAATCCCGTAAACTTGGTCTTGAACTCCACCAGAAGCTTCTTCTCGATAAACTTCCCGGTCATCTTCTCCGTAGGATCAACAACATAAATTTTGTTATTCACCCAAGCACCTATGCGAAGAGGCGGCACAAAGAGTTCGCGCTCCATCACCAACACACGTCCGTCGTCGAGGGCGCATAGGTCGCTCACTCCGTGGCAGTAACCGTTGGATGACTCTGCCGTAGCCTCGGGATAGTCCATCAGATAGGCATACATACCCACCATATCCAATGACGAGTCGTCGAAGCAAAGCAGTCGAAGCACATTCTGATGCTTGTTCTTGAGAGAGGACGGTTTGCCGTCGATGGGCATTGTGCTCTCGCTCACCGTCCAGAAATGACGCTGCTTGGCATTGTAGGTGAGCGACTCAAAGCCATAGTTGGGTGCCGACTGCCTGAGCGAGTCGGGCACATTGAGTTCCCTGCCGGTGTATTTGCCCGTCTTGAGTTCGTATTCCTTGATACTGTTGTCTCCCTCGCCACTGATGAATATCGTGGTGTCCTTGGGCATGAAGGCAATGCCCTCCATATCGCGGTTGGCATATCCGCTTGAACGAAACTCATTGTTGTAGGCATGAGAGATGACACCAGTGTCGGGGTCGATGTTGATGTGGAAGATGAAGAAACCGTCTGCCCTGGCCTTGTCGCACACCACAGCATATTCATTACCTCCCAACCATGTTATTCCACTATAATTGCCGGCAGGCACAGTAGCGGGGAACTCCACCTGAGCCTTCAGTTCGGCATGCAATTCTTGCTTGATATCCTGGGCAGCCACAGCCAATGGCAGGAGGGCTGCCAATACAAATGATTTCTTCATTTTGTTCTAAACTTATTTTGTACTCTTAATTATAAATCTGAACGAATAGTCCTTATACGGCAGGCGATACTTCTCCAAGGGCCATGCACCCCAACTGTTCTCGCAAGCCAGTCCAATCTGATATTTCAGGATGTTGACGTAGGTGAGATGACGCGGGATGAGGTCGCCGCTGTGGTGTCCCCATTTCTTGTCCTTGTGCATACCGTCGTCGAGGTCGTCCATAAGATAGTTGATGGCACTGCACTGCATCGGGGCGTCGCTCATAAAGATGAGTCCCTCACCCGTGGTCTTGTCATACACTTTGAATGTGCGCACGTCGGTGTGGTTGCCGCTCTCCTGCGGACGGACATACTCGTGGTATTCGTCGCTCACGTTGGCAGAGTATTTGCCGATGAACTCACTGTTGTTGCGGTCGGAGTAGTTTTCCACCGGACCTCTACCATAATATTCTATAGCACTGAAACGCTCGGGCATCTGCATTTGCATACCGAATTTGAACATCTCCGCGCCCTTCTCTACAGTCTTGTCGGCAGTGAAGTCCTGCGCCACGAGCAATGTGCCGTCAGGCTTCAGTGTATAGGTCATCGCCAACTGTCCCTTGGCGTTTTCGAGTGTGAAGAGAGCCTTCACCACACGGTTGTTGCCATCCGTCTCATGATGTATGCCGGTGAGTTTATATCCAGGATTCTTCCATACGGCGAAACGCTGTTGCAGTCGGGCTCCATAGTCGTTGTCGGTGGGAGCACGCCAGAAGTTGGGAGTGATGCTCTCGCGATTCACGAGCATCTCCTTGCCATTGATATCGAGATAGTCAATCCATCCCGACCACTTGCCGATGGTGACTGCCATGCCCGCTGCCTCCATCTTGATGTAAGCCTCGGTCTCGGTGAGCTTAGGTGTAGAGCCTTCGGCTGCTGCGGTGAGAGTGGGGTAGGTGTAGGGTTGCACCACCTCCTGATATTTGGCGAGTGTCTGTCCCTTGTCGATGAGCGGTTCGCCGTTCTTCGACTTAAAGTAGAAGGCGATGGTTATCTCTGACGTCGGGTTCTGAGCCTTCAGTTCGGCAATCTTTTCGGCAAGGACTGGGGATGTAAACTCCTTGCGTGTCTGCGGAGCAATGCCGTCGATATTCCTCTCGGCATGGCTGAACTTAGGTTCGCCATTCACACTAACGCAGATGTCGAGCGTCAGATAATCCGTTGAACGGAAGAAATTCTCGTTATATATGGTGTATTTACCCTCAGAGGCATTCACCTTCTCTATCCAGATGTTCTGATAATAATATCCCACTTCGTGGGCATGGGGATTAAGTCGCCGGTCGGGAGCGATGAGTCCGTTGCAGTTGAAGTTGTAGTCGCTTGCGGGATAGCGTCCGTAGTCGCCTCCGTAGGTGAATATTCTCCTGCCGGTGACAGGACTCACGTCTGCCAGTCCCTGATCCACGAAGTCCCAGATATATCCGCCCTGATACTTCGGATACTTACGTATGATATCCCAATATTCCTTGAATCCTCCCATTGAGTTGCCCATGGCGTGAGCATATTCGCACTGGATGAGCGGACGTGGATTGTCGCCCTTCGAGTAAGCCTCGCAACCGCCATATCCGTAGTACATAGGACAGAAGATGTCGGTCTTGCCATTTTGTCTTGCCTGCTCGTATTGCACGGGGCGAGTCTTGTCGATAGACTTCACAAGGTCGTAGGCATCCTCGAAGTTCTTGCCATATCCGGCCTCGTTGCCAAGACTCCATACAATTATTGATGGATGATTTCTGAGTGTCAGTACGTTAGCCTCATTACGTTCAAGATGTGCTTTATGGAAACGAGGGTTCTTGGCAAGCGTCTTCTCGTCATATCCCATACCATGTGATTCGATGTTAGCCTCGGCAGTGACATAGAGTCCGTATTGGTCGCAGAGGTCATACCATCGTGGGTCGTCGGGATAGTGGCATGTGCGCACAGCGTTGATGTTGAGTTGCTTCATGATCTTGATGTCCTGTATCATGCGCTCCACGCTCACCACATATCCTGTCTCGGGGTCGAGCTCATGACGGTCGGCACCCTTTATCAACACAGGTTGTCCGTTGACGAGCATTTGTCCGCCTTTTATCTCCACCTTTCTGAAACCAATCTTCTTGCTCACGCTCTCAATCTCGCGCCCGTTTTTCTTCAGTGTGATGTCGAGAGTATATAAATAAGGTGTCTCTGCCGACCATGCCTTCACTCCCGCCACCTCGATCACACCGCGGGGCGAGGGAGACATTGATGGCAGTTGCATGCTTCTCACCACCTTTCCCTCGGCGTCCTTCAATGTCAAGTCGATATTTGCCTTCTTGTCGCCCGAGAGTGGGATGTCGAAGGTGAGTTTACCGTCCTTATATCCGTTCACGAGGTCGGCATCAAGGATGATATCAGCAATGCGTGTTTTCTCGCGAGCATATAGATATACCTCGCGCGCTATTCCTGTGAAGCGCCAGAAGTCCTGGTCTTCAAGATACGAACCGTCGCACCATCTCATCACCTGCATGGCAATGAGGTTCTTGCCCTTCTTCAGATACTTGGTGATATTAAATTCGGCTGCAATCTTCGAGTCCTCGCTATATCCGACGTATTTGCCGTTTACCCATACCGACAGATTGCTTGTGGCTGAACCGACATGAAAGAAGACATCGCTGCCGTTCCATGCAGAGGGCAGTTCAAACTCGCGTCGGTAGCTACCTGTATAGTTGTCGGTCTCGCCGATATATGGTGGGTTGGTCTTGAATGTTGTGCACCAAGCATATCCCACATTCTTATATATCTTATCCCCATATCCGTTTATCTCGAAGAGTCCGGGAACGGGGAATTCCTCCCACTCGTTGTCATTGAAGTCAGTGCGGAAGAAGTCCTTCGGCGCATCCTGGTGGTTTTTCACAAAGTTGAATTTCCATGTTCCCTCCATCGACAGATAGCGACTCGACTTACTCTTGTCGCCCTGTTCGGCAAGGTTGATGCTCTCATAGGAAAAGAAGTTAGCCCTTCTCTGCTCTCTGTTTTGTTGATTTAGTTCTGGCGTGTTCCACGCGCTACTCTTTTGAGCCACAGCACCTTGCAATGTCGTCGCTCCAACGAATAGACTGATTAGTAGTTTCTTCATAATTGTTATATTTTTTTTAGTTATTATTTATTTGAACACAGAGACACAAAGGCACAGAGAATAATATTAAGTTTATATAAAGATACAGAGAGAAAAAAACTCTGTGACTCTGTAACTCTGTGTTTAAATCAGATTCCCAGTCCATCCTCGAACGACACATCCACAGCCTTCGATTGCAGTATCTTCGACCCCGGGGGCACACTATGTGTGAGCCAGATGTTACCACCGATGATAGAGCCTTGGCCGATAGTCACACGTCCGAGAATCGACGAGTTGCTATACACCGTCACGTTGTTCTCAAGTATCGGGTGGCGGGGACAGTTGACCATATTCCCTTCATCGTCATACTTAAAGCTCTTTGCACCGAGAGTTACGCCCTGATATAGTCGCACATGATCGCCGATGATACAAGTCTCTCCGATGACGACACCCGTTCCGTGATCAATACAGAAGTATTCGCCTATTGACGCTCCTGGATGGATGTCAATACCCGTCTTGGAGTGTGCCAATTCGGTGATAATCCTCGGCAGCACCGGTATGCCCATCAGATGCAGTTCGTGGGCACAACGATAGTGGGTCATTGCGTTCACCACGGGATAGCAATAAATCACTTCACCATAATTTGTTGCGGCAGGGTCACCTGCGAACATTGCCTCTACATCAGTATATAGCAGATGCTTGATATAGGGCAGTCGGTCGATAAACTCCGCCGCCATCACCTTGGCCTTGGCGGGGGTGGCCTCCTCGTCGAGGTCGCTATTAAACAGCAGTCCTCTTGCTATCTGTTCCTTCAACTGCTGGTAGAGTTGCTCCATGTGAATGCCGATATAGTAGGAGCGTATTTCCTCCTCGGGCTGCCTCTTATAGAAGTAGTCGGTGAAGATAATGGCTTTCACCAACGATATTATCTTCTTGATAGCCTCGATTGAGGGCAATGGCGCATGGCTTCCAGGAACGAGCGAATCCTCCTTCACCGAGTGCTTGGCCAACAACGCAATATTCTTTTGTATTATCTCGTCTATATCCATATATTTATAATTAAATAGTTATTTCCCCTCGAATGCTACGCGACATGAAATTCCTCACCTGGTGAGAATCGGAAAATCTCGCCTGTAGATACATCAGTTTGGTGACGGCACTCTCCACCGTACTGTCATATCCGCTCAACACACCCGCAGCCTTCAACTGATATCCAGTGTCGTATCTGCTCATCTCCACACTGCCAGCCATGCACTGACTGATATTGATAATCACCTTGCCGGCGGCAGTGGCTTCCTTCAGCATATTGATGAGCCATGTGTATTGCGGAGCATTGCCGCTGCCGTAGGTGCGCATCACGATGGAGCGCAGGTCGGGAGTGGTGAGAATCTGTTTCACCAAACTCTCTTGTATTCCAGGGAAGATAGTGAACACCAGCACACTCGGGTCGAGCTGGAATCGCGGTTCCATCGGTTTGCTGAAGTCGGGAGTCAATATCCTGTTCTCGTGATAGTCGATGGTCACTCCCGCATCAGCCAAGTGTCCGTAGTTGAAGCTTTCGAAGGCATTAAAATTGTCAGCACTCTGCTTGGTGGTGCGGTTGCCTCTCATGAGATGCCCATTAAAGTATATACCCACCTCGGGCACCATCGCCCTTCCGTCGTGCCTTTTCGCGGCGGCAATCTCAATGCTCGTGATGAGATTCTCCTTGCCGTCGGTGCGCAACTGACCAATAGGCAACTGCGACCCTGTGAGTATCACTGGCTTAGTCAGATTGTCGAGCATATAGCTCAGGGCGGATGCAGTATATGCCATGGTGTCGGTGCCGTGCAGAATCACGAATCCGTCGTATTGCGCATAGTTGTTGGCAATGATGTGCACGAGGTCTATCCACAATTGAGGCGACATGTCGCTTGAGTCGATGGGTGGAGTAAACTGGTAGGTATTTATCTCAACGTCGAAATCATTCAGTTCGGGCACATTCGCGAGTAAATGCTCAAACTTGAATGGTTCGAGTGCACCGGTGCGCGGATTTCTGTTCATTCCAATCGTTCCACCGGTGTAAATTAGCAGTACTTTGTTCACTAACGTCATCGTTTACGTTCTTTTTGCGTGCAAAATTAAGTAAAAAATTTGAGAATATCGAATTTTTTTTGTATTTTTGCAGCATAAAATCGAAAATATAACAAATCATTAAAAAAATAAATAGTTAAAAACAATGAAACAATTCAACGACGAGAATTTCCTGCTCGACACCGAGGTGGCGCAGGATTTGTTCCACAATCATGCGGCTAAGATGCCCATCATCGACTATCATTGCCATCTTATCCCCGAGATGGTAGCCAACGACCATAAGTTTAAGAGCATCACCGAGCTCTGGCTTGGTGGCGACCACTATAAATGGCGTGCCATGCGCACCAATGGTGTGGATGAGAAATACTGCACAGGCAAGGACACCAGCGACTGGGAGAAGTTTGAGAAATGGGCAGAGACAGTGCCATATACATTCCGCAACCCTCTCTATCACTGGACTCACCTCGAACTGAAGACTGCCTTCGGTATCACCAAGCAGCTCTCTCCAAAGACTGCCCGTGAGATTTTCGACGAGTGTAACGAGAAACTGCAGCAGCCAGAGTTCTCAGCCCGTGGTCTGATGCGCCACTATAATGTAGAGTGCGTATGTACCACCGACGACCCCGTTGACGACCTTCGCTATCACAAGCAGACTCGCGAGAGTGGTTTTGAGATCAAGATGATTCCCGCATGGCGTCCCGACAAGGCTATGAATATCGAGAAACCCGAGTTTGCCGATTACGTTAAGCAGTTGGCTCAGGTGGCTGACGTAGATATCACATCGTTCAAGGATATGGTGGATGCACTTCAGAAGCGTCACGACTTCTTTGCCGAGAACGGATGTAAGCTCTCCGACCACGGTATCGAGGAGTTCTATGACGAGGAATACACCGACACTCAGATTGAGACCATCTTCGCCAAGGCTCTCAGCGGACAGAGCCTCTCCGATTTTGAGGTTCGCCAGTATAAGAACTGCTTCCTCACTGTTATGGCAGAGATGGATGCCGACGCAGGCTGGACACAGCAGTTCCACTACGGAGCTATCCGCGACAACAACACCAAGATGTACAACCAACTTGGTCCCGACACTGGTTTCGACTCAATCGGCGAGTTCAACACTGCTCGTGCCATGAGCCACTTCCTCAACAAGCTCAACATGGAAGGCAAGCTCACGCGTACCATATTATATACACTTAATCCTTGCGCCAATGAGGTTATTGCCACCATGCTTGGCAATTTCCAGGGCGGCGAACCCGGAAAGATTCAGTTTGGTTCTGGTTGGTGGTTCAACGACCAGCTTGATGGTATGACCCGTCAGATCAATGCCCTTTCAGTACTTGGTTTGCTCAGTCGTTTCGTGGGAATGCTCACCGACTCCCGCTCGTTCCTGAGCTATCCTCGTCATGAGTATTTCCGTCGCCTGCTCTGCAACATCCTCGGCAACGACGTAGAGAAGGGTCTTCTTCCCAACGACCACGAGATACTTTCTCGTATGGTAGAGGACATCTCCTACAACAACGCCAAGCGTTATTTCAAGTTCTATTAAATACAAACAATTGGGGAAGTGATCATTCAACTTCCCCAATTCTTTTTATGAAAGATTGAAAGATTTTTAGGCACGGCTGGATGATTTTTTAGGCACGGATGAACACGGCTTTTAAAAAAGACACGGCTGGGCTGCGCATAGGAATGGCTTAATTAGCATTTAAGCTATACTAAAGTATAGACACGGCTCGTTACCGCAGAGCAAACTAAGCCGTGAACTTGCGAAGCAAGCCGTAATCACGAAGTGCCGTGGGATATCAATGCGGAGCCAAGCCGTGTCTTTTAAAAAAAGCCGTGGATTTCCGTGCCTAAATACAATTAGGAATGAAATCTGTGATAATCAAAATATCTTTAGATATTAAAAAATCTGTGTTAATCTGTGATAATCTGTGGACAAAAAAACTCTGTGGACAAAGCCCACAGTGGAAAAGAAAGCCGTGAACTTGCGCCAGCAAGCCGTAATCACGAAGTGCCGTGGATAATATCAATGCGGAGCCAGCCGTGTCTTTTAAAAAAAGCCGTGGATTTCCGTGCCCTTCAATAATCCCTAATCCCTAATTCCTAATTCCTAATTTCCTCCACGCCTCCCCAAAGTCCTTACACCCCTCCGGAAGTCTGTGCCTCACAATGCACACCCCGATGTCATTCGCCATTTTCACCAGGTCCTCGTAGAGCGTTTGCCCCGCCTTGTCGTTGTCTGGGAAGCAAGCCAAAGTAGTAGTCTTCGGCAGCAACTCTCCGAGCATCTTCTTGTCCTCGAATGTCAGAGTAGTGGCCGAAGCAATGCCTATAGCCTTTCTTCCGCTCGACAGCAGGGCGAGGCAGTCCGTCGGTCCCTCACTGATGAACAGCGTGTCGTTATCCCCGAGAGCAGCCACCTGCGGCAGATTGAATATCGAGCACGTCGAACCCTTCGGAAACTGAAACCGTGGTTTCTTCTCGCTTCCCAAGTATCTTGCCTGCACATTCTGCAGATTACCCTTTGCGTCGCGGTATGGCAGCAGCAGTGCAGGGGCATTATACCATTGTCCGTCCATTTTTCCGTCCATTGTGATGTCAGTATCAATACTCGATATACCTATTTCCTTTATCACATCCTCCGAAATGCGTCTTTCCTCCACCAAAAATCGCCTTGCAAGTGACGTTATCTTCGGTCGCTCCATCAACATGTTCAGATAGCTGATATTCACCTCCGACTTACGTTCCCTCCTTTCGATAAATTTCTCTTGAGTATGTAATCCACTGATAATCAGCTTGTATTCCTCAGCCAACCACTTGCATGCATCAAGAAATCCCACTCCGTTCACCTTCTCCACCAGGGATATCGAATCGCAGCTCCATCCGCAACTAAAGCATTTTCCCCTGTTGTTTTTCTGCGAAAAATGAAGTGACATGTGACGCTCCTGATGATTCACGCACAACGTCCTGTGTCCCTTCAGTTTCAAACCTAAATGGAGAGCCACCCCTTCTATGGGCAGCTCTCTCAATTTCTGAATCTCATCTCTTTTCATATCAATCAAAAGTTTTTCTCAAACATTTCTGTTTCAGCACCTTCCACCTTCACAATCAGCCTTTTCTTCAGCCACACGTATAGAGTCTTCCTTGCCTCCGTCACCAGTTCCATCTCCTTTCTCTTGGCCTCAAGCTGGTCGCGGGTGAACCTCTTGGGCATCTTGTCATATAAGGTGTTGCCCGATACGAAGCTCTGGTCACCCTCGTTGTCAATCACCACGATGTTCTTCTCGTATTTCTTTCCGAACAACGCCAGTTGCCATTTCAGTATGTAGTCAGCCAAGAAGAAATACACCTTCTTCACCTTAGCCTGCTTCGACGGGTCTTCACCCCACAGATGGTAAATCATCGTAGCAAGTCGGGCTGCCGACACCGAACAACGCTTATAGAAGGAGTTGCGGGCATACGAACCGCTCTTGCTCACCAGTTCCACCTGATATTCGCACCATCGCTTCTCGGCAGCGAAGAGCCATTCCATGTCAACATCTATCAATGGCATCAGCGAGTCATCCTCGGCATACGTCTCCTTCATCAGTTTATCCTGTGTCTGCTTGATGAGTTCCATCTCCTCTTCATTGAATTCCTTTTTTATTGTCGTGCTATTCGCCAAGAGGTCGCCAAGAGGCATGTAAACCGAGCGGTTGACATTACCCGATTCGATAGCATCTTTGTCCATATATTTGAACAAGATAGACGGTGTCGTGTTCCATACGCAGCACCAATTAATGTCAACGGTAGCATTGTAACTGGCATCACAGTTAGTATCTGTGCTGGTCAGCGAATTATAGTCATAAGCTTGCTTCGCCATGTCCCTAAGGTCACCATAGCTACCCCTGCGCTCAATCAGCGATGACAACTCGTCGGTATATAGCATAAATGTCAAAGGACTTCCATATTTTCTCACCATCATGTGAGCCCTCTTAACCATCTTGTTTTTCGTCACCTTGTTCAGGCAGATCTTCACCGTCACAGGCGGTTTTTCCTGACACTTGTCACCCTTAGCCTTTTTCTTCTCGGCATATTCCAGTTCCTTAGCCTCCTCAGCCTGGTCGCGCTTCAATATCGGGTCCATAAGCATAGCAAGCAAGTCGGTGGAGAATGATTTTCCGTCGCCGCTTTGTCCGATGATGATAGCATGCACCAGCAAGTGATGCCACTTCATCAGTCCGTCGAAGAAATAATGAAACCTCAGTCGCGGACTCATGGCGCAGAAGCACGTCAATGCCGTAATCAGACAGGCTATCTTGAACTCCATTAACGCCGCCATCTTCCAGAATATTCGCAACACCGGCGGGAGGTCCCGCTCGGTGATGCATTTTACAGGTATGAATTCCTTTCTCATGTTAACTCCTTAAAATTAAAACACTTCAGTATTATCCACAGCCACCTTAACGATGTCCTGCACCATTATGTCCTGCAGATATTCTGTCCTCGTAGTATCAGGCACACCGTTCACCTTGGGGTGATAGTCCTTAGCCTGAAATCTTAGAGCCACCCACACGATGTCCCCCGGAGTGAACTTCGTCGTGGCGAGATTCCCCAGGAGAGTAGCCGCATACGATTCATCGTATTTTCCACCAATCTCCTGAACAACAATTGTTCCCTTCTGGATGGTCGAACCATCCTGCTTCTGCACAGCCACCGGCTGCGTCTGAGCAATCACTTTACACATCGCTTTCATAATTTTTCAATCTTTCATTCTTTAAAAATCAGAGCCTTTGGCTCTTAATCTGTGCCAATCTGTGCCAATCTGTGGTCTATAAAAACCATCTGTGGTCAAAAATTCAGTTGTTTTTCGCCTTGATTAGCACAGCGCAAGCTTCGTTATACATTCTCAAAACGAAATTCTCCACAGCCAGAGGATTCACACTTTTTGTGTGCACCTGATACGTACCATTAGGCTTCATGATCATCGAGAGCAATTCACCGTCCCACACCTTCGTGTTTCTCGTGTGCGCCTTTCTTGGAGCCGCCTCCACAAAAGTAGCCTTCGTTCCCGACTTATTGAAGTCCAGGGCACCGTTCATCACCTTGCGAGTCGTCTGCTCGCACTCGTCATTGACCACTAAGGTCAAATCAATTCCTTTTACTTGTTTTTTCATAATTATTTAATTTTAGTTGTAAATAATAATTCCCTACTGCTCAGCACCTGGTGCTTGTTCACCCCATTGCGTCTGTAACTTACATGCACCCATTGTGTTCCTTGCTTGTTCTTCTCCCAGATGAGCTGGTCAAAGTCCGTCTCGTCCATAATGAAGTGCATAATCTTCAATAAATGTTCGGTATCTTCAACATGAATATCCGCCGCTTCCCCTTTGAGGTGTTGCGACCCCTTCACGCCTCCAACAGCCCGATTCACCTCCTCCGAGCGGAATCCGCTCGAAATCACCACCGGTTTCCCGAGATAGTCCCTCAGTGGCTGCAGCACTTCCATGCACAGCGCCTTCAGATTCTCGATCACCTTCTTCTCTTCCTCCTTTGTCTTGGGTCTGTTTCTTAGACCCTTTCGCTCCGCCACATTAGAGTGCGTGAGCTCCTCATACGTAAAATTCTTTGATAGTCTCATAAGTAAATATAATTAAATGATCTAACCGCCATCAGGAATGATTCCTGATTGCGGTGACAAAGGTAAGAAGAAAAAATGGAATAAACTGTCAGGTAACCGACATGAAAAATGGCAGGAAAAACGACATTCATCCTGTCGGTTTTTCCTGCCAATATATACTATAAATTACTCTAGCTCAATAAGTTAGAATACTCCTTAAATAATGCTGCATAATAATTACGTTCCTTGGCCTTGCTGTGGAGAGTAGCCAAGTCTTCAATCCCCCATAGCTTTTCAAGAAACGTCCATTTTGGATTAAGATCCAACTTTTGTGAAATAACCACGGCTAATATCGCAGCCTTAGGTTGCGACAAAAGAGGTTTGTTATGTTTATCAACTAAATGATGACACCTCAATTTTTGCCATATAGCCATAGCCTTGTCAGATGACAAAGGGTCGTAGCAGGCATTGTCCTCCTCAATTATTTCTTCGGCTTCGTCATAGGTTTCTTCCTCTTTTGTGGTGGCGTGAACCCCAGACACCGACTTAATGCCCTTGCCAAACTCGAAGTCGAGATGCTCTATCTTCAGCGAGCCTTCGACAGCAATACCGTTGTTGTCACCCTTGATTACTATTGCCATTGTTCAGAAGCTTTTTGCCCAACATTCCGGTTACAAGTTTTTCTTGCCAATCAGTGGAAAGCTGTATTCCGATGTTCTCACCTAACACCCCGTTGTTATTCCCATCAACATTGATCTTTGACATCGGAATATCTTTGTCAAACGAAACAGTCCTATCGTATAATTCCTTAGAAACAGTAAGGTTGAGCCTGCTTTGAATTTTGTTTAGAATATTGCATACTTCCTTCCTGTCGTCCTTGTCCTTGTTCATCGAAGCATTCATATACATATTTGCCATACGTTCGAATATGGCGGTAGGAGTCATCTGAGCCTCAAGTTCTTGTATTCTCTCGTCCCTTGCTGAGATAGTCTGCTCGAGCCGTGCAATCTCCTCTTGGTAGGACACTAATTCCCACCAACCGCTGCCCTTCACTTTTTGTTTCGCTTTGGGTGAGCGTAGCAATATGGCGCGTATTGATTCCTCAGGTGTCTTGGTGCCAAATGTAACGTATGTTTTGGCAAGGGCATATATTTGCTTTAGCGAGGCTTTACCTCCCAAATCCTCCAATGCCTTTATTACAGCTTCTCCTTGTGTCATGTCAATTCTCAACTTATTATTATTGATTTCACTGCAAAGGTACAAAAAAAATCCATCGCGCCAAACAATGCGGATGGATTTTTTCCAGACAACCATCATGTTTGATGGAATTTAACATTTCATGCCTCTCATTAGCCTAATAATTGGTCACAAGCACCTCCTGGATCTTCTTCTTTGAGTTGTCGTGGTAGTTCTTGTAATTGCTGTGTATCTGATGTATATTATATTGCGATGCCCACTTGCCGAATATCTCGTTGCGTCGGTCGCGATAGATGATTACATTCGACACGGCAAAGCGCACTCCTCTCTTGTCCAGATGGTTCATACAGGCGATGAGGTTGCGCTCATATTCCTCATTCCACATCTTGTTGTATTCACAAGAGGTGATGAGATAAGGAGGGTCGAGATATACCAGGTCATTCTTTCCGTAATCAATCCCGTTGAGGAATGTCATGAAGTCCTGATTATGCCACTGGGGATGTTTTATTTCCGACTGACAGAAATAATCATTAAGAGCCATAAACGTATTGTCATTAAAGTCGAGATTGCCTACAGGTAGATTGAATTCGCCTTTCTTGTTGAATCGAGTCATACGGTTGAATCCGTAGATAAGCAGTAGATAGAGCATCATAGTATCCTGCATGCCACCATCGTTGAAATCCTTTCGCATGCGGTAATAACCAGCGCTATTGAATTTCTTGATTTCTATTGATGATCTGCCCCCTCTCTCTAATCCGCTGCTCATGCCATTACAATCAAAAGAAAGGCCATAATGTCTTATAAGCGAGAAGATTTTCTCGAAAAACTCCTCCTCTCTGCCACAATAAGAATTCAGCATCAGATGAATTTTGATTATCGACTCGTTGAGGTCGTTGAGCAAATACTCCCTGGCTTCAACATTCATAAACACCGAACCACCGCCTACGAAAGGCTCAATTAACCTTTCGATATCTGTGGGGAGATAGCAAGCTATCTGAGACATTAATTTTTCCTTGCCACCAACGTAAAACAGTGGTGAACTAACATATTTATTTTTCATACTATTACTTTTGTTAAGAATAATATTTCCTGATGATTAACTAATTCGGTCTTACCGGTATTGAAGGGCTTATAGTCCATGCAAAACATCTTGGTGGTGCCGCGCAATTCAAGTATATGTTGTATCTCCTCCAATGTCATCTTGTTGTTGGAGGTCTTGCTTTTTGCATCGTATGTGTTGCTATACGACACAGCTATATATCTCGCGTCAACATGAGTCACCAAGTCAGTGAACGCCTTGATGGCTTTTTTCTTGCAGAAATCACTCTTTTTGTCAATATGCAAAGGCTTTGCTGTGACTCCATACAACGGTGGTTTATCCCATTTCGCAAGGTTGTCGAGCACATGATACATGCTGCAATACTGTCGGCTGTTGTATGGAGGATCCATATACACGATGTCACACTTCACACGACGTGCAAGCACATTGGCATCCTCATTATAGATCTTCACTCCTTTATAGCACTTGGCATCAACCATGCGCATATCCAAGTCCTTGAATCTTGCGGGATTCTTGAGGTAAGCCTCAAATTGTCCCGGAGTGTTAGCGATGCGGTCGGCACTATATATCAGCGAGGCAACAAGTACAAAATATTCTTTCTCAGAAAACTCATTTTTTCTTCTCTCAATCTCGTCTCTTATATATCCAATCTTTTTGGCTGCCTCCATACCAAAATACTTGTTGCCATAATAATGTGAGCAATAATTGTCGTCGAGTGATGACGCATCTACATTGTTCATCTCTATGAGGAAATCCTGCACGCGCTCCTCATTCAATTCCCCGTCGGCAAAGAATGCTTTGAAAGAGACAACGTTGGAGCAGAGAAAGTCATTGAATATCACCTCTTGGTAATATTCGAGAGCCTTACGGCCTATCGCTCCTGTTCCAGCGAATATGTCGAAGAACGAATGTGCGCCTTGCGCCTCATTATTAATAATAGAAAGAATCCATTCGGCAAGTTTGCTCTTGCATCCTAAATACCTCCTGTTCTCCAAGCCAAATACAGGCATGTTCCCCATTGGGACGTCGTCAAATAAATTGCCGACAAATGATAGCTTCTGTTTTGCCATTTACATTTTTTTAAAATTAAACAATGCCTGCTTGATGTATTGCCAAAGACAACAAAAAAGCCGGCACAACCTCAGTTTGAGATTGCACCGGCAAAGGTACGACGATTCTTCGTCATATTACTTTTGGAAAATTTGGATAATTCATTCTCCCCTTTTTTTCCAATTTTCCAAAAGTTTTGTTATACTTGTTCTAAATTTGATCTCTACATTTTCATCGTTTGTCGCAAAAGAAAATCCGGCATCTTTTAGAAATCTGATATATCCACGTGAATTTGCATAATTAATATTATTTTTTTCACAAATTATTAGATAAAAGTCAAGCAGACATTCCAATTCTTTGCTGTTTTTTGTTACCTTGATTTTTGTCTTGCATAATCCCCTTTTATTAAAGAGACTAATTAATTCATCCTGCATCTCTTTCATTTTTACTTTATCGGAGAAAAGTTCATTGTTTCTTCTTCCTTTCCCTTGGTTACACTTGTTTCCTTCTTCTTTAGGCGGATTGGCCTTACGCATCTCCTTAACCTTAGATGTTATTGTATCTGAAATATCATCCCTGCCATCATAATAACTCTCAATCCACCTATCAAACTCTTCACAACTAAAACATTTCCTTGCTATTTCCCTTATATCCTTTTTCGTCTTCTCATCAGAAATCAACTCTTTGATATGCTCAGACATAATGCTGATTTCCTTCAAGCATCTCATAAGAGACAACGCTTTTAGTGAATATCTGACACCGTAAATCACCTCAGCAGCAAGAAACTTGGCATTGGCATAGCCATTGTTCTTCATATAAAAGACAACGTCATTCCTCAAATCATTGCATTTCTCTAAACGCCTTTCCCTATTGCTGATAAATCTAATATCGTCAAGAGCATATACCGCAAGATAAAACAAAAGAGAAGGATGCTCGGCTGGCATACCTTCTATGCACGAGACACCCTTCACAAATTTATCCACAACCGCATACAACGGACAATCCCTATATTCAGATTTTATCCATTCTGCCTCTTCTCTGTTCATCTTCATAAACTATCTCCTGTTGGAAAAATGAAACATATATGTTATTAAACCACTTCTCGATCTTGTATCCAGACATATTCGTCTCAGCCCTTCGGCCAAGGAACTCTTCAAGCGCATCATTGCCCAAAGGCATAATGGCTGGGAAAAAGTCGGTATGGTATAATGCGCCGAATTTACTGAACTCAGCTACCAACTGGTAATCATTCTCAGCGCACAATGTGGAAAAATATATAATATCATCCTTATATGCCTCCATTTGCTTGTCGTCAGCACATTCAAGAAAGAAGCCGCCCTTGCCGAAATGAGAAATCAGTTCATCAACAAACTTGAGCTTTTTCTCCTCTTCCGCCTTAGTTTTCTTGCTGTTCTTCGATTTGTCATTGTCAAACACCAACGACACTTTTTTAAGCCTGTCTTCAAATCTATTTCTGATAATAATGAGAATTTCCCAAAAATTCATTGGTATCTTTGGCTGTTCACATTCAAACTGCCAACCGTTATCTCTAAGCATTGTATTGAACGTCAATTTCAATAGTTCAACCGCTTTCTCAACCTTCATCACTGATTCTTTCCTCTCTATAGCAATAAGACAGTGCTCGGAATTGAAGTCGAACAATACATGAATGAAAGGATTATGCTCCTCTTCATGGTTTTTGTAGTCTATCGTTATTGTCTTTGTCTTGTTGGCTTCCACAAGCAGGCACGCCATTTTTCTGA
The DNA here is from genome assembly GCA_945869265.1 of uncultured Prevotella sp. GTDB lineage: Bacteria > Bacteroidota > Bacteroidia > Bacteroidales > Bacteroidaceae > Prevotella. The sequence goes on along the minus strand of CAMBOI010000029.1, from coordinate 2,740 downwards.
AGTGTTGTTCCAGGCGATTGCCGTGTTTACTGATTTCCTGCTCTCCTCCTTTCTTTTTCGTACTTATAATTTTCAGCCCGTTTTCCTTTTGGTCATCAGGCATTAATCTTTCGATAATCTCGACACATTTCTCTGCCGAAGCTCTTTCTTCTTTACCTCCGCTATAACGATGGAGGTAATAATTGTAAATTATATACTTTGATGTCATAATATTTTATGTATTAAATTACCCAACTATCCTAAAATTCCTTGAACGCAGGAATGCCTCCCATTTTGGTATGAGTTGTTGTGCAGTTTTACTCAACATGTCGTTACACAATGAGTGCTTTGAGAGTTGCACGTAGTGTGTAATCACTGAAGCTTGGTCGGCTAGAGACATGAGAGTTCCGTCTTCATACCGATACTCCAGCCCCAATTCCGACAGGTCTTTCTTCCCGTATTTTTTCAGGAAATCAAACAACTGCATAGTGTTTGTATTATTGTTATCATTATTCATATTTTCAAGTATTTTTGATAATGAAAATCGAGAAATTCCTTTTTTGGATAAAACCTTGTTGGCATGTTTATTTGCCTTCCATTTATTTCTTCAAGATATCTTTTAAATGACTCACCTTCAACCTTTTCAATAAAAACATCTGAGATTATTATTTCACAATCAGGAGTTATTGCCAATAGATAATTATCATAAGCACGATGGAAAAGTGAATTAAGACACAAACCATTTTCTGGATTTGTCCTGTTTTGATAGTCTTCTGCCCAACCTACAATATGACATGCTTCAAGTAGCTCTGGATTACTTACTCCTGATATACAGCATTTGTAGTCGTATGAAGTCATTACGGCTGAACGGAAAAATGATTGGTTAACCCTTCTTTTTACCATTGTATCACGGTCTTTCCCCAATGGCAAATTGGTAATATCGATATTCGAAGTTTTTTCAATGCTATCATTTGCATATTTTGCTATAAGACATTCACTTTCGTAAGCAAACCTTTCAGGGTTTGTATAGAATTCGTCCCATATCATTTGTTCAATCTTTGACCCATGAGCCAACCCAACGATTCCTCTTTCTCGTAATTTTGGATCTAAACGCCCAATATTGCCAATCTTCATGTTAAGTGCATCAGGACTTCTACCAATGATTTTGGCGTATTTCTTAATCATTGGATGATTCTTATTACTGTCTTTAAATGGTATTTTGCAATACACATTAAAAGCAATAATGGTTTCTTCTCTTGTCCAATTATGCTTCATAATATTGATGTTTTTAAAACTCCAACAGTTCCTCTGCCTTCTTCTTGTATGGCTCTGCAAACCTGGGATTGTGCTCCAGTTTTAGGTAGTGGGTTATCACGGCCGCCTGTTCGGCGAACGACATAATAGTACCGTCCTCGTTGAGACATTCCTCACCGAAAACCTGTTGTATGCTGCCAATACTCTGTCGCTTGACAAAGTCCATTAATGAAAAACTATCTTTACTCATATTTAAATAAATGTTTGGCAAAGGTAGCAATTAATTTTCGAACTGCAAAGAAAATTAGGGGAAATTTTGTTATTAAACCATAACAATGCTATTTTCCATAGGGGTTCATAGGGACAGGGTTCACGTCAGTACATTGGTTCACTCTTTCGGGTCGATGAACCTGTCCCTATGATTCACTGCGATTTTTATGCTTTCCTTGCCAATCTTGGCGACTACGATAGAGCCGGATTGTGCGGCGAAGGATGTTGTGCCGTTGATGGCGGTGGCGGAGCCGAGGGCTTTGCCATCGATGCCATAGAAGCTGACCTTCTCGTTGTTGTCGAGGCCGGAGATGTTGATGAAACCACCGGCTGACTGGATGGCGATGCCACGGGCTTCAACTGATTCAATACCTTCGGTTTCTTCGATAGCTTTAATAGTTCCAAATTCGCTCCAGGGAGTTGTTGTTTTATAAGCCTCGATTGCAGATGCAGGGACATGAAGTGTAACATTTGCTATATCCATGCCTTTGAAAACATAATCTCCGGTTGATGGAACACTCTCTGCGCAACAATAGACATTTTCAAGTTTTGAGCAACCATTGAAAGCATTATCTCCAATACTTGTTACAGAATTAGGAATCGTGATTGATGTCAAGCTGCTGCAACCAGAGAAAGTCCAAACTCCAATACTTGTCACGGAATTAGGAATCGTGACAGAGGTGAGGCCGCTGCATCCATAGAAAGCAAAATCTCCAATACTTGTTACAGAATTAGGGATTGTGATAGATGTCAAGCCGCTGCATTTACAGAAAGCATAATCTCCAATACTTGTTACGGAATTAGAAATCGTGACAGAGGTGAGAGCTATGCATTCCTCGAAAGCACAATATCCAATACTTGTCACGGAATTAGGAATCGTGACTGAGGTGAGACCGCTGCATCCAGAGAAAGCATGAATTCCAATACTTGTCACGGAATTAGGAATCGTGACTGAGGTGAGGCCGCTGCATCCATCGAAAGCAAAATCTCCAATACTTGTTACAGAATTAGGAATCGTGACTGAGGTGAGGCCGCTGCATCCATAGAAAGCATGACCTCCAATACTTGTTACAGAATTCGGGATTGTGATTGATGTCAAGCCGCTGCAACCAGAGAAAGCATCACTTCTAATACTTGTCACGGAATTAGGAATCGTGACTGATGTCAAGCCGCTGCAACCATAGTATCTATTATTAGTTGATTATCAGTATTTTACACCCTAAACGGTAGAAAAGTG
>CAMBOI010000028.1 GCA_945869265.1 uncultured Prevotella sp. | reverse complement strand
TCAACCTGTTTTATAAATAAGACGATAAGTAGTCAACATAAATAGTTAAACTACAAAATGAGTTACGTTCCGCAGTGTGGAACGTACATACCGCAGTGGGGAACGTACATTCCGCAGTGGGGAACGTACGTTCCGCAGTGCGGAATATAAACCAAATACCCGTAGTATAAAAATTCAATAGCCCTGACTTATAACATTCACACTACCTATACACTCTACAATATTATAGGCTATTCAGATAACGTTAATATTACCATTGTTATACCTTCTTTACAAGCCATCGCTTAATCAGCAAGTAGGAGTCTATTTTCCTTCTCAACAAATTCATATTCAATGCATTGTATTCAGTAATATAACATATATCGGTTGCAAAGATACAAATAAATCACAAAATTCCAAAGGTTTTTGGTATAAATATCACAAAATTCCAGCCATTTCTTCTGAAAATATCACAAAATTCCTATTTACATGTATCTAATCCACAAAACATAGTTATGCCATAGCGAACAGGTCATCACCTGTCACTTGGCGTGGAATCTTTCGGCTATACATATTATTATATAGTCCGTATGGAGTGATATATGCAGGAATGATGGTCTTGCGTGTTTTCGTCACTTTTGTGAATATTCGCATTCTTCGGGCAACATGAGAATCATAATCCTTGTCAATCTCATATTCATGGTTTGAATACTTCATCTCACATACTGTGATTGCCTTGTCGGAGCGATCGATCAGAAGGTCAATCTGCGCACCTCGCCTGATGTCTTCTTCAACCTCCTCACTGGCGATTGTTGCGGCAGTGGGGCGATAAGCCCATGAACAAGGGATATTGATACATCCATCAATTCCCAATGCCTTGACAATCTGATTGATATGATGCAAACATACTATCTCAAAAGCATATCCAGCCCAACTTTGATATTTCGGCGTTGATTGCATCTTTATCCAATGGTTATTAAGATATGTAGTTTTGGGTTGCATAAACCTAAAATAGAACAAGGTGAAAGGATCAATCAACTGATACATCCTATCCTTTTGGGTCTTGCCAAAGGGAGTAAAGCTTCGTATAAAGTCACATTGTTCAAGTTCGTTGAGCAGACGGGAAAAATTGCCGTTGTTTGGCAGTTTCGTGACTTCAATTAGTTCAAGACGCGTCATTCCCATTCCCTTTTCTTTAAGGGCATTCACAATGGCGATATGATTGTCTGCCCTTTTGAATAATGATTGGAATAGTTTGTCAAATTCATCTGTCATTTCTCCTCCGGCAGTGAAGCATAATCTTTGTATGTTCTGTGCCACACTCTGATTGTTGTTGAAAAGCGACAGATAGTATGCCACTCCCCCCATAGCCATATAACAGTCAATAATTTCCCCGTGTTCATACAAGAAATTACGAGATTTGAAATATGCCTCCACCTCATAAAGAGAGAATGGTGACAATAGCATTTTATGAGTAACACGATTGTGAAGACCACCACGTGAATTAATTACCTTGTCAAGCATCCAAGTCGTGGCACTCCCGCAAGTAATGAGTTTTATGTCACGGCGATATGAGGCCCAATCATTCCAGAAATGCTCTAAGGCACTGATAAAGTTAGACCCACGTGTATCAAACCATGGCAACTCGTCGAAGAACAATATCTTGACATCCCTGTTATTGTCTTTTTCAATCTCCTTTTCCAAGAAATGAAATGCCTCAATCCAGTTAGCCGCTTGATGATTTGTGCCAAATTGGATGTTCATGGCATGGCAAAAGTTGTGAATTTGGTCATGGGTGTTTACATTATCCATCCCTGTTACTCTAAACAGTAACTGGCTCTCAAACAATTCTTTTACAAGATATGTCTTGCCTATGCGCCTTCGGCCATAGATTGCAATGAACTCCGACCTGCCGCTTTCCATATACATTTCCAAATCAGCTATCTGAGTCTCTCTACCAATGATGTTTTCTTTCATAATGTATGACGTATAAGGTACTGAAATCTGTCGCAAAGTTACAAAAAAAATGCGATTGCGACAACTTTCGGACAAGAAATCTGTCGCAATTAACACTTTTAACATAGATTGCGACAACTTTCGGGTATATAACCCATCAAATGACTTACGTCATATAGAGGGAGAAAAAGAAAGAGGCCCTGTCTCGCGACAGAGCCTCGACCCATAATAACTAACAATCATTGTAACTTAACAAGTTAAAAACCATATACCTAAATCGTATTGTTTATTTAACGAATCACCAACCAGGATTCTGTACGAGGTTTGGATTCTTGTCCTTAACCGTCTGCGGGAAGGGGAAGTACTCATGCTTGCCTGCCTTGAAACCTACAGTGAAACCTGCATCCTTGGCAGCGTGAGACGAAACAGTGTAGAAACGGCTGTTAGCCTCTGTGCCATTCTCCCATGTCACCTTCTCGTCATTAGCAGCAGGTGCACGGAAGAGCTTGTCGAAGAGGTGAGGCACATCGCTACCGACTTTCTCAAGACGGCTGATAGCAGTTTGGTCTTTCCAACGCATAACATCAAACCAGCGGCAGCCCTCGAGCCAAAGCTCATAAGACTTCTCCTTCTTAAGCACGTCCATGTCAACAGATGCACTGACAGTCTGCGAACCGGCACGCTCCTGAATCATATTGATGTATGTCTTGGCTGTAGCGGCATCACCTGTCTGAATGCAAGCCTCGGCATAGTTGAGCAGCACCTCGGCATAACGCATGATGAGATAGTTGTTCAGGCGGATATTGTCGCCGTATGCCCTGCCACCTGTATCGGCACCGCGGATAATCTGCTTGAATGCGAGCCAGAACGAGTTGCCATAAAGTCCCTGGACGGGGTCCTTGATACCAATTTCAGTGCTTGCTTTCTTCTGCTCCAAAGTCATATCATTGATGGTAGCGTCAGCATATTCCATACCATATACAGCATCGTCGATATGCTTGAGAGTGGCATCGAAACGGTATGAATGACCATCGTTGGCAAGGAACTCATCGCCAAACCATTGAGGAACACCGAGTCCACCCCATCCGTCAAGGCCACCACAATAAACATTAGCAGGATTCTTGACAAAGTTTCCGGCACGCCAGTTCCAGGCATTTGCCTCCATCCATGACGAACGCTGGATCATTCCGCTCCAACCGCTCTTGCCAGCATTATACTCAAAATTGATTTCAAACACTTTCTCCTCGTTGCCGTCACCCTCGATATGGAAGTTGTCCATATAGCGGTCACCCGGCACAAGTGCATACTTGCCAGAGTCGATAACCTTCTTCAGGTTAGCCTTGGCTTGGTCATATTTTCCTGCGAAGAGATAAGCCTTTCCTGCGAGAGCCCATGCGAAGCCCTTGGTCACGCGTACTGCACCGTCAACATCGGCAGTGCTCTTGCGCTCATCGAGGTCGGCAGCAGCTTCTTCGCACTCCTTGGCAATCCATAGAATAAGATCTTCATGAGACATGGGATTGTCGGGATCTTTGTCGCAGTTATATGGAAGAGCGTCACCTGCAAGCACGTGATCAACAAACGGAGGTGTATTCCATAGGTTGGCGAGCAGGAAATAGTCATAAGCACGGAGCACACGGGCCTCAGCCACACATCGCTTCTTTACAGGAGAGTCGGCCTCCTTGAAGTAATCTGTTACAAGGTTGCAGGTATATACCGAGAGGTAAAGACCTGAATAGAGGAACTTGGGAGCCTCAGCCTCTGCGTCATAGCGGAACTCGTTGAGCATACCGCTGAACTCGTGGTCGCCATAGTTTCCGCTGGCATAAAGCACATCGTCGCCACACATGTTGAGCAGAATCTTGTAAGGAGTGTATATGCCAGGACCGCCCATATCCGGCTGACGTCCAACCACATTGCACATAAATCCTTCGTATGCGGCTGCAAGGGCAGCCTCTGCGTCGGCATCGGTCTTGTAGAAGTTTTCTATCGAAGTGACACCCTTCTGCTCGATGTCAAGCTTGTCCTCGCATGATGTCAGTGCCATTGCACCTATTGCAAGAGCGAGGGCTGAATATAATGTCTTTTTCATTGTTCTTATTTTTTTTGAGTTAGAATGTAACGTTAATACCGAATACCATCTTCTTGGATGTAGGATAGGTACCGTTGTCAAATCCACGTGAAGCACCACTGTTCATAGAAGCAGTCTCGGGGTCAGCACCGGGATAGCTTGTGATGGTGAAGAAGTCGTCGAGTGACATATATACGCGGAGGTTGTTGACAAAGAATGCCCTTGTAATCTTAGAGGGAATGGTATAGCCCAACTGAATCTGCTTAAACTTGAAGTAAGAACCGCTGAACACGGCTGCGTCTGAGCTGAAGAATTTCCAGTCGGTAGCAACAAGCTTCATATCGGGATACTTGGCTGAAGTGCGGTCTTCTCTCCAAGAATCTCTCCAATATGTGTTGATTCCATTTATAAGAGGACGGTCGGCAGAAACCATCAGGTTGTAAATCTTGTTGCCTGAAGCACCTGTTCCGAAGATGGCGAGGTCGAATCCCTTGTACTCAAGGTTGATGGTGATACCGTATGTGAACTTAGGAATACCGGCACCGAGGAACTGCTTGTCCTCATCGGTGGGAGCTGATGTAATCTCACCGTTCTTGTCGTAATACTGAGCACTACCGTCTTCTGCTACACCTGCATATTTGTAGCCACGGAAATACCATACAGGATAACCTGCCTCAAATGTAGGTCTGAGCTGGTTGTTGAATCCGTCGATTCCAATTTCAGTCAGGCGGTTAACCATTGCTGACACTTCCTTAACCTCGTTCTTGAGGGTTGACAAATTGGCACTAACGCTGTACTTAAAGTCACCGATGTGGTCTCTCCAACCAAGTTCGATGTCAACACCGGTGTTGAGCACTTTACCTGAGTTGATTACAGACTTGCTCACACCAATTTCAGGCAGAGGAGCAATCTCGATGAGAAGGTCTTTGGTGGTCTTACGGTACCAGTCGAAGCCAAAGGTCAGACGGTCGTTGAGGAAACGGGCGTCGATACCGAGGTCAAGCTGCTCAGATGTCTCCCATGTCAGGTCGGGGTTGGCAAGTCCTGTAGGCTTTGAACCGAGAGTGAGAGTACCGTCGCCAACAGAAGGATTGAACTGATAGAAGCTCTGGTTCTTGGCAATAGATGAAGAATAGCGGTAATTGTTGAGGATGTTCACATTACCGTTCTTACCCCAAGAAGCACGCAATTTCAGGAATGACACGGCATCACGGCTTACAGCATCCTTGAAGAACTTCTCGTTGCTTATTGCCCAACCGGCTGAGATAGACGGGAAGTTACCCCAGCGGGCATCCTTTGAGAGCTTAGAAGAGTCGAACGCGTCACGACGGAAGTTGAACTGCAGATAGTAGCGGCTGTCATAGTTGTATGACAAACGTCCGAAATATGACAGCTCTGTGGCATCATTGGGAGCATTGCCCACACTCTTGGTGGCATCTGCAAGCAAATAGTCGATATACTGGAAGTTGGGAGCATAGTCAGACAGGATGTTCTCACCTGTAGATGAGATGCTGCTGTTGTCCCAATGGTTCTTGGTGAACGACATACCGACCATTGCGCCTACTGAGTGCTTGCCAAAGTCCTTATTGAAGTTGGCAAAGTTTTCCCACTGATAGTAAAGACCATTGTTGGTCTGTGCCTCGATAGTGTATTTAGAATTGTTTGACATGGTTGTCAACCAGAAGGGCACCTCGTAGTTGTGATAGTTGCTCTGTGTGATGCGATAGCCCAAGCGTGAGGTGAAGGTCAGGCATTTAACAGGAGTCAAGTTGAGGGCAACAGTTCCACGTACGTTGATACCACTACGATACTGGTCACGACGGTCACGCTGATAGAGAGGGTTACCTGTGGCATCCTCTATATATTTAGATGTACCATACCAATCATTATTGTGATTAGGGTCGGTAGGAACAGGGCCACCAGCATCCACCTGTGCCTTCATCAGAGGGGCAAGGTCGTCATAGTTGCTGATATAGGCAGGTGTAAGAGGGTCGATAGATACTACTGAGTTAAGCAGTGAGCCATAACCTTTGGTCACACCCTTGGTCTTCCATTTCTCGAAAGAGGTGTTAGAAGTGATGTTCAACCAAGGAGTGATGTTGTAGTCAGCATTAATCTGACCTGTAAGACGCTTGTAAACATCCTTGTCACCCTTTACAATACCGTTGTTGTTGAGGATATTGAGGCTGGCGAGGAAATGTCCGTTCTGATTGCCACCCTGAAGGGTGATGCTGTGCTGATGAGCGAGAGAGTTCTCAAACACCTCGTCATACCAGTTGGTGTTTTGTCCCTTGTAGTTGTTGGATGCAAGCAGCTCGTCGGTGATGTCGCCGAGATACTTATGATACTCTATATATTCGGGAGCATCGAAAATCTCTGCACGCTTGCCAAGTGACTGAATTGTGAACTTGCTGCTGTAGGAAATCTGCGAGCGACCGCCTCCCTTGGCTCCGCTCTTAGTGGTAATAAGAACAACACCATTACCAGCCTGGGCACCATAGATAGCGGCAGAAGCGGCATCCTTGAGCACTTCCATAGACTCAATCATTGAGGGGTCGAGATACTGGATGTTGTCAACCTTCAGACCGTCAACGATGAGCAACGGACCGATGTTACCACTATTTGACGAATAACCGCGAATACGGATGTCAGCAGCCTCACCAGGACCTCCCGAGTTGATAATCTGCACACCGGCAGCCTTACCTTGAAGGGCTGCACCGGCATCAGTGGTGGAAAGGCCCTTGATGTCATCAGACTTGATAGAAGCCACGGCACCTGTAAGGTCGCTCTTCTTCTGGACACCATAACCTACCACAACAACCTCGTCGATAATCTTGGAGTCTTCCTTCAAGACAATGGAAATCTGGTTGCGTCCGTTTACTTTAACAGACTGGGTCTGATAACCCACAAATGAAATAGTAAGAGTAGCATCAGGGGCAGCCTGTACACTGAAATTACCATTTAAATCAGTGATAGCACCCTTTTGACTTCCACTCACTTTGACCGTAGCCCCGATGACAGCTTCTCCGGACTGGTCATTTACAGTTCCCTTTACTATGTTCTGAGCCAGTGCTCCCAATGGAAGCAAACAGAACAGGAACAGTAATACTAACGGCTTTTGCAGTTTTGTAACAAATCTCATAATGCAGATTTTACTGTTAGTTAATAATATAAAGTTTTGGTTCTCATAATCGATATTATATTTTCGGCTGCAAAATTACTTATTTATTAGATAAGTGTTACTTCGATTTGTATCAAATATTAATGAAAATGTTACATTTCTCAATTTTTCCCAATTTTAGCTTAATTTAATAGACGAAATCTAACGAATTTGTTACATTTTAGCAAACAGTTGGAACTTTTTTGCCATAAAGGTGGATATTTTTTAAGAAATGTTTGGTTACAATAAAAAAAGTATGTATCTTTGCACTCGTAATAACTATCAAGAAGACAATGAGAAAGACTCTACTAACTTTAGTCTCTATTTGGGTGGCCTCAATAGCTTTTGCCCAAAACGGCAAACTATTCAATACCGACAACAGGCTGTCAAGTAGTTTTGTGCAGGACATTTACCAAGACCATGACGGATTTCTATGGATTTCCACCCGTAACGGTCTTAACCGATACGATGGTTACAACTTCAAGGTGTTCAAGAAGGGGCAACCGGGATGTGACGGTATGATGTCCAACTATGTTAATATCGTGAGACAAAGTCGCGACAAGGTAATATATATAGGTACGCAGAAAGGCGTACAGACCTACAGCAACGACAAATTCCATGATGTTAAACTAGTAAACTCAGCGGGCGAGTCGGTCATATCATTTATCAGTAACATTACCGAAAGAAAGGACGGCAAAATACTCATAGCCGCATCGAGCAATGGTATTTTCGTCATGACAGGAAAGAACGAGGCCCACACATTCTCCCCTCTCAAGGACATCATAAAAATCAGAGAGTTATTTGAGTCAAGCGACAACACTCTTTGGGTGTTGACAGAAGACAAGGGCGTTGTTACCCTAAAAGGAAATACACGTCGCTCATACTTCGACAACGAGGACTTGAAGATGACTGCAATGGCTATCTGCGAGGACAAAAAGGGCAATATATACATTGGAACATACTCATACGGACTTTTTGTAAAGGGCAAGGGCGAAAAAACATTCAGACATATAGAGAATACTGAGAGCATGCGAATACAGGCGCTATATGTATGCCGCAATGGTCAGATAATGATAGGACTGGATGGCGACGGTATAGCTGTTCTGAATCCTAACAATAATCATATAACATGGAATCCATACTATAGCCATGAGATTAATCTTCACCGCACCAAGGTGAACAGTTTTGTGGAAGACAACTCTGGCAATATCTGGTTTGGAATGATGCAAAAGGGTGTTTATTTGCAACCGAAACAATTCTTGGGATTCGGATATAATGGAGTCAAGATGGGTAATCGCAACCTGATTGGCGACTGCTGCGTGACAAGTACACTCATTGACAGCAAGGGACGCTCATGGATAGGAACCGACAAGGATGGATTGTATGTGCTCGACGACAAGCATAATCTTCTCGCCCACATCACCAACATGCCAAGCACAATACTCGCACTGGCTGAGGACAGACAAGGACGGATTTGGGCAGGAGCCTACGTGCATGGTCTGGGATATATTGACCCTGATACATATATATATAATAAGGTGGATTTGGCAGGACAGAAACGCCTAAATGTCTTCGACATCAAACCCGACTCACGTGGTAACCTGTGGATTGCCACAATGGGACACGGTCTGATAAGATATACATTGGACAGCGGCAAGACAAAGATATATAGTGCTGACGAGAATGCCACTAGCAATAGGAAAAAGAATGCCCTCGTTAACGGATATATCAACCAGTTGGCACTGTCGAAAGACCACCAACGAATCTATGTGGCAACTACGATGGGGCTTTGCTGCTTCGACATAGGACGTAGTTCTTGGACAACTGCCTTCGGAGAGAATGTACTCCTATATGGAAATAATATACGTTCGGTGGCAGAAACAAGCGGGATGTATCTATGGTATGCTTATGACGACGGTCTGTCAAGAAGAAACATGCAAGACGGACAGACAAAGCTATTCACCATGAAAGACGGTCTGCCGGATATTGGCATTGCGTCTATCATTAAGGATATGGATAATAACCTGTGGCTGGGTACTGACCACGGACTTTGCCTGATGGACGAGAAGTCGGGCAAGGTGGGATACTGTTTCTATGTGGATGACGGTCTGCAGAGCAATGAATTCAGCGACAGGGCATCCTCGGTCGGTGGCGACGGAACATTGCTATTTGGCGGTATTGGCGGAATCACATGGTTCAAACCACGTGACATCAAAACGGACAAATGGCAGGCAAAGGTGCAACTTACCAACCTTATCGTTAATGGTATTCCAGTATCAACCGACTCAAAGTCAGGCTCTTATACAGTGACAAATAAGCCTGTAATGATGAGCAACATGTTTGAATTGGCACCCGACGAGAACACGTTCTCCATACAATTGTCAACTCTCACATACGATGCTCCTGAGCACATAGCCTACTCATATAGTATCAACAATGAGGAATGGACCACACTGCCCACAGGGCGCAACGAAATCAACTTCAGCCACTTGCCTCCAGGTATGTATAAATTCCGAATAAAAGCTGAAAAGAACAATCAGGAATCTGAAATCAAGGAATTCAGCATTCATATCCATACCCCATGGTATCAATCGACACTGGCATATCTGATATACCTGGCATTAGTATTATTGGGCATATACCAATATATCCTATACAGGAAACGCAAGGAGCAGGATAGACTGAATCTGCAGGAACACATCCATGCCGAGGAGATGAGCGAGGCTAAAATAAAATTCTTCATGAACATCAGCCATGAGATACGCACCCCTATGACGCTTATCATTGCACCGCTGATATCATTGTTGAAGGAAGACAACGACCCACGAAGAACAGGTGCATACTTGACTATAAAACGTAATGCAGAGCGTATTATTCACCTCATAAGCCAGATGATGGACTTGAGGAAAATTGAAAAGGGAATGATGAAAATGAGAATGCGCGAAACCGACCTCATCGGTTTTGTGAATGACATCTGCAATATGTTTGAATATCAGGCCAAGGCCAAGAAGATTAAGTTTAGATTCATACACAAAGACGAGAAACTGCCTGTATGGATCGATCTCACCAACTTCGACAAGGTGATAGTCAACCTGCTGTCAAATGCCTTCAAATACACTCCTACCGACGGCGAAGTGAATATCACAATAAGCCATGACGATAAAAACGTTAGCATTGCCGTGCACGACACTGGCGAGGGAATACCCAAGGACAAGGTAAACAAGATATTTGAGCGATTCTACCAAAGTGAAACGACTAGCAACGACAGACACTTAGGTACTGGTATCGGTCTTGATCTCACCAACTCTCTCGTACTGCTCCACCATGGTACCATCAAGGCGAAGAACAATGAAGACGGACCTGGATCTACTTTCACTGTTACGATTCCGTTGGGCAATAGCCATCTGATGCCCGACGAGATGGCCATTGCTGACGAAGAGAAGAAAGAACAACCAAGACTCGTGGAAGACATGCTCAAGGAGTCATACAAATTCGAACAGGAAGAGAAAGAGTTAAGCTCTAACAAGAGTGAGCAAAATGCCGCCAAAAAGTCGAAACCATGCCTTGTCATCGTGGAGGACGATATAGAAATCCAACAATATCTAGTGCAGGAACTAAAGTCATCGTTCAGAATATCCACATACGAAAATGGTCAGGAGGCGTTAACGGGCATACTAAAGGATATACCCGACATTGTGTTGAGTGATATTATGATGCCCATTATGGATGGCAACACCCTGTGTGCCAAACTCAAGAACAACATCCGCACAAATATGATTCCTGTGGTACTACTTACAGCCAAGTCGAGCGAAGAGGAGAAGTTGGAGGGACTCGAGACTGGTGCCGATGCATATATCGTAAAACCATTCAATCTTGATATCCTAAGGCGCACTCTGCTCAATTTTGTGGCATCCAGAAACATAATGCGGAATAAGATTGTTGGTATGGAAAGCCAGGAAAACAAGGTGGAAAACCTTGAAATGCAGACTGCCGATGACAAACTGATGGAGAAGGTTATGAAAGTCATCAACGCCAATATGAACAATGCCGACCTGAGCATCGACAATATTGCCAAGGAGGTGGGACTGAGTCGTGTGCACTTCTATCGCAAGATGAAGATACTTACCAACCAGTCGCCCCACAACTTCCTGCGCAACATAAGGATGAAGCAGGCAGCACGACTCTTCGACGATGGACATCAGAACGTGAACGACGTGATGTATGCTGTGGGATACAACAATGCCAGTTCATTCTCTGTTGCCTTCAAGGCCGTATATGGCGTGGCACCGAGGGAGTATATAAAATTAAAAAATTAAAAATATTAAAATATTAAAGTGATTTGACGTAGCAGCGGCGGCGCTTATGGTTCTCTGGCTTTAGCGGTCCCCATTGACTCTGCACATTGTCGTTGGACTCCATCTCCACCTGACTCTCGCCCCACTTATATCCATACTTCTGATACCATGGAATGAGGTCGGCAAACATCAGGGCATTGGCACCCTTGGCACGATATTCGGGCAAAATACCCATCAGAAGGAGATCGACACCCTCGGTCTTCTGATATTTCAAGGCACGAAGTACATGCCACCAACCAAAGGGGAAGAGACGACCATTGCGGCACTTCTGGAAAGCACGCGAGAGCGAGGGAATGGTAATACCCACTCCAACAACCTTCTTGTCGGCGTTCCAGTCTTCAACAAGGGTGATAAGATTAAGGTCGGCCATCGGTAGATACATCTTCACGTAGTGGTCGATCTGCTTCTGACTAAGTTCGGAATATCCGTAAAGATCCTTAAATGTATCATTAATGATAGAAAAGATCTTCTGACCATATCCCTGCTTGAAGACCTCATCGCGGGTGAGCTTCTTGACATGCAGGTTGTAGCGCTTCTCTATCATCTGGGCTATCTTGGTATATTTCTCAGGCACTTCCTCAGGCACATACATCTTATATTCCACATAGTCGTTGTCCTTCTCCCAACCGCCAAGCTTCTCCATGTGCTGCGGATAATAGGGATAGTTGTATATAGTGGCTTGAGTGCCTAGTTGGTCAAATCCCCATGTGAGCATGCCCTCGGGATCCATATCGGTGAATCCGAGTGGTCCAACCACTTCCTTCATACCATGCTCCCTACCCCACTGTTCAACAGCGTCAAGAAGAGCACGAGACACCTCAATATCGTCAATAAAGTCAATCCAACCAAAACGCACGCGGCTCTGCTCCCAACGCTTGTTGGCTTTCTCATTGATTATCGCTGCTACACGACCTACCACCTTGCCGTCTTTATAGGCAAGGAAATACTGGGCTTTGCAGAACTCAAAAGCGGGATTCTTATCCTCAGACAATGTATTAATCTCATCGCTATGCAGATTGGGCACATCGTACTCATTGCCGCGATAAAGGTCATAATGGAACTGTATGAACGCCTCTAACTGGCGCTTGTCGCTGACCTTCACGATTTTTACTTCTGACATAATTTATATTTTTTAATTACGTTCCGAAACATTCGGGCTGCAAAAATACTAAAAAACATTGAGTAAACCAAATGTTTTACTTATTTTTTGATTGTTTTGCACATATATATATAATATGTGCACCATTATTGTCGGTTGTGGCGAAGATATAGGTGTCGCCTCCATCCTTGAGTTTGAGACGTTTGCGCAGCTCAGCTACCGACATTGGGAAATTGCGAGTGGCGATATTGGCGGAGGTGATTCCCGCAAGGGCAAGGCGCAACTCTTTCTTATTCATTGTAGTTGTTTTCTTAATAGAGAAAATACGTCCTGGAAAATCGCTTATCTCGGTATCTGAAACAAACAAATGACTATTTGGGGCTATCTTAATAAGCCCAGGATATCTATCGCAAAGAATATCAAAGCAGCCCGCCTTCATAATCGAGGCATTAGGCTCATATAAAAAGGCGGGAACATCCGAAACATCCAGAATATCCGGTTTATCCT
Organism: uncultured Prevotella sp.; assembly: GCA_945869265.1. Lineage (GTDB taxonomy): Bacteria > Bacteroidota > Bacteroidia > Bacteroidales > Bacteroidaceae > Prevotella. The sequence goes on along the minus strand of CAMBOI010000028.1, from coordinate 27,511 downwards.
GCCTGACAAACTGGCATTTGCCAGAAGAAGATTGCCCGAAAAGAGGCAAATTAATAGATGAAATAGAGGCATTAGATATATTGACGCAATAAAGAGAAGAACTACTATCTTTAACAGAAGATAGAATTATAAGCAATTCCTTGCACTCATTATCTACCGACACTATATGCACCTCAACAATATTCTCCTCTCCTAAGTCAGCCACTGCCTTGCGCCAATCAAGCATAGGTGACAGTTTTATCATCACAAGGCGAGATTTCTTAAGTAGTAATGGCAAGAGGGTGATAACATCAGGCGTGCAGTCGGATATGGCGTATGTCTTTGCGCCATGTATATCCCTGCGTGCAGGGTCGAGATATATCACGTCTGCCTTCGTGCAAGAGGCAAGATAAGATTCAGCCTCACCACATACGACCTCTACATTATCCAAAACAAGACAACCAAAGTTATACCTCGCCACATCACACAGGTGTTGTTGACGCTCAACATACACTGCCTTGCTGAATCCACGTGACATAAACGAGAAATCGACACCGAAGCCTCCAGTGAGGTCTATGTAAGTTGAAGAGTGAAGGTTGAAAGTTGAAGAATGGAGCCTATCCAATATTGATTTTTTATACAAAGCCGTCTGTTCGCTGGAGCATTGCTCCATCGAGATATGAGGGGGATAGACTATAGAGTCAACGGCTGCCCAAGAAGGCAACTTGCGCATTGCCATCTGTCGTCCCGCTATTTGGTCGAGACAATATGGCAAGTCGATACCCTCTACACTATGAGCTTTCAATGCCAACTGTCTGACATCATCCCTCTCATGCAATTTGATAAATTCCTCATTCTTCATTTAAATCCTAACATTCACTCCCATTCTAAAATCAAAAGTCTTCGACGCCACATCGTCATGATATTTGTAGAATGTCTCACGCCAATAATAAGAAGCCGACAAATCGATGCTTAACACATCTGACACGGCAAGGATAAGATGAGGATTGAGCACAAAAAGAGAGGCATGCCCCTTGTCACCCTGTGCGTTGAGATAGAGAGGGTCGATAGTAGATAAATCCTTACCCTCATATCCCTTCCACGTGTAAATACGATAATAGTCGGCATTAAATATCAGTGAGCCGTATTTCCCGAATTCAATCAATGTGTTGATTTTGGCACTATATCCGCTACCAAGGTTATAGTCGCGGTCGATGACATTATAATAATCAGTCAGACTGCCGCCAAGCAATATGGCATCAACGAAGATTCGTTGCTCCAATTTGGTGATATATCCCAATTGGGGGAAACGGTAGATGACACCAGGTCCCACAGCAGCCGCTTCTGAAATGCGGAATGGCACTTGGCTGGAGCCATCCTTCACAGGTTGGGAGTCGAAGTAGTTGAAATGCTGATAGAGTCCCACCTCAGCTTGAATACCATCGCCACTGTTGAATGGCACTCCGCAGAGGCGACCAAGCAGATGAACACCACTGATGAGCGGTTGGTTGCCACCAAGACCGAATGTGACGTCTGCAGAGAAATAATCGTATGGCTTGCGAGCACACTCGCTGAATGGGTCGCCATATACTAACGCAACATTGAGATAGGGATCCCATTCGCCACGCACAAATGAATTGTTGTCGGCAAGATAGCGCGCACCGGCTGAGATATTTACATTGACGGGTATGCGTTCGTAGTCGTGATACTTGTAGTATTGGTGTCTCACCTTCCATGCATCACCACTGATGATACGGTTGAGCGACTTGATAGGGCATACTACGGCAGCCAATAACTCGCGCCAGAAGCGCGCACCGCCTCGCTTACTGTCGTCGAGGATAAGGTCGGAGATACGATAGGTGACCTCGCCTATGCATACACCTCCCACCGTAGTGGCAATAAGGTCGTTGATGGCAGGCGGCTCTATCTCGCACATTGTCTCCCACATAAGCGAACCGCAGAAGGAATAAGGGATTGACTCCCAGAAATTCATACCATTGCTGCGGGCGGCATTGAAGTAGAGGCCACCATGATAGGGATGGGCGAAGAGGTTGGTGGAAAACTGGTCATTGTCCCACACAAAACCATTCTTGATGTTATGCTTAATGGAATTGAACGAGATCTTGGCAAAATCTTCATTTAGAATAAAGCGGTCGAAACTCTGCACGAAGACATTTATACCAAATGCCTCAATCGCCGCCTTCCATGGATGTTTCTTCTGGTTGTCGGGATTATCGAAGGCAAAAATGGATTCATTCTCCTTCTTCTCGTCTTCGATAGCCATGCGCAGGTAATGATTTGCGATACTGTCAATATGAGCGGCATCAATTGATGCCACTGAGTCCGACTCAACGATATTAGGCACATCTGCCATTGCCATCATTGGCAATAATGCCAATACATTGATTACATATCTCTTCATTTTCTGATAAGTCTGAACGTTAAACCTAATTCTGCCAGCATCCTTTGACGATAAAGTCGGGCATGGTCGTAATATCTCGTATTTCCATAACCCACCGAACCAAACGCTCCTATAATATGTGTCAACTGATAGTCAACATTCAGGCGAGCCTGGAGTGAAAAGAGTCGCTCTGGACTCTCGTTGCTGTTCTTATGGAATGTCTCAATATGAAAATAGCCAATGTCACCGCTGAGAGACCATCTCGGTGCAATAGTGAAATACTGGCCTATCCGATAGAACAATGCTCCGGAAAAATCCTCATCAAAACCCATATAATGAGTACCTACACCAATGATATTGTATGTACTGCGATTACGGAAGCGAACCGCCATATTAAGTTTTGACGATGTTCCCATAAATGTCATAAAGTCAACCCGAGTGAGGGGATTAATGTTCACAAGTCCGAGCTTATGCACCTTGGTGTCACGACTGTAATTGATGATACCGACCTGCCAGCCACGAGGATGACTGATACATGAATTTACAACACCTATCTGCCAGCCGTTGAGGCTGTCGGCATAGTTATAACCAGCCATCTGTATGCCTCGCATATACGAGGAACAGACATTTGCCACACCTGCTATCTGCATACCGCGCTTCACTCCCATTGCCACATTGGTGATACCCGAGAGTTGCACACCACGCAGTGGGGTGGTAGTAGCATTGCCAAGAGATGAAATCTGCACACCGTTCATCTTTTTTGCAATATTATATATACCGGAAATCTGCACACCACGCATATTTCCATTAGCAGCACTGATAAAGCCAGACATCTGAACTCCGTAAGCATTCTGCTTTACAGACGAGACTATGCCGGCCATGCTCACACCACGCATTTCCTTGCGCGTTACGCTAGAGAACATATTCAGTTGCACACCTCTCAACGTATCCACATCACCGAAAAGACCAACATTAGAATAACCGATATTCAGTGCTATATTATGCATAGTGCCCTCCTGACGTTGCAAGGAAACGTTGAGCGAATCCTGTGCAACGGCAGCAGAGCACAAACACATTATTATAATAGTCAATATACTTTTCATGCCGCAAAATTAGCAATAATTATTCAAACGGCAAAGCATTTAAGACAAATTGAACATTTTTTCAATAAAATCAGAAAGAAAAACTCCCATTCTTCATTCTTAATTCTTAATTTAAAGAGTTCCCTTATCCCAGTCGTAGTTGTTGATCTTCTTCTGCACATCCTTCTGCTTGCCCGAAAAGATGTTATAGCTGAGGGAGAGACATACCATCGAACGTTGGTCGGGTATCTCGTTCCAATGACGGAAAGAGAGGATATCGTTGGGCAACGCCTCAGACTCATAATGAGGAGTGCGCAGGAAGAAGATGCTCGTGAGCTGAACCTTCAACTGCTTGTGCTGATAGAACACCGACAGGTTACTGTTGTTCTCATTCTTATGGAGGAACGGACCGTTGATATTCTTGGTCACTATGTTGTAGTACCACGAAGCGCCGAAGCGTCCTTTGCGGAAACCAATCTCCCAATCTATTGGCATACGGAAATGAGACTGACGACCGGTGATGTCGCTCTTGTAAGTGTCATTCCATGCACCTACAGAGAATCCTATCGTGAAAAGTTCAGATTTGAACGGTTTAAGACGTCCATAGAACAATCCTCCATACACAAATTCATACTTGCCGTTGAGAGGTGACATGACTATGCAACGATCGCCATCAACATCATCCCACTGAAAACTGCTACAGATGGGGTTGGAGACATAGTCGGCAAGTGCCTGCGAGTAGATGTCGAAATAGGGATGAGAGAGATTGAGCGAGATTTGCACATTGTTTCTATTACCTGATTCCAGATACGGATTACCCCTCTCTATGAGTCCCGGTATAAATATCTTGGCACTATTGCTGAGCTGTGAGATGGATGGCAGCACAGGGGATGACTGCACTAAAAGTTGCAGTTGACCGTTCTTTATTGGATATGACAACACCAACTTGGGGGTGAAATAGAGTTTGGAGTAATCGGTAACGTCATTATCCGTATTTATATATGTTCCACCAACACCGAGGCGATACGTCAGTTTATTGAGATTTCCACCGATTTCACCGTAGAAATAGTGATTATCGTTATGCGATGTATAGGCATATTCGTTGTAGTCGGACAACATGTTGCGTATCTTATAATCGGCCTTGGCAAGTGTTGCCTTATATCCGAACGAGAGGTTGGTCTTGCCCCACGACTTAGAATAAGCCATCTCGCCGATGAGCGAGTATTTGTTGTTCTTCGAACTCAGGTTATCGTCGATGAGTTCGACGTTTTCGTCAGTCCACTGCTGGTTGTGTTCTGACTGGGTATTGTTATAGTATGTGCCGAGGACATCGACAGTGAGTTCCTGATTGCCCTTGAGCTTTTTGTTGAGATAGAGGTCGAGCGACGGACCAAAACTGCGTATTTTCCTCGACTGTTTTCCACCGCCGTCCTGCCAAAGGGGATTGTTGTGTGCCTCAATCTCGTTATCGGTACGCCAGAACCAGTTGTATAAGTTTGGCGAGAACTTGGCCTGGAAGGTAAAGTCGTCTTCCTTATTATATATATACTTGAGATTGAAGTTCTGGTTGCAATATCCGAAATGGTAGTCGCCGCGGTAGAGATAGTCAGAAACGGTGGTTCCATCGGTAAATACATACGAATCCTCACTCTCGCAACCCGCATTATTGCGGTATTGCATGTCATAGTCGAAGGCTATCTGATGATTGCCCTTGTTATAGCGCACGTAGAGATTGGTGTTGTTGAAGGCTGTCCACAGAGCCTGCATCACGTCGAAACCGGCGGCATAACCGGCATCAAGGGGCTGAGTCTTTATATTAATAAGCGTACCCACATCTGCATAACGTGCCGGTGGAATCGTGTAATATTCCACATTTTTGATCTTATCCACGGGTATACTCTTGAGATCGTTGTCGGTAGCCTCTACACCATTGATGAGTATTTTGAGCGACTTGCCGTTCATCGTCTTCAATGTGCCTGTTATGGCGTCATTGCGCAATCCTGGCAATGTGGTGAGTATCTCCTGAGTCTGGCGAGAGTACTTCTTCTGCTCGTCGGTAAATGTGAATACAGAGCGGTCAACCTTATCTACGCGATGATGTCCCTTCACCACCACTCCGTTGATGGCATATTGTTCGCCTTGCATCTTAATCCCACCAATTTCGCCGATTTCAACGATGTTTTCTACAGTTTTGTAACCTACACATGATATGCGCATTCTCACCTTTTGTTCGGAGCAAGGAATAACAAATTGGCCGTTTTCGTTGCTCACACCACCAGTGATGAAGGCAGTGTCGGCAACCGACAGCAACTGTATATTGGCAAAGATGACAGGATTATTGTTTTCGTCGATAAGCTGACCAATGAGTCGCCTGTCTGCCTTGTGCACACATTCCACAGCAATGATACTGTCGCCCACACTTATGGATATGGGATAGAATCCGATGATGTCGCGCACTGCATCAAGCACCGGACGGTCGTCAAGTCGCTTTGTGACGGTGAAATCTTCAAGTTCGTTGTATATAAAACTGATATGATAACGTGAAGAGGCACGATCGAGGTCGATAAGTGCCTTTGACATCGACACATCGTGATAGTCACGAGATATGCGTTGGGCATTGCCCTTTGCCGGAATAAGCATAAGAAGGGCTATAATAGTGATAATGATAATCATAACTTAATCCACCACAAGGGTGTCTCCATTTATTTCGATGTTGATATTCTCAAATGTGTTCAGTTCCTCTATATTCTTCTCCAGTCCACGACGTGTATCAAGACGGAAATAAAGTCGGAGAGAATCTGCCTTTTGAGTGCGATATGCCTGCAACTTGGAGTAAGCACGGGCGATGTCGGCCACGATGGCGGAGAGAGGGGTGTCCTCGTAGGTCTTTACTACGGGACCCTTAGTACTAGATGCCGGCACATCCGACACAGGCGTTGCAGGAGAGGGAGAGATCGAAGGAGCTGTGGCCTCAATCTTGGCAGGAACGCTCGGACGTTGTATAAGGACCACTGCGGCGTATGTTATACCGGATATTAAGCATATAGCTATTATAGCCGCAGCAGCCTTATTGATGAAGTGGTATTTCTTTGTTTTCTGCGATAAACGCATACCGCTATCCATATTAAACGCAACGTTGAGTTCGGCTAAAGTCTTATATATCCTGTTGCCCTCGTCATCGTCGATGAGCAACTGTCGAAGTTCATCCTCAGTATATCTCTCAGGATGTTCTGTCATATCGATTATTCTTTCAATCTTGTCCATTTCTTAACTCTAAAATGTTAATTCTTAATTCAATAAAATTTCTCCTTGAGCTTGTTGATTCCTTGTGCAAGATGTTTATATACGGCTGCCTCACTGATAGCGAGTTCGGCTGCAATCTCCCGATATTTCATCTTTTGCTGATAGTGCATGCGCACGATGCGTGCCGTCTGAGGAGTCAGTTTGGTATCGATGAAATCGAGGATTTCCTCAAGTCGGTCAATCTGTCGTTCGGGAGGTGAGATATCTACTCGATTGTCGAGTTGCATCTTTCCAATAATCCTTTCATGCAGACTTTTTCGCTTAAGGATATTCAAGCATCGGTTGCGTAGGCAAGTGAAGAGCATTCCTTCGCTTTTGTCTTCCACTGTGGATATTTTGCCTGTGGCCACATCGGCAAAAACATCCCCTACGGCATCCTCAGCCTCGTCTGAATCACCCAATATCATTTGGGCGATTACTTTCATTTTGGAGGCATGTCTTTTGTACAGACTTGCCGTGTCTTCTTGTCTTACATTCATTATCATTAGCTCTTTTTATAACAAGAACAATCGAGCTTCGTTTTTCCCAACCCCATTTATCTTCACTCTTCATTTAATAAGCAGTATTCCCAAAGTTTTTTGTAGAATGTATGTTTCGTTAGAGTTTTGACATCACCGAGGATGATTAGTTTCATTCTCGCCCTTGTAATGGCTACATTCATTCGACGGAGGTCACGCAGAAAACCGATTTGTCCTTCCTCGTTGCTGCGTACAAGTGACACAAGAATGACATCACGCTCCTGTCCTTGGAATCCATCGACGGTATTTACGGTGAGAATCTTGCGGAACGGCTTGAAGAAGTCGGTCTTTTTTATCAAATGGCGTAGATACTGCACCTGTGCCCTATACGGAGATATTATTCCCACATCTATACGCTCGTCAATAATCCTCTGTTTTCCTATCTTAACAAAGTATTCCGCCAAAGCCATAAGGGTTTCCCTCGCCTCTGGCTTATTCACCCTGCCAAAATTCTCGCCAACAAATTCCTCTTTATATCCATCTTTCCGCCCATATTCCTCATTCCCAATTTCTAATTCCTCATTCCTAATTTCCCTCCATTCCATCGGAACGTCGAGATCGAGAATACCACGGAATTTCACTTCGGGAGCAGCCACCACCTGTCCATGGTAAAACCAGTCGGACGAGAATCGCATTATCGCCTCGTTCATCCTGTATTGCACCTTCAGCAATGTCACAGCCTCAGGTTTGTGCTCTACTATACGCTGCATAAGGGTCTTGTCAAGTCCACCCTTCATTGCAGCAATACTCTTGATAGTTGGCGGCAACTGGCAGTGATCGCCGGCAAGTATCACTCGCGATGCCCTGCGTATGGGTATCCAGCAGGCTGCCTCAAGAGCTTGGGCAGCCTCATCAATGAAGAGCGTACCGAATTTCATTCCGTCGAGCAGTCGGTTGGCACTGCCCACGAGAGTACATGCTATCACCCTTGCCTCTCCGAATATCTGCGCCCTGATGCGTAGGTCAAGTTCTATCTCACGCTCCTTCAAGCGTTCTAATTTCTGATGAAACGTGCGGTCGCCACGCTTGCGGTTGGCATGAAGTTGGCGGATGGCCTTGCGGATTGCCCATAGCTGAGTATAGTCGGAATGCGACTCAAACCGCCGCTCGTATGTAAACGAGAGCATCTTGTCGTTCACCCTCGTGGGATTTCCAATACGTAATACATTAATCCCACGGTCAACAAGTTTCTCGGATATCCAGTCAACCGCCATATTACTCTGCGCACATACCAACACTTGGTTTTCCCTGCGCAGTGTCTCGTATATTGCCTCAACAAGTGTTGTGGTCTTACCTGTTCCAGGAGGACCATGCACCACAGCCACATCCTTTGCCCTAAGCACCTCGTTCACCGCCCTTTCCTGCGAGGCATTGAGAAAAGGGAATTGCATCGGGGCAAAAGAGAATGTCTCCGCCTTTTGGTTGCTATAAAACAAGTCACGCAGATACCCAAGTCTGCCTTTTGCCCTGATGGTACGGTCGAGGGCCTCAAACATCAGGCGATATGTAGTCTCATCAAAAGCCAACTGCACATTAAGTCCTTCAGCCGTCTGCAGAGCCACAAGATCAGTACCCTCGGGCACAACAACCACCATCCTGTCGCCATCCACATAATTAACAACCCCCGACAAGTACTTGCCTAATCCCTCATTTCTCACAATCCACACTGGTCTTCCGAATTCGAAGTTATGCTCAATATCCTGGTCTTGAGTACGATAAAGTTCAATGGAAAGTTGGTTGAGCGAGTTATAGTAGCTCCGTCCGAAGCGCACATTGAGCCAGGCATCACCTCGTTTGGCAAGCCTGTCGAGTCCACGTGCCTCCATCTGTCGGCGGTGTTCCTCCTTATCTACGTTATATTCTATCTCAAGCAGCATGCGCTGTTGCTGCAATGCAAGTATTGGCGATTCTGTCATCATGTCTTGTATTTTTAGCGGCAAAGGTAAGTAAAATAGATGAAATGAGCAAACAATCATACGTTTATAATAGATAAAAGATATTAAAACATTTCCGTATTTGCTTTTTTCGTAGTAACCTTGCAGCCGAATTAATAATTTAATACATAAAATGCATGTGGATCTCAATCTCCTGCTGGAGTTGAAGAAGTATCAACCATAAGACAGTCAAGAGGCTTATGGATGAGTTGGGGCTTAAATGTGAGGTGCGTAAAGTGAGATACAGGTCATACAAGGGTGATGTCGGCAAGACTGTGTCAATTGTCTTGACAATTCCGTAATGGAGAACTTCTTTGGAATAATGAAGTCGGAGCTGCTGTATGCAAAGAAATACACATCGGTTCACTCTTTAGGGTCGATGAACCTGTCCCCGATGATTCTTGGTAACTGTCCCTATGATTCGCAGAAATTTTGCAGATGGAGATTTATTTGTAAGGGGAGGGGGAGGAGAAAAAGTACATTTTTACATTTTTACATTTTTACAGAGAAATACTTATTTGAATAGGATTCTGAATAAAGAAGGAAATATGGAATGTTATATTATAATTATTATATATTATATTATAATATATTATAATATAATATATAATAATTTTATTAATGGATTCTTAGAAACGCTGATTATGTGTAAAAATCCATTTCTCTGTAAAAATGTAAAAATGTAAAAATGTAAAATGCAATTTTTTGAGGTACGTCCTCAGAGAGCTAAAACGGCTCTCCGAGGTAGTGATAGAGTAGCTTCACCTGCTGTGGAGTGAAACGGCGCTGTGTGGTGATGTAACCCGTGGCGGCGAGACGTGCCGAAAGTTCGGCGTTGGTGCGAATCCAGTGATTTAGCTTTTTGAGGGCTGCGGTGTAGTCGATGTCAGGACAATATGCCTGGGCGAGTTCTTTTTTTGTTGTATAGATCATAGTGGTATTGGGATTTTGTTTCGAATGCAAAGGTAATATAAAAATGTGGGAATCTCAGACATAGCACCCGAAAATTTCAGACTATAGAAAAGAAAATCTGAGACGTGGCGCAGCGGGACGTGCTACGTTGTAGATCACCCACAGATTATTTTGGCACGAAAATCTGTGGACAAAAAAGAAGTCTGTGGATGAGATAAGGGACGTGATAACTCGCAATAACTCGCAATAACTCGCAAGTTCATGACGTTTCGTGACGATTCGGGAATTGGGGGACGGGGAATGTAGTACCTTTGCAGCGTGAAAAGTTCAAAGGAGTTAACGCAGAAGATTGGCCCTATATCACCGAGACTCTGGAGAATATATATATATTAATAATGTTCTTCCCCGAAAGGGGAAGTCGGTGGGGCTTGGATACAATTATGTTGAAGTATCAAATTTATCAGTCGCAGTTGAAGGACAGTCCTTCATTCGGCAAGTACTACGCTCGTATCATCAGCGACGGCACGGTTGATGTGAAGGGGTTGGCTGAGCACATGGCGAAGCACAACACTCCGTTCTCGCCGGGCACCATCACGGGTATCATCACCGATGCCATCGCGTGCATCAAGGAGTTGGCGCTCGACGGCAAGCGCATCTCGCTCGACGGTCTTGTGAGCATCGGTCTGTCAGTCACCCACAAGATGGGAGCGACAAGCGCCGACGAGTTCTCCATCTCGAAGTGCGTGGACAAGGTGAAGCTCGTGGCAATGGGCGTGGGGGAGTTCTCGTCATCTGTGTTGACTTCTCAGGCGAAGCTCAAGGAGAGCAACACCTATCAGTCGCCGCGCACTTCCTCTCCTACCACTGACGAGCCGGAGCCCGAGACTCCGGGAGGAGGCAGTGACAACACCGACCCAGGCACTGACCCAGGCTCAGGCAGTGACCCCAATGGCGGAGGTTCAGGCTCAGGAAGTGACACCGGAGGTGAGGACTACTACGAGTAGATGATTTAGGCACGGATTTAAGATTATGCGCTTTTGCTCAATCGCAAATCCGTGCCTAATTAATTTTTAATAATAAATAATTTATAAAGATATGACGTTGCTGATAAATCTTTCTTTTCATTGCCATAATACTTACACCTTTCTGAGAAATTAAGCAAGAAATACGGCAATAATTTTCCAATAATTAACTATTTCCCAATACATGAGGAAAACTATAGATTCTTAGCCACTACATACGCCATAGTCCAGGCTGCCTGAAGATTGAAGCCTCCGGTGATGGCATCCACATCGAGGACTTCGCCGGCAAAGTAGAGGCCAGGATGCTGACGACATTCGAGGGTTGAGGGATTAATATTAGAGAGGGCAACTCCGCCGCATGTCACGAACTCCTCCTTGAACTTGTTTTTGCCAGTGATGTCGAAGATATGGTTGGTGAGCATTGCCGACATGCGGTTGAAGCTCTTCTTGCCCATCTCCGCCCAACGAATATCATGGCGAATGCCTACACAGGCGAGGAGATGCAACCACAGGCGACTGTTGAAACGGTCGGGATATACACTCTGCACCTGTTTCTGGGGATGGCGTAACGACATTTCATAAAGCATTTCCATCACCTCGTTCTCATTGGCAGAGCCAAACCAATTGACGGCTATCTTTGTATTATAACCACAATCGTGAAGATGGCGCGCACCATACGACGACAGCTTCAAGACAGCGGGACCGCTCAATCCCCAATGAGTGATGAGCAGCGGACCGTCGGCCCTCATCTTTGTTCCTACAATACTCGTCTGCACATCCTCAACAACAGTACCAGTCATCGCTGTAATAGGATGATTGGCAATACAAAAACTGAACAATGAAGGAACTGGAGATGAAATATCAAGACCCAACCCGTCGAGCATCTTCAGTCCACTGAGTTTGGGGCTGCCCCCGGTAGTAACCACCACCTTGTCGGCCTCAACATTCTCGTGATTGGAAAAGGATAATGTATATCTCTCGCCATGGGAGATCCGCTCAACACGATGACCGGTTTTCAAGACAACGCTATGCTTGCGCATAAGCCACAACAGCTTATCCACAATCTCCATGGCATCCTGCGACACCGGGAACACACAGTTGTCCTCCTGTGTGGTGAGTGGAATGCCCTCGCGCTCAAACCACTCGTAGGCATCCTCGTGACTGAACTCCCTGAGCAGACGCTTCATCAGTCGGGCTCCACGAGGATATACCGCCTCCACACTGCGCACACCGCGGAACGAATTGGTGAGATTACATCTTCCACCACCCGTCACAGCAACCTTTGCCAAGGCTTTATGACCACTTTCATACACAGTGACTACAGCCTCGGGATGACGCCTTTTTATCTCAATTGCCGCAAAGCAGCCTGCGGCACCAGCTCCAACAATTGCTATCTTCATTTCAAATCATGGTCGGTCATTGCAGCCACACAAGAATCTGACCATACATTCTCGGCTGTCTCTATCATGTCAATTATAGTATATACTGGCAAAATGATACCCATAATGGCAACAGGAGCTCCTATGCCCGTCATCAACGAAAGGGTGAGGAAGAAACAACCCATCGGCACGCCGGCATTACCTATGGCCGATACTACTGAGAGAAGAAGCCACAGGAGCATGGTGGGGATAGAGAGCTCGATTCCGCCATTCTGCATCACGAACAGCGAGGTGACAAGGATGAATGTAGCACAACCGTTCATATTGATAGTGGTGCAAATGGGCAGCACAAAGCGTGCGACCTTCGAACTTACCCCAAGACGCCTTTCAGATGTATCCATCGTGACAGGCAATGTGGCTGCGGAACTCTTGGTGAACAATGCCATCAACACTGCCGGCATCATCTTCGACAAGACGTGCAAAGGATTGAGTCCGCGCGAAAGGAGGAACAGAGGAAGGACAATGAAGAACTGTATGCAGTTGCCACCGACGATGACAAGAATATACTTGCCAAGCGACTCGGCAGCCACTCCCGCCGTAATCTGCGAAGCTAATTGAGCCGAGAAGGCGAGGATGCCCAAGGGGAGTGTCCATATAAGCCAATGTATAAGATAAAAAAGAAGCTCTTGAAGTCCGAAAAGCAGTTTTAGCACTGTCTCCACTCCCTCGGTGCGCTTCATCCTCGACAAGGCAATTCCCACGGCAAAGGCGATGAGAATAAGCGATAGCACATTGCCCTCAAGGAAAGGACGCACGATATTATTTGGCACTACAGAAAGGAAGTGTTCGGTGTATGATGTCTCGGCAACACCTATTGACTGACTAACATCCCCAATCTTATTAATTAGGTTGGAAGGCAGGTTTCCCGGAGCCACGATGATATAAAGAACCAAACCTACGGCAGCGGCAGCCACAGTGGTAAGAATAGTGTATTTGAGAGCCGTACGGAAGATACGTCCTGAATCTTTCTGTCCGCCAAGAGTCGATAGTGTGGTAATCACGGCAAGAACGATTGTAGGCACAGCTAACAATTGGAACAGGCGTGTATATACACTTGCGATAAACGCCATGATGTTGTCAATCCATCCCACCTGCGCCATACCAATGGCAGCACCCACTACGAGTGCCCCTATCCATAGCAACATCTGGCGGTGCTGGGACATACTGTTATTTTTACTTATTCTCATAACAAATTTCTTTTTTCGTGCAAAGATAATAAAAATCCCCGTCTTGACAAACAAAACAGGGATTTTTCTTATCATCACAACAAATTTATACACGTCCTATTATCTTTCTTACAGCTAGACGAGACGGTCAATTTCTTCTTTTGTATTATAGAAAGCGAAGGAAGGACGGACACTCATTTCGTAGCCTAAGGCACGGGATTGGCAGGATTATTAAACTGCTACGGCACGTAGGCATTGCCTATTTGTGGTATATCTTGCATAAAAATGCCCAAAATATTTGTTTATAAATAATAAAAGGTGTATCTTTGCACACAATTTATTAAAATCAGACAACAATGAAAAAACAGACTCTTGCAATTAATACACCTTATCAGCATCCAGTAAGTACCATCATATGTTGGGATGCCGACACATTGCGTCGCTTGGCGCATTTCTGCCATGAGCGTGGCATAATAGTTGTGTCTGATGAGATACACTGCGACATGGCTCTATTCGGCAACCGCCACACGCCCTTTGCCTCTGTCAGTGAAGAGGCAGCACAATGCAGCATCACCTTTGGTGCACCATCCAAGACATTCAACATCGCCGGCATTGTCAGTTCCTATGCCATTGTGCCCAACGACTCCATGCGACGCCGTTTCTACACATGGCTTGAGGCCAACGAACTCAATGAGCCTCATATCTTTTCACCCATTGCCACCCTTGCGGCTTTCACGCCCGAAGGCGAAGAGTGGCGCAAGGAAATGTTGCAATACATCGAGGGCAACATCAACTATGTCATTGACTACTGCCGCAATAATATTCCACAGATAAAGCCATGGCGCCCACAGGCCTCCTTCCTCGTATGGCTCGACTGTCGCGCCCTTGGTCTCAACCACCAGCAACTCGTTGACCTCTTTGTAAAGCAGGCTCATCTTGCCCTCAACGACGGAGAGATGTTCGGCAAGGGTGGCGAGGGTTTCATGCGTCTCAACATAGCCGCCCCGAGAAGCATTATCCAAACAGCTCTCGAACGATTAAGGGAAGTTGCAGAACACATATAAAATCCTCTTTAATTGCAATATAAACTTTTGGCAAAAAAATCCCAAAATTATTTTGCCGTTTCAAAAAATCTTTGTACTTTTGCAGCATAGTAATAAACACACGCCGATGGAAGTGAACAACAAGTACATACGTTTTGACTGGGCAGTGAAGCGAATGTTGCGCGACAAGGCCAACTTCGCCGTATTGGAAGGACTGA
Source organism: uncultured Prevotella sp. (assembly GCA_945869265.1). Taxonomy (GTDB): domain Bacteria; phylum Bacteroidota; class Bacteroidia; order Bacteroidales; family Bacteroidaceae; genus Prevotella. The sequence continues at coordinate 12,494 of CAMBOI010000028.1, read as the reverse complement.
TAACGGTTCTTACAGGCGAGGTTGTGAAGATAGAGGAACTGCTTGAGAGCGAGGGCAATCAGGAGAGTGCCAGCGACAAGTATAACCGTGTCGATATCAAGGCCAAGAATGACAAGGGAGAAATAATAATCGTCGAGGTGCAGCTCACGCGACAGTTTTATTTCCTCCAGCGAATGCTCTACGGAGTGTCGAAAGCCATCACCGAACATATCGAGATAGGCGAGATGTACGACCAGGTGAAGAAGGTTTATTCTATCAACATCCTCTACTTCGACCTTGGCAAGGGCAGCGACTATCTCTATCATGGCAAAACCGTCTTTACAGGTGTGCACACCAACGACCGTCTTGAGATAAACACCAAGGAAGCCAACGAACTCCGCATGCGTGTACCCGAAGACATATTCCCCGAATACTACATCATCCGAGTGAACGAGTTCAACAGCGTGGCCACCACCCCGATAGAGGAATGGCTCGACTATCTGAAGAACAACCGCATCAAGGACGACACCTCAACACCAGGACTAAGGGAAGCCCGCCAGAAACTTCTGTATATGACAATGAACGACAAGGAGCGCCAGGCATACGACGCCCACATGGACGACATCATGGTGCAAAACGACATGTTTTACACCGCCAGAATGGAAGGTCTTGCAGAAGGCCGTGCAGAAGGCCGTGCAGAAGGCCGTGCAGAAGGCCGTGCAGAAGGCCGTGCAGAAGGCATTTTGTTAACAGCCAAGAACCTGAAGGCTATGGGCTTAAGCATTGCCGACATCATAAAGGCCACAGGGCTGTCAGAAGATGACATAATGAAATTGTAAAAAAGAAAAAGTATTGGCAACAATGAAAGAGGTAGGCCTGCCTCTCAACTCAGGTAAGATATGAACAAGATATTGTTCCTACATGGATTCTTTGCCACAGGCAGCTGTCCTATGGCAACGGCATTGAAGGAGGCTTTCCATGAGGAAGCCATTGTGCTGACCCCCGACTTGCCTCTTCACCCCAAAGAGGCATTGACATACATCCGAATGCTCATCGATAAGGAAAAGCCCGACCTGCTCATCGGCAATAGTTGCGGGGCTTTCCTCGCGCAGATTCTATCTCCCGTTGTGGGCATCCCTGCCCTACTCGGCAATCCTCATTTCAAGATGACGGACTTTCTAAAGGAGCGCATTGGCGAACATGAGTACAAGGCACCACGAATAGATGGCAACCAGAGAATTGTCATTGACGAGTCACTTGTCCGTGAGTTTGAGGAACTTGAAACCACACAGTTTGACGGCTGCAATCTTACTTGCAAGAATCGTGTGTGGGGACTATTCGGCGAGAAAGACACCCTGGCTCATTTTGAACCATTGTTCTTGCAGCACTACGAGAAGAGTTTCCATTTCCCCGGTGGACACACACCCACAGAGCAGGAGGTAAAGACATGGTATGTACCGTTGGCAAAGAAGATGCTTGCAGGGAGAAGAATAAATCAACTGGCTCTCGCCATGATTGATACCTCAAATAATATATAGAAATAAACAAGATGAAAAAGTTATTTATGATTATCTCTGCCGTATTGTGCAACCTTCTGGGATGCACTGCACAGCAACAGAAGTTTGAAAGCATTGATACCGAGGCTTTTGAACAAGTAATATCAGATACGTCTGTAGTAAGGCTTGACGTGCGTACGATTGACGAGTATTCAAGTGGACACATCGCCAATGCCGTCAACATCGACGTAACGAAAGACGACTTCGAGGCACGAGCCACATCCCTTCTGCCCAAGGACAAGACCATTGCAGTTTATTGCCGTAGCGGCAGACGAAGCAAGAAGGCAGCGGGAATACTTGTTGAAAACGGATACAAAGTGATAGAACTCAACAATGGTATTACTGGCTGGATAAATGCCGGCAAGGAAACCGTAAGATAAAAGTGAATAAGAAAATAAAAGAAAAGACAGTGGTAGAGCAGATGATACGTCTGTATTGTCGAAAGCATGAAGGACATACCGAGCTATGTCCAAGTTGTCAGGAACTGTTGGATTATGCCCACAGCCGACTTGACCGCTGCCGTTACGGCGAAGAAAAACCCACTTGCAAGAAATGTCCCATCCATTGCTATCGGCCTGAGATGAAGGAAAGAATCAGGAAGGTCATGCGATGGTCAGGGCCAAGGATGATACTCTATCATCCACTTGCAGCCATCCGACATTTGCTCAATACTAGAACGGGATTGGATAACCAACGCCAATTGGGCACTTGAATAGAAACTTATAACAGAATATGTCAAGAAAGAAGACTCTACGATGCCAGCTGTGCGGCTATGAGGTTGAACTGTATGAAGGCCGTGGACTGTTTCAGCAGCAGATAATCGCAATAGAGTGCTGCGACTGTCATACGATACAGAACATTGTGGTCGGGGGAATAATCGGCGAGGTCGCTCCTTCGTTCAACAGTGAGGCTGGGCGGTTGTGTCCTCAGTGCAGCAGTATGAACATCCGCAGATGGAATCTCCACACTTGCCCAAAGTGCGGTGGTGAGATGACTGCAACGGGCAAAGATGATTTTTGGACATAATTGTAAAAAGCTTTTATGACGGGAAACGAAAGGATACATTTTTAAGGACGTAAAATGCGGTATTAAACATTTTTAAGGACGAAAATTACACTTTTTTTGATAATTATATGTATCTTTGTCGCCGAAAATCAATACCTAAATGCAAAATGGAAATAGATGCGATAAGACTGTTATATGAATGGAATGCACGAGCCAACCGCAAATCGTTGATTATATGAGGTGCGAGACAGGTGGATATGCCGCATGTCTGTCTTCTTCCGGCAGATTACACCGAGGTTCTTGTGGATAATAATTAGAACACTTAGTATAAATATAAAAATAACAACATTTATGAAACAACTTAAATTTATTCTCACAGGAGTATTGACTGCATTGTCTCCTCTTTTCGTTCATACACAAAGCATAAGGCAAAACTTTGATTTAGGCTGGCAATTCTCGGAAAACAAGGGGAACTGGCAGCAAGTTAACCTGCCTCACGACTGGGACATCCACCATGCTCCGAAAGCTGATGCTCCGACAGGCAATGATGGGGGATATTATCCCGCGGGATATGGTTGCTACAAAAAGACGTTCACCGCACCCATATTGAAACAGGGCGATGCTTTGAAACTTCATTTTGATGGTGTCTATCAAAATTGTGAGGTATATATCAACGGACAGTTGGCAGGCAGACATGGCTACGGCTATACACCATTCCACATCGACATAACGAAGCTGGTCAAGGATGGACAGAACGAAGTTGAGGTGCGGGTCGATAATGTGGGGCAGCCAAGTTGCCGATGGTATAGCGGTTCGGGCATATACCGCCATGTGTGGCTCGAAACCTACAAGACGAACGCCATTGATGACCCAAAGAAGCTGTTCGTATCAACCCAACAACTCTATAATATATCAGCCAACGGCACGCGTGCCGATTCCGCAAGACTGAGCATCGAATATGACGGCAAACCACTTGAAACACGCCTCATGAAAGATGTAAGACTCTGGAGCCCCGAGCATCCTGTGCTCTATGACATCAAGGTGGGAGAACTGAACGTAAAGCACGGATTCCGCACCTTCTCCTACGATGCCAAGAATGGGTTTGTGCTAAATGGCATACCCACTATTATCAATGGTGCTTGCGTACATCATGACAACGGCGTGATAGGTGCCATGTCGTTTGATGCTGCTGAGATACGCAAGGTAAGACTGATGAAAGAGGCGGGATTCAACCTCCTCCGCACCTCACACAATCCCCAGTCGGCAGCCTTCTATGCTGCCTGCGACAGCCTTGGCATGATGGTCATCGACGAGGCTTTCGACGGTTGGTACACTCAGAAGACTCCCTACGACTACCACCTGCTGATCGACTCTTGCTATCGGGAGGATATTGCCGCCATGGTGTTGCGCGACCGCAACCATCCGAGCATAGTGTGCTGGAGTATCGGCAATGAAGTGATCGAGCGCAAGGAACTGCGTGTGGTCCAGACAGCCAAGAATCTTAAGAGCACCATTCTCAAGTATGACAAGACCCGCCCTGTCACCGAAGCTCTCTGTGCCTGGGACAGCGACTGGGAAATATTTGACCCCCATGCCGAGGTGCTCGACATCGTGGGCTACAACTACATGATGCACAAGGCAGAGAGCGACCATGAGCGCTGCCCTGAGCGTGTGATGTGGCAGACGGAAAGTTATCCACGCGATGCCTTTGCCAACTGGAAGCATACCACGGAGCGGCCTTACATCATCGGCGACATCGTATGGACAGGACTCGACTACCTGGGCGAGTCGGGCATCGGACAATTCTACTACGAGGACGAAACGGCAGGCGAGCATTATTTGCGTCCACACTTCCCGTTCCATGGTGCCTACTGTGGGGATGTAGATATAACAGGCTGGCGAAAGCCTATCTCGCACTATCGTGACATGTTGTATAACATTAAGGAAGGCGACACCGGATATATATACTTGGCAGTGAAGGAACACCCCGACTTCCACAAACGGGGCGGAAAGATTTCCGAGACGATGTGGTCGGTATGGCCTACATGGGAATCATGGAACTGGCCAGGCATGGAGGGAAAAGACCTTGAAGTGGAGATATACAGCAAGGCGCCAATGGTGAAACTATATCTCAACGGCAAGTTGCTGTCAAGCGGCAAACCGTCAGTCGGCAACAAATACATCCTCACTGTCCCAGTGCCATACGAACCAGGCGAACTGCGTGCCGCAGCATACGATGCAGACGGACGGGAATATGCCACGACAAAACTCATCACTGCCGGCGAACCTTACGCCATCCGTCTGACCCCTGAAAGCGACAATCTCAAGGTAGGCGCATCAGACCTTCTCTATGTCATCCTGGAGATAATTGACAAGAACGGCAATGTGTGTCCTAATGCCGCTATCCCCGTGGACATTGCAGTCTCAGGCTCAGGCACGCTGCTTGCCGCTGCCTCTTCCAACTTCAAGGACTTGGAGCCCAAGACTTCCAACCACGTTACCACATACAAGGGACGCGCCCTTGTCGTGGTGCGTAGTGGCATGAAGAAAGGAACAGTAGGAATATCCGCCAAATCAGCCAATATTGACGGAAATCTAAGGATAAAAGTAAAATGACATGAAAAAGAGAATTGCAATGAAACACTTTATCATTCCTTTCGCCTTGCTGGCATTGATGACGTCATGCGGCGGCAACAACAATGGCAAAAGCCAAGAGAACGTAGAACAAAACATCAAGGTTATGACACTGAATATCGACAATTTCAAGTGGACACGACAACCTGAGAGTTGCATCATCAAGGGTGACACAATCGAAGTAGTGACCAAACCTGGCACGGACTTGTGGCAACGTACATACTATCATTTTCGCAACGACAACGCTCCCGTATTCCAGATGGAGACTGAGGAGAAGTTCTTCAGCTTCGTGGTAAAGACCGACTTCACCGAAAGCCACCATCGATTCGACCAGTGCGGCATCGTGATGTATCTCGACAGTGAAAACTGGCTCAAGGGCAGTGTGGAATACGAGAACGAGGAGTTTCAGCACTTGGGTAGCGTGGTCACCAACAACGGATATTCCGACTGGGCAACTACAGCCATACCTGCCAATGTTAAGACGATGTGGTATCGACTCTCGCGCCGAGAGGATGATTATTGCATAGAGTGCTCACAGGACGGAGAACACTTCACCCAGATGCGCGTATGCCACATGCACCAAGGCGCAGGGAAGATACGTTTCGGCATCTACGCCTGCTCTCCCGAGGAGTCATCCTTCAAGGCTATCTTTACCGACATGAAGCTTACCGAATGTGCATGGAAGGCTCACGACGGGCAACAGCCAGATTAACTGATCAACAGATGAGAAAGAAAAGCAGAGAGATGGATGCCTCTTGGGCTCTTGAAATAATGGACAAGGCACCCTATATTACAGTCAGTATGAGCGATGCCAATGGTATGCCTTATTCTGTACCATTGTCATTGGCTCGTACAAATGAGAGTACTTTTTATTTTCATTGCGCTACCGAGGGAAAGAAACTGGACATACTGCGGACAAATCCCTTCGTATGCCTGAGCGCTGTTAGCAAATGCAAGCCTATGGTGGGTCCCAAGGATGGTAGCTTTACCTTGGAGTTCAAGTCTGCAATAGCATTTGGCAAGGCAGAGATTGTTACTGACGATACTGAAAAACGTGACGCGCTCCAAGCCATTTGCCAACGTTTCCTTCCGAAACACATGGATGCCTTTGATGCTTCGGTGGAGCGGAGCATGTCGCGCACGGCTATTGTTCGCATAACTCTCACTGAACCACTTGTGGGCAAACGCAAGCAATATGATGACAATGGTGACGAGATGAAATACGGACGTATGGAAACGGATACAAAGTAGAACACTGGAAATCATAAACAACAGATATAATAAAATTATGATGCATGCGATTGTTATGGGTGCCACCTCGGGCATTGGCTATGAGGTGGCAAAGATTCTTGCCAGTCGGGGATGGAGAGTTGGTGTGGCAGGAAGAAGGGAAGACATACTGGCAAAGATGGTAGCCGAGAAGGATGGCATCGTGGCATACGAAGTGATTGATGTCACCAGCCCGGATGCCGTTGACGGTATGCACAATCTCATCGACAAGTTAGGAGGTATGGACCTGTATTTCCACAGTTCAGGTATCGGATATCAGAACATAGAACTCGATGCCGATAAGGAATTGAGAACTATTGAGACAAACTGCCTCGGTATGGCAAGACTTGCAGGTGAAGCATTCCGCTATTTTGAGCAACACCCGGAAATAGAAGGGCATATAGCCATAATCAGTTCCATAGCACGCACCAAAGGCCTCGGCGCCGCACCTGCATATTCAGCCTCAAAGCGATTCACCAGTCATTATCTAGAAAGCCTCTGCCAACTGACGGCTATAAGAAATATCCGCAATATTCATATCTCCGACATACGTCCGGGATTCGTCAAGACCCCGATGATAGAGGGCAGTAATTTCCCGATGCAACTTGATGTACGTAAAGTTGCCGTCAGCATAGTCAATGGACTCGAAAGGCGCAAGCCTGTTATCACCGTCAACTGGTTCTACCGCCTGCTTGTCTTCTTCTGGCAGATGACACCGCGATTCATCTGGATTAGAATGAGTATCAAATAAAAATGGTTATGTAGATAATACAAGTACTAAATATATATCATCGAAATCGAGCAATGGAATGAACAACAAACAAATGATAACAATTGAACAACTGACAGGTATCGTCCGCGAGGCTTCACGACTGATGGTAAGCGACGGATTTGAGATAGAACAGAAGGGAGGATGCGAGAATATCGTGACATCATCGGATGTTGCAGTGCAGAACTTCCTGTGCGAAAGGCTCTTGCAGCTTATGCCAGAGTCGGGATTCCTGTGCGAGGAGAAGGACATCAACGACACCCGACACGAATACACATGGATTATCGACCCTATCGACGGCACCGCCAACTACAGCCGCGGCATCGACCAGTGTGCCATCTGCGTGGGACTGAAGCACCATGATGACATGCAGATGGGAGTGGTGTATATTCCCCGCACTGATGAGCTGTTCCATGCCGAGAAAGGCAAGGGAGCATACCTTAACGGCATGAGAATCCACGTCTCAGGTCGCTCATTCGGCAATGCCGTGCTGTGTACTGCCCTGCCTGTTTATCACAAGGAGTATGCCGAGGTGTGCTCGAGGATTATTGTTGATGCCTTTGGCAAATGCAACGACATACGGCGCTTCGGGGCTTGCGCTCCAGAGCTTTGTTATTTGGCAATGGGCAGGTGTGAACTGTATTTCGAGTATCTACTCAGTCCGTGGGACTATGCAGCCGCCTCGCTGATTGTCACCGAGGCAGGAGGCATAATATCTTCCGCCGACGGGAGCAGTCTGCGTCTTACGGAACCTACGGGAGTGATTGCCGCCAACAGCATTGAGAACTACCGCCAATTGCTTGGCATTGTGTCGAACAGACAACAACAATAACATTATTAAAAAAATCAAATCATTATGGAAGCAAAAGAAATTGCAAAAGCCAAGAGAACGTAGAACAAAACATCAAGGTTATGTATGCCACATGCACCAAGGCGCAGGGAAGATACGTAGATGTCCTTCTGGTCGTCATACTTGCAGTAGAGCAGACCCTCCTTCTCAAGTTTAGCAACGTCACTGTATGGCACATTGCCCCATGTGTCGGTGATGATGTCCATCATCCAAGTCTTCATAATCTTGGCGGCGGCAATCTGGTTGCAGTTGGCACCGTATGCCGAGTTCTTGGCAGCCGTAGCCTCATCGGTGTTTAATTCTATCACCTTGTCCATATTAGCAATACCCATATACATATAATTGAAATAGTTGTTGTTCACCGACTCGCGAATCTGATAGCGGTCCTCCTCGGTATAGTTGCGCTGCGACCAATACTGGGCATATACGAGACACTGACGACCACTGAACCAGTTGTCATATACATTGTCAACCATCCACTTCACACCACCGTTCATCAACATGTTCTTGTTGGAAGCAAGAGTGAGCGATGTCTTCCATTCGAAGTCGCGGGTCTTCACCGGTGTGGCATGGAAAGCAAACTCAAGTCCCTTGTTCTGTATCTTTCCCGAGTTGATCACCTTGTAGATATATCCTGATGTTCCTGACACGGAGAGCGGGATAATCTGGTCGGTGGTTGTGGTCTTATAGTATGTAAGGTCAAAACCGATGCGGTCGTTGAGGAAGGCTGCCTCAAGTCCCACCTCGAACGATGTTGTCGATTCAGGTTTGAGGTCGGCATTGTTCAATGTGTTGGGCAGACGATAACCCGGTGTTGTGCTATCCACGTTGGTGTATTGCGCGTCGGTTGAGATAGGTTATGTTGGTGAATGCCTCCAACTTCTTATCGGCACTCTTCACCGAACCCGAGGCGTTGAAGATATTCTTCACTAGCGAACTGTTGGGCATATATCCCTTGAGGTCGGTGTTGGTGTATGACATACGGAACGATGTGCGGTCGGTGGCCTGTGCGAGAGAGATATTGTTTGTGAACGACACACCGGTCTCGAAGAAGTCATCGATGTCGTGGGCTGGAGCCTGCCACTTGGATGTGGTCGGGTCTCCCTGCTTGCCGTTTGCCTCCCATTTTGCGAGGTCATACTCTTCTGGCGCGAGATACCCATAGCCGTGACGACAACATCATTGATTTACATGTCTTTGGTCATATTTCACGTATAATCCAGCGAGAACAGTACCCGAGATTGAGTGATAGGCGCAACTGATGGCACAAGGCACCACGCAGAGGATTGCTTCGGGATTGCGGGCGAGAATATCGTCGTTGGCAAAGAAGGCGGTGGCAAGAACTGTCGCCATACCGGCGTTCTGCATTCCCACCTCTATAGATATTGTACGCTTCTTGGGAATTGAGAAATGGAAAAGCCTTCCCACGTTATATCCAAGAAGATACCCGAGGGTGTTATGACAGAACACCACGGCAAGCATCAGCAAGAACAATCCCATACCGTGAATCATCAGTTGTGGTTTTACCTGCGACACCACTCCACCCACTATCAAGGCAAGACACGTGACACTCACTCCCGGCATCATCTGTCTTACATCCTCATACCATTTACGGCTACTGGCATAGTGATTTACAAGGAATCCTATGCCCACAGGGATGATTGTGATTAGTAATATGCCACGGAACATTCCGAGGGTATCCACCTCTATCCTTGTGTCGGCAAGCCACCACACCAACAATGGTGTCATCACGGGTGCCAACAGAGTGGAGGCAGTGGTCATACCCACCGAGAATGCCACGTCGCCCTTACACAGAAACGACATGATATTGCTCGACACACCACCAGGGCAACAACCTACGAGAATGATACCGATAGAGAGATAGGGATTGAGTCCGAACACTTTGGTAAGAGTAAAGGCCAACAAGGGCATGAGCGTAAACTGTGCGCAGGCACCTATGAAGATGTCCCATGGCCTGCTAAACAATATCCGAAAGTCCTCCGTCGATAGGGTCAGTCCCATAGTAAGCATAATCACTCCTAGAATGACGCTCGACACGTCTCCCCTCACCCACCCGAACACATCGGGCACAAGAAAAGCCAAAACGGCAGCGGCTATAACGTATGTAGATGAGTGTGAAGCCATCCATGCACTCACCTCTTTCACTATTTCTTTCATTATCGTCAAAAAAACAACTGCAAAGGTACTAAAAAGATAGGAAACATCTATCGATTTAACGTAATTTTAACATAACCAAGAACATTGCACTTGCTAATTGAATCCGCGTTTATCTATACAATAATAAAATGTTAAAGAGTCGAAATATTGTCGAGCATCCACTTGAAGCATTTCTCTTGACTGCTCGGAAAGCGCCAGTGACCACTGCTGGGAGTGATGTCCTTCTGCTTGGGGGCTGTAATCTCATTCCATACCGACCAGATAGAGGTGGGCGAACAGGTGTCGTCGCTATATCCCCAACTCATAAATGTGGGCACACGCAGATTGCGAGCGAAATTCACTACATCGAAATATGGCAAGGTCTCCAATGCCTGATCGACGGGAATATCTACCCTACTGTCGTCAAACAAACCAGAGAAAAACATTGGCCATCCTCCTGCCCTGTGATGAAGGAATCCAGTGAGGTCGCTCAGGGCTGGATAGAACGGTGCGCAAATAGTGACCTTCTCGTTGAGGGCTGCAGTGATGATGGACAGGGCTCCACCTTGCGAGCCGCCAGTGACGATGACATTCTTACCGTCCCAGTCGGACAATGAACAAAGAAAATCAACCGCCCGGGCACATCCTGCATATACATCCTTATAATAATATGTGTCCTTTGACTCCATTCCCCGGCGCATATAGCCCTCGCATTTCTCAGCACGCATACGATTGTATTCATCGTCGGGCAGTCGCTGGTCGTTGCCGTGAATCTCTATTTTGAGATATATCATTCCAGCCTTGGGGAAATAGTCGGATGGATATATCTTTTGACTGCCCGCACCAGGTGGAACAAGCACTACGGGATGCTGCTTGCCGTCGAGGGGACGCGAGAGATAACCATATATCCACTTTTCCTTACCCACATGCAGACGTACGAGCTTGGTTTCAATCTTGTCGTTGGTGGCATCGGGCACATCAAAGTATTCGGGCGAGAGATCCACCTTGCGCGCCTCGCGCATCACGTTCTGCCAAAACTTGTTGAAATCCTTGGGCATGGGAGTGAAGGTGCGAATATCCTCGGGGGAATATGCCACTTTCACAAGGTCACGCTGACGCTTGCCTCCCGCCATAAACTCATACTGACAGGCGAGGAATCCCGGTTGTGTCATCGTGCCCATACGAATGACAGCCTCCCCCCCAACAAACACAGTGGAGTCTGCATCCTTAGGAAGAAGCATCTCGGGTCCAACCTTATACTTTACCTTCACCCCATTGAGCGGCACTCCACCCTCGCGTGCATATATACACAATGTGGCTGGCTGCCCAAGAGTGTAATAACTGTCGCCATGATCGGGCGTGGCTACCATCTCCACATAATTCTTACGTGGAGAACCAAATTCCTGTTGAAACTGCTGTGCATAAGCCATGACACAGCAAATGGCGCTTAGTGCAAATAATATAATTCTTCTCATGGCTATATGCGTGATTTTGCGGCAAAGTTACTGATTTATATTGAATTATCCAAATTTTTCGACTGCTTTTTGCACCAAAACAAGATTTTTATCAACTGGGGCTCTGTGAACCAACGTACCTGTCCCCTGTTGTTCTGCCAGTGACCAATGTGGTAAACCCCTACGGCAATGAGGTGCTGCATTTCATGCCAAATTCGTCTATGATATGCTTTACTACTCATTGCTATCTATACTATAATACTATTGAATAATTTTGCCAAGTGTAGTATCCGTAAACGTTCGCCAAATTTCGAGTTTCACCTTCTTATAGTCATCGAAGAGTTGACCGACACGTTCAATCTCGAACACAAGTCGCAGATTGTTCTTATCCTCGTTTTCCTGACCTTCCTTGCGGTAACCAAGACGTGCAATCTTAATGTAGTAGAGGTCGCGGATTCCCTTGCCTGAGAGGTAAGGCATGAAGTAGTAGAGTTTGTTTAGTACAACGGTAGTCGGGAATTTCTTGCCAGTATAGTAAATTTTGGCAGAGCCATCAAGGTACTGCTCCCAGTTATCCTTCTTCACGTTGCAGATAAGGAGATTCTTGGTGACGTCAATAGGCAAGTGACAATGCGTGCGTTTCTTACCGTATTCAACCTCAATGTCCTCGCGAACCATACAGTTCTGCGTAATAGGATCAAGTTCGTATTGGTCGAGGAGATCGAGGAAATTAAGTTGTTTTACGCGAGGCTTGTCAATCTTTTTAACGACTTCTTCTGTAACAGATAAAGAAGTTTCTTTCAGCACTTGAAGTCTTTTCT
>CAMBOI010000027.1 GCA_945869265.1 uncultured Prevotella sp. | reverse complement strand
GCACGGCTAGCTCCGCATTGATATTATCACGGCACTTCGTGGTTACGGCTTGCTTTGCAAGTTCACGGCTTAGTTACATTCTTCAATATTTCAATTTTCAATTTTCAATTTATTGAGCCGTGTCTATACTTTAGTATAGCTTAAATGCAAATTAAGCCATTCCCATCGCGCAGCCTAGCCGTGTCTTTTTTAAAAGCCGTGTCCATCCGTGCCTAAAAAAATCAATAATCATCCTAATCAGAGCCTTTGGCTCATAATCTGTGTCAGTCTGTGCTAATCTGTGGTCTGAAAAACCTCCGTGCCTAAACATCACATCGCAACATCGATCTCCCTTTCCTCCCAGTCACCCATCTCCGGCTGGAATCCTCCGCTGTGCGTAGGCAGCGGCACAGGCAACTTGGGAATATCTATCACTATGTGTGCGGGACCCTCGGGGACCTCGGGGTCATCCGGTTTTTCCGGCTCAATCGCGTGCATCTTCCCCGACACATCATAATTGAAATAATACTTCGAGCCGTCCACCAGCATCGTGTATATCGTCAGCACGTGCTGCTGCTTCTGCTGAGAGCCGCGGCAATGCCCGAACGTCAGCACCCTGCCGCCTATCGTGGTCGAGCCTATAGCCTCAAGCTCCATCGGCACTGTGCACAACCCGTCCATCGGTTCAAGCCGCGACAGACTCACTGCCGAGTTCATGCCGCTGATGGCAGCCGACATGCCTATCACATACTCTAAATTCTCAACGCCCTCTACCCTCACGTCGATGGTGTCAACAAGCCGCTTGGGCTGCATCACATGCTCCCTGTGGGCATTATCCACCGCAAACACCGAGCACGTGTCGGCATACAGCGGCGAGGGTTGGCTGCGCACGTCGGAGCTCGTGGAGCCCGCGGGCAGCGGCGCCGACTTCATGCCGTGGAATGTCTTGGTCGATACCACGTCGGTGGAGGCGGTAGTGGCGTATGCGCCCTCGTATGTGTCGAGGTGTATCTCGTTGAGCGAGCCGTTGCGGTTGAGCGCGATGGCATGGTAGCGGCCACGCGCAGCCACCATCGTGCCGCCATCGGTGTCGCCGAAGGTCTGCTCCTGACGTGTCATGCTCTCGCCGCTGACAGGCATGAGCACCATATACATCGACGAGGCGCCATCGGGCTTACTCAGGCTCCAGTCGAAGCGCACATCTATCTCGGTGCTGTGCACATGATCGTTGCACAGGTCTTTCTGGCAAGAGGCGCACATCATTGCCGCGCCAATGATTGCCGTAAATGCGACACGTCTCATTTCCAGCCTCCTTTCCGTCCAAGTTCGATGTGCCACACGAGCGATGCCTCGGCACGAGTGACACCGAAGTAGTTGCGCCGCATGTCGGCGAGCCACATATAACATTCATACTCGTAGTCATACTTGGTGTAGTTGCCACCGATGTATCCCACCGACACGCCCAGGTCGAGACTCAGCTTGCGTCCTATGGGCATGGAGTAGCCGTAGCTCAAGCCCACGGAGTAGTTGAAGTCGGACTTGTTGCCCGTGTTGCCCAACTCGAAGTCGTAGCGGTAGGCACCGGCATACGCGCCCACGTGATGTCCCTTCAGTTCGAAGGCATCCACGTAGCTACCCAACCATCGGCGCAGCTCAAGGCTTCCGCCCGAGAGACGCCAGTAGCGGTGGCGCGAGTCGTTGCTCCACCAGGCGTACATGCCATGGGCGCGGGCCGACCACCGTCTGCCGAAGGCATACTCCACGCCCACGTTGGGCACGAGGGCTGCGTCGTAGAGCAGGTTGGTTGACAGGTGTATCATGTTGGGGTGGCCGATGTCCCATGCCTGTCCCCGTGCCGTGAGGCACGCCAAGGCCATCATCGTCATTATCAATATCTTCTTTGTCATATATCTTTTTTTAAGTTTCTTCCACAGACTTCTTTTTTGTCTCCATCAGCGTGTCGAGTTCGTCCTGGATGCAGTCCGCCCTCTTCATCACGTCTTCATACAGTTCGTCGTCTATCGACTTCGTCCTGTGGAGCACGTCGAAGCGGCTCTTCACCTCGTCGATGTCCTTCTTGGCGCGGCGTATATGCCCCGCCTTGTCGAAAGCCATACCCATCTGGTAGATTCTCGACAGCACCCCCGAGAGCAGTCGCTTCAGCTCTTCGAGGCTTTTCCCCATCACGTCGGGGGCAACGTTCTTCACTTTCCTGTACGTCAACAGGAGCAGTTCGTAGGTCTCCTTATAGGCCTTTTCCTTATTGTATTCGGTCAGTGGCATAATGTTTTATAATCTATCTTTTTTAAAGTTTCGTAATCAGCCGGTTTCTTTTTCATCACCGCCTTGGTGAAGCGCGGTGTGAAGTCGAAGTAGCGATACATCTCAGCCCTCATCATGGCTTTGCGCCTTATGCGGTAGGTGTCGTAGTGGCACAGCAGGCCGAGATAGGAGTTGATGGTGGCCATGGCGGCCTTCACCTCGCCTGGGCTCATCACCTCGGGCGCACCCATCAGGGCGGCAAGCCTGTTCATCTCGCGGCGGAACTTCCATATCGTGCGCCGGCGCAGCATGCGGCGGTGGGGCAACACATATCCGCCCATGAAGCGAGTGCCTTTGCGGTAGTGGGTGACGTGTATCTTATGAGGATGGAGTGTCACTCCGAGATCGTCCTTCAGCATCTGTCTTATATATGGCACAAGCCCGAGCAGCTCGGTCTTCTTACTGCCCATGACATAGAAGTCGTCCACATATCTGCCGTAGTGGCGGCACTTGAGCTCGCGCTTGCAATAGTGGTCGAGGCGGTTGAGATAGATGTTGCTGAACAGCTGCGAGGTGAGGTCGCCTATCGGCAGTCCCACGCCCTCGGGTTGGCAGAACAGGCTCTTCGACGGCGGCAGCCCGTTCCAGTCGGACGCCTCGCCCACTCGTATCACGTTCTTCGTGGGTGTATGTGCCAATATCTCTCGCACGAGATAATCCACGAAGTCGAAATCCACCTGGTCGTCCCATCGCTTGCCATAAGGTCCCTTGCGATGTCGCATTCTCTGCAGGTCGGAGCTTATTATGTTGTAGAGCCGTGTCTTGTCTATCGACATGAAGTAGCCCTTGAGGTCGAGCTGCAGTATATAGCAGTTGCCAGTGTAGTTGTTTGAGCATGCCCTGATGTGGTGCTCGTATCGCTCCAATGCCTTGAGCGTGCCCTTGCCCTTGCGGCACGAGTAGCTGTCGTAGATGAACAGCCGCTCGAATATGGGCGAGATATAGTCGAACAGCAGGTGGTGGACCACGCGGTCGCGAAACGGCGAGGCGAACACCTCCCTCTTCACCGGCTCCTCGGTGATGAAGCACAGTCCTCTCGACGGCTTCCATGTCCTTGCCTTGAGCTGCTCATAAAGCTCCACTAGGTTGTGTTCGAGGTTCATCTCAAAGTTCACCTGACTCTTGGTGTTTCTTTTCTTCTGCCTGGCATTGTAGTAGGCTGAGAACACGTCCTCGAGCAGTTGGTCGTCGGTTATATTCATATTGTTGGTCAATTAATTATCGCACACTGTTGTGCCATGCCGTGAGCTGCTTGGATATCGACTCTTCCCTGACGCAGATGTCGGCGAAATGCTTTACCCCGAGCACGTGGAGGTCGCTCAGTATCCTCACCCTTATCTTCACCTCCTCGATGTCGCGCATTGCCTGACGGAGGAACGGCTTCTTGTCTTGCGAGGCATTTGCCTGATACACCATCGACAGCAAGTCGCACAGGTGCCTCTTTATCTCATCGACTATCGAGTATCTGTACTTGCGCGGGATAGTGTCCTCGCGACGGTAGAACTCAATCAGCAAATCGTAGGTTGCCTTATACACAGGCAGATTACTGTATAGTGCCATAGCCGTATAATTTAAAAAAAATCCCCTCCCGTCTCTAATCCCTGACATGGATATTTTTAAATTATTATGTAAGTGCTGAGACGGGGCGCACGGTAAAGCCGTAGGCGCGTTGATTGTAATTGCGCGGGTTCACGTTGCCCGAATTGAAGTTGAGGTTGCGTCCATAGCCCACTGAGTATGCACGTGCGGACCAATAGTTGCCATTGAGACCTGACCAACCAAGGAAGCGAGGGCGAATCACGCCCATACCCTCATGTCTTCTCAACATTGAGAGATGGCCACTCTAATGAATCAGAGACAGGACGGCGCACGCGGACACCGAACCACCTTTAAGTTTTTTATCATAACCGACGACAACACACTCATCACTGCTGCGGTGCAGGTTTGTGCGCCTTTTCGTGACATTTTACGTCGCCGGTGGGCCATTGAACTTACTTTTGATACCCTACGGTCAACCGCAATCGACCATATTCTCATCGCCGGTAATAAGAGACTTTCTATGCGGGAGGGGCATTAATTAAAAAATGAATTATTTTGTCAGTCGCTGCAGCTCCATGATGAAGTTCATGCACTCCATGGGGGTGTGCACAGCCACATTGAAGCCACGAATCATCTTCACGATGTCGCCCTCCGCCGAGGGCGCGCTACTGTCTGCGACGGTATGAGTGTTTTTCCACTCAAGGAACTGGTCTTCGGTGATGGGGTGTGGAGCCTTGAGCACCACCTCGTCATCGGTCTTCGACTTCACTTCGAGAGAGGCTGCGGTGGTGGCGAACGAGCTCAGTGGGAAGCCCACCTTGCACAGCACCTGACCGCCAGTCGACTTGACACGGTCTGCCTTCACCTTCAGCTCTCTCACCTGACTGCACATCATGTAGGCCGAGCGTTCGTAGGCACACCAGAACATCCCCACCTTGTAGAGACGTATCTCGTCGTGATTTCCGCTTTCAAGCGATATCAATTCTTTTGCCGTCATAATCGCTATTTTAAATTTTTTTTCGACGCCCTGCGGGCGTCTTTTTAACGTTCTCGATTGTATTTATTTTAAATTTTTCGAACATTCAAATTATCAAATTATAAAATTTTCAAATTGTCAAATTAATCAAATGAATCGAATTATTGTTCTGAGACGGGGCGCACGGTAAAGCCGTAGGCGCGCTGATTGACATTGCGCGGGAACACGCCGCCCGAAATGAAGGGGAGGTAGCGTCCATAGCCCACTGAGTATGCACGTGCGGACCAATAGTGGCCATCGAGACCTGACCAACCAAGGAAGCCTTTGCCTGTACCTGCTGTATATCTTCCAGACCAGCAATCTATGAATCCGAATGCACGCCAGAAATCATAATCTCCAGTTTTCCAACCTGTTGTATAAAAATGCCAGCCTTCATTATAGGCAGAGACGGATGACTCTGTCACATTGTAATAAGATGGTCCTGAAGAGTTATTATCCCCTGTTTTTGTAAATCCTGTAAAACTTGTTGTCTCAGGCACTTTAAACCCTATTGGGCATGGGTCATAGAGACTCTTGACAACTGTATTGTCTGCAAAAGTAGTAATAGTTCCATTCATTGAATCCCAATTATTATAAGTTGTCTCGTTGCACCAATCATTTGCGGTACTATTTGCATCTCCATCTGTTTTGGAATAATAGAACGTATATGGATTCTTTATTGACCCACCTTTTGTAGTTCTTCCATTCGACGTATCACCACCGACCTTTAGGTATGCAAAATCATTACCATCGGCATCATAGCAATACTTTGGAATGGATATACTATTAGACGCTGTGGTTTTAATACCATCACTTCCTGGGAACGGATCTTTTCGTCCCCATTGGTAGAATGTACAATTTTCGCCATAAGACTTTACCACAGAAGAAGAGCCTGTTTGTGTAATTGTAACACTCGTTTCCTTATCGCTTGTGCCCGTTTGTTGTTTAATTGTTGCAATGATTTTTCTTTCTGGGTATTTCAAATCCGTTGATTTACAAAATCCAAGAGGCATTTTCATGAAATTAAATTCTTTCCTTCCTGATATACTGCCTGTGCTATAATTCAAACTTTCTCCTCCATAAATCAACACTTTATTTTTGAAATCGGCATCTGTCACCCAAATATGCCAGCTCCAGAGAATGTCTCCAGTTCCGTTTTCACCAGATGTAGCGGCGATAAGGGCATTGCCTTGAGTGATGGAGCCTTCCTTTATCTCAAAGTACAAATACTTGTCATCTACACGGATTGATGATGGCTCAATGAGACCATACTCATCTTGCCATAACAATTTAGCTCCTTTGACTCCATTGATGATTTCGGTAGTTATTGGTGTATCATTTGCATCTCTAAATGTAGAAGAATTACCATTTGCATTAGCAAGATTATTCAGTGTATTTCCAAAGACCAGAGGCAGCTTATAATATCCAGGAGCCTTAATAATATAGCAGTTGGCGGAACGTCTGTCTGTTCCGTTCAATTCACCTCCTGTTGCTGGATTATATGTAGAAAGGTCAAAGGGCGATGCACTATTCTGTGCCTTAGTTTTTAGATCCGCATCAACAGTAAAATTATATTGGCTCTTCAGATATTGGTTTGCAATAGTGGCATTGAGAGTTTCGCCTGAGGGGTTACCAGAACCTGATTCTATTTTTGATGTTATAGCTTTATCCAACGGAGTGCGCATGTCTGTACCAGAAGCATAAGTATATGTAGCCTTCCATGCAGCAGGAGTCTGAGTGCCATAGTAATCCTGATAATAACTTGTCACTGTCGTAGACACATTACCTCCTAACTCATTAGTAGATAGAGATGATGGGTTACCTACTTTCAGTACATAATCACCTGTTTCTTTCGTCGTGGAGAGAGAATATGTGACAGTATGGCCAGGGCTCCATGTTCCCGACAAATTCATTGTCAAAACATGGGGTGTTCCTTTAGACTCTATTGTAACAACGAGCTTGGCGTCTGCCCCGAGAGTCTGCGGCATAAGCAGCATAAGGTCATTGCTGCTGCCTTGGCCAGTGATAAGCGTTGTGGCTGACGTCGTTCCTTTATTACCCGATATATCTATATTGAGATTATTAAGAGTATATGTCTGGTTTCCACTTTGAGAAGACCACGTATCAGAGGAATAATTATAAGTTCCAGAATTCATTATACCTTGAAGTTCAATCTTCTTTATTGTTCCATCAGCCATAGTAGAGCCAATACCAAACTGCACGGCAGTAAGAGCATGACTAAAGGTAAGATCAATATTTTTATTAGTACCATCACCTGTCACATTCTCTGCCTTTGCCACGAGCAAATCTTGCTGGTTAGCAACATCATCGGCGACGATATATGATAGTGTGGGATTGCCACCAGATAATGAAAAATTTGCAGAAGATGTTCCTGCATAATAAGCATAGAAAGCCATTTTATCACTTGCTTTCTGCCATTGCTTAGAGGATTTCCATCCGTCTGATTTCGTTATCTCCTCTTTAGTGGAAACCTGAGTAGCTGATGACAATGACGTAGAGTAAGTATATGAATTAAGAGTAAACTTATCAATCGACGATACAGAGGTGCCACGAGTGGCAACACCCTTAGCCTCATGACGATGGACATATCCCTCGGTGGTGCGGCGAACGTACATCTTCATGTTGTCGCCACTTATCTCGGTGTCGGTGATGCGTGGAGCCCGGAAACTGCTTCCAAGTTCCTCCTGAAGCTGTGTCACCTCCACGCTAAAGGACATACCATTCCCTCCACCTGCGATTTCGTACAACTCGTCGAATGCGCAGGAGCCAAGCAACGGCGTCATCACCACGCCCATTGCCCAATGCAATATATGTCTTTTCTTCATCATAATAATATTCTTCTTTTTCTATTCTATTCTCATCTTTTATTAACTCTCTTTTGTCCACAGATTTGCACAGATTATCATCATCAATCAATAATCATTAATCAATAATAATCAGAGCCTTCGGCTCTTAATCTGTGCCAATCTGTGTTAATCTGTGGTCTATAAAAACCATCTGTGGTCTATAAAAACTCATCTGTGGTCTGAGTTCTTTTTGTCCACAGATTTGCACAGATTTTTATTTTTGGCACGGAAATCCACGGCTTTTTTTAAAAGACACGGCTTTAGCTCCGCATTGATTGTTTATCCACGGCACTTCGTGATTACGGCTTGCTTCGCAAGTTCACGGCTTAGTTTGCTCTGCGTTAACGAGCCGTGTCTATACTTTAGTATAGCTTAAATGCAAATTAAGCCATTCCCATCGCGCAGCCTAGCCGTGTCTTTTTTAAAAGCCGCGTCCATCCGTGCCTAAAAATCTTTCAATATTTCAATTTTTCAATCTTTCAATCTTTCAGAGCCTTTGGCTCTTAATCTGTGGAAATCTGTGAGAATCTGTGGTCTATAAAACCATGCGCAGGCCACTGACTTCTCTTTTGTCCACAGATTAGCACAGATTAGCACAGATTTTAAATATCAAAGATATTTTGATTATCACAGATTGACATCATCAACTCGATTCGACAGGGGCCTGCGGAATTGTCATATTCGTTGTTTCATCTGTCCAGCCTCCAATCGTAGGCGAACTCACTACAATATTATTATGCAGAGTCAGAGTAAACGTGTATTTCTTGCCTTTTGCAAAGGTCACACTACTCATCAGAGTGCACGAGAACGTCCTTGTTTTGTCCGTTTCTGGAAAATTATTCAACGTAATCTTGACTTGAGGCGCAACCGTCACACCAGAAGGCACAATAGCCTCATAAGTAGTACTACCTGAGGATTCCTGTCCAAGAGTGATGGTAGTGGGAGTTCCTGATGGGGTGACAGCTCTTGTACTTGTATTGTATGTTACTTCTGGATAAATATCACTTACTTGAACCGTTGCTTTTTTCAAATCATCTTCCTGTATTCCGGAATCTGAATGTTTCTGCAATACAATGCATATTTTCGACAATTCATGGTCGAAGGTCAGTTGCACCGTGTTATTAGGTGCAACTGACAAAGTTTGAGAATATAGCAGGTCGGACAAACGCTTTTTTTCGTCCGATGATTGGTCGGATGCCACTGTATGTGTCAACGATGTAAGAGATGACCAGAATGTGGCGTCTTCCCTTATTTGAGAGTTTTCAAAGTTTCCATGAAGAGCATAGACATCGAGATGTGAGCCATCGCTGGGCCAGTATTGTGGTGAGCCGATAAGGCTACCACCGCTTTTTGCAGTCAGCTGCCATGCCTTGATGTATTCAGAGCCGCCAGATTTATTAGCCCACAGCCAAACGATTTCGTCTTGTTCAAATTGATTAGATGAATTTCTGCCATCCGCGGATCTTGTCGCAGATGTCACAGTCATGGGCTGACCTAAGATTATATCACATCCCTCCCTACCCGCGTCGCCGACCACATCGTCGGCAGCGCAGGAGCCAAGCAACGGCGTCATCATCACGCCCATTGCCCAATGCAATATATGTCTTTTCTTCATCATAGTCTTTTTCTTTTTTTATCCACAGATTATCACAGATTGACACAGATTATTTTAATATCTAAAGATATTATGATTATCACAGATTTACATCATCAATCAATAATCAATAATCAATCATCAATCCATTCCGAGCCTTTGGCTCATAATCTGTGTCAATCTGTGATAATCTGTGGTCAACCAAAACCACGCGCAGCCTCTGGGAGCGCGGGCGTATCGCCCGCGGCTCATGCGCAGCCAAAACCGAGATGGCCGCAGGCGAGACGCCTGCGCTCCCAGAGGCATCCGCAGTGCTAAGTATCTTTTTCGTCCCGATCCTTTTTCTCGGGCGTGCATTTATAATTTATATTTAGATGACGAGCACGACATCCTACAAGTACTAAGAACGCAAATAATAGAGCTACATATATAGCATATTCACGAACTTCGAGTTTATCCTCCATAAAAGAATAAATCAAAAATCCTAAGCACACTGTGGCACTATATTTCGCTATATCATATAATAAAGAAATATCTTGCTTAAAGATAAAATCTTTTTTCTCTTGCTCTGTCATAGCGTTATTCTTTTAAAGGGTTATTAATCGAGGTTGGCATCGCCAGAGCCATCTGATGCGTGTGTCCATGGAGTAATTTGTACACTCTGAACAGATATACTACCAGCCTTAAGAGTAATTGTATATTTGTAAGCTGTTTTTTCTGCAAAAGTCAACCCTGCGGGATCAGTTACTTTATATGTATAAGTGGTATAAAAACTACTTCCATTATCATTGCTCAATTTAACTTTAATAAATTCTGTATTTAGAGGAATATTTTGCGGAACAATAATCACAGCAGCTTCTTCTGTTTGTGTGTCGTCGGATGATGACTTTGTTTGTTTACCAAATGTTATCGTTGCGTCATCTTGTAAAATAGATGTATTTAGACTCACTGAAGCATCTGTTGATTCAGAAGAAGCCGAACCTGATACTTGGGTCATATCACTAACATTAATTCCAATAGTCTTTTTTAAACCAGACAATTCTATATATGCCTCATTTAATACACTCTTATCAACACTACCATCTACCTTTAATACAATAATGATTTTGGAAAGTAAATGTTCAAAAGTCAATTTTATTGGTAGTTTGTCTGCATTCTTAGTTTCTTTTTTATATGCAAACATCAAGTCGCTAGCCTTATAATTAACATCGGAACTCTGATCATCTTGCACAGAAAAAGAAGTTGTATTATGGTCAATATTTGATGTATTAAATTGCATAGGATAAATTGCAAGACAATCTACACCATGACCATTTGATGGATAATACTCAGTAGTAGACAAATCTATCATCATATCATTACTATATTTCTTTGTAACACCTAATAATGGCAATGTATAACTTTTTATAGATGTCTCTCCTGTTTTTAGATGTTCCCTCAAGAAAATACCAATGTTCTCATTTTCCTCAAACTGACTTTCTTGTATATTACTTGCCGCCTTCGTCGTCACTGCTCCGACGTTGGCCTGTATGTGGATGGGGGTATCCTCAGCGCCGGGCTGAGATATGACATGGTCATTGGAGCACGACGCTAATGCGACCAGCACTGCGCATGCGGAGATAATTTTTGTTGCTTTCATATAATTTACATTTTTAAAAATTAGTTATTTAATATTTCTGAGATATTCAAGAGCCTTGGAGGCTGAGGGAATGCCAAGGGCATCGGCCATGGAGAGATAGACCTCGGCCTTGGCAAGATTGCCACTGAGAAGGTAATACACACCGAGGTTGTTGTAAGCCCGGGTGTCGGTGGTCCACGGCTTGAGATATGCCTCGGCCTTGGCTATGTCGCCACGCAACAGGGCAACGCCCGCGGCGTCGATGTTCGCCTCGGCATTGTCGGGAAAAAGACGGGCGGAGAGATCGACGATGTCGTTGAACTCGCGCGAACCGACGGTGAAGTTGCGAGCCGTGGCATACAGGTCGGCAAGGTTCATCGCCTTGGGCGCACTGCCCATGAGAAGGCGCCCACCCTTGGGGTCGGCGGTGGAACGGCTGAGCTTTGCCACATACTCGATGCGGCACACCTTGGGGAAGATGTAATGCTCCATCTGAGAATAGGGGCCGCCCGAACCGAGATTGCGCAACTCTGCCTCGCGCCCCTTAGCCACATCCACCGAACGGATGATGTCGAGGGCGGCGGCACGCAGGCGCATGTCGCTCTGATCGACAAGCGAGGCTATGCTGTCCCAATCCTCGGCTATCCACGTGACGCTTACGGAGTTGATGCCCAGCGACGCCTCGGTGAGGAGGTAGTTCTTCAGGGCGAGGGCACGGGCGCTGCTGCGCGTCTCGTTGGTATAGAAATTGCCGATGGGCGCACCATAGCCCTTGATGTCGATATGGCTGATGGTGGTGCCCTGCACCTGGAGCTGCTTTTCGAGCTCCTTGTTCATGATGGCAAACACCTGCTCGTTGAAACGGCGGGTGTTCATGGCGCCTATCTTGCGATTGTCGGCAAGGGGTATGGTGCCGCGGAAAGTGAGCTGGAGGTCGGACTCCACCGAGGGCTCGATAAACTGCACCCACTCCACCTTGGCGGCTGTGCCGAGGATGGGGTTGCCGAGCTGCTTGGTGTCGGAGGTGGACTGCGGACTATTGCGGATGACGAGGCGGTCGAACAGTTTGTCCTCATAAAGATGGCTGCGGCCGCCGCTGGTCTCCTCGCTCTCGATGAAGAGTGATGCCTCGCGCATCCACTCGGCGAAGGGCACGGTGGTGTCGTAGTCGAAGTAGTGCTCGCCACTGCGACTATTGAGAGCCACCACGGCTATGCTGGCACGCTGCATGCCCGCACTCTTGGGGTTCTTGGAGTTGACAACCACCGACGAGAGTCGCTGGAAGCGGTAGCCGCTTTTGAGCACGGGCGTGACGTTGAGCGTCTCGCCATGGTTGAGCACGTTGTCGTCATAGCTCACGCGGAGCTGCACGCGGAGCAGCTCGCCCTGAACGCTGATGCGCTCATTGCTTATGCGGAGCTGGCCCTTGAATGCCGTCTGCGCCATCACTGCTATCGGCAGCAGCAGCGCCATCAATGCGGCAAGTAGTTTTTTATTCTTCATTGTCTATCACAAATATTTGTTTCTTTTTTGCATCGTTTCCCCAATTCTTAACTCCCGTGCAGGAGTTATTAAGTGTAAGGGATTTTTTTTTGCACTTTTTTGCCCAAAATGTACCACCTTATTTATATTATTGCTATCTTTGCAGCAATAATATAAACCAAAAAAAATAGGAGGTAAACCATGGGCAATACACTTAATCCTCATAGACAATTGTCAGTAAACCAAGTACTCTTTAGCATGGTCGTCGAAGCAGCCTACGCTAAAGCAATTAAAAAGTCTGTCAGTACACAACGTAATTATCGGACAGCAGTTAATAACCTCGAGGAATTCCTTGGGCACAAGGATATACCTATAGATGAGTTAACGCCGTCACTACTCCAGGATTTCTCTGAGTGGCTAACAGCCAACGGCATTGCCGACAACACCGTAGCTTGCTACATGAAGAAGCTGAGAGCTATACTCAATGAATACTTCAAGGGCGAGAAAGACTTTGGCTATCTCTTCTATGGCGTAAAAACCAAGATGAGTCCTACCAAGAAGAAGGCAATCAGGGAGGAAGACCTCATGAAATTGCTTTCATATAAGGCACGAAACGAGAAAGAGGAATTAGTAATTGACATCGCCAGGTTCCAGTTCCTTGCTATGGGAATGCCATTCGTGGATATCGCCAATCTGAAGATCAGAGACATCAAGAACGGCTATTTTGAATATAGACGTCATAAGACGGGAGTAACGGTGCACGTCAGCATGAAAAAGGAATTGGCTACATTAATAAATAAGTATAAGGCCAAATCCAATGGCAGATACCTGTTCCCGATTATTAACGACGTGGGCGACAACTTCTCATGCCAGGCCCACCGCTCGCTCGTAAGATACAATTACCTACTCAAGAAGATCTGCAAGAAATTGGGCATTCCCGCCGTCACGTCCTACGTCATTCGTCATTCATGGGCATCATACGCCTATCAGGAAGACGTCAAGCTGCCTGTTATCTCAAAGGCATTGGGACACACCCAAACATTCACTACTCTCACCTACATCAAGGGACCCGACGATGACAAGGTCGCGGAGGCAAATAGTATAGTTTTGAGTAGATTTAAGGGTATTTTTATATAAATAATGTTAAAAATGGCAAGTTAGGTTGATTATATTCATTGAATTTAAAATAAATATACTACTTTTGCAGCACTAAAAACATCAACCCTTACACTTAATAACTCCTGCACGGGAGTTAAGAAAATCATTAAGATTTGGACGCTCTCAATAACTAAAAATTGCCATATAATACATTGTTTATCATAAACGTCAGCCGCGGGCGAGACGCCCACGCCCCCAGAGGCATACGCATAAATACATCCCGCAGGGCATCAACCCTGCGGGACGAGAAATTTCTTTTTATTTTTCAGATTAGAGTCATTTCGTCTTATAAACGAACTTTTCTTTGTCTGTCACGTCGTTCTTTCCAAAGATAGAACAATGAAGCGACACATACAATGTCAATGAAAATAAACATTACTATAGCTCCCATATGCGTTTTTTTATTTAGTTATTAATTAGGTAGCCTCTCATAACACTATCTCATCATTTGGTGTTCTTGCTTTGTGAATGTCTTCTATTATTTCTTCTGTAGAGCGACTGTCTTGCCATTTGCCGGCAAACTGGTCAACCCACAATCTCTTAGAATCTGTCTTGTCAGTAATAGGAGTAGCTATCCACCCCATTTTCTTGGCAATAGCCCTGAAGAATTCAACGTCGTATTCTGGTATCGAATAACAACTTCCATTATTTAATATCGCTGTTGTCATATCCTTTATCTCCTTATTTATATTATTCTTCCGCGGCAAAGATACAAAGAAAATACGAAACCACCAAATCTTTGGCGGAATTTCTCGTGTTTTGCTAGGATGTAAATATTTCAAAGAGGCTTTATTATCCACAGATTATCCACTGAATTCTTTTTGTCCACAGATTATCACAGATTTACACAGATTATAAATATCAAAGATATTTTGATTATCACAGATTTTTATCAATAATCATCCTAATCAGAGCCTTCGGCTCTTAATCTGTGCCAATCTGTGTTAATCTGTGGTCTATAAAAACCATCTGTGGTCTGAGTTCTTTTTGTCCACAGATTTGCACAGATTAGCACAGATTATAAATATCAAAGATATTTTGATTATCACAGATTTTTATTTTTGGCACGGATGAACACGGCTTTATATTTAATAAAGGCACGGCTTGGCTCCGCATAGATATTATCACGGCACTTCGTGGTTACGGCTTGCTTCGCAAGGTCACGGCTTGGTATAAAAACGTCCCACAAGGCGCAAACCCTACGGGACGAGATAATTCAACTTTTTATACTTTCTTGCATAAGGTCAAAAGTCATTCAACCATTTCTTTCCACGCTTTGTATCCAACCAAAACAGAAATATCAGCGCAGCTACAAGCCAAACACTTAACATTACTACAATTGCATTCATATCTATTTATTTTTTATAACTTTCTTGCCGATTAACAAAGATACAAAGAAAATATGAAACCACCAAATCTTTGGCGGAATTATTATTCAGATTTTCATTTATATCTTCATTATGTCATCTTCAGACAATCCTGTAGCATTTTTGATGTCGGCAATGCTTAAGCCCATCGACTTTAAGTTCTTGGCTATATCTATAGCCTTAGATTGCTCACCTTCTGCACGACCTTCTGCACGACCTTCTGCACGACCTTCTGCACGACCTTCTGCACGACCTTCCATTTTGGCAGTATCAAGCACATCGTTCTGCACCATAATGTCGTCCATGTGTTTGTCGTAAGCCTGACGTTCCTTGTCGCTCATCGTCATATAGAGAAGCTTCTGGCGCGCTTCCCTAAGGCCTGGCGTAGAGGTGTCGTCCTTGATGCGATTGTTCTTCAAATAGTCGAGCCATTCCTCTATCGGGGTGGTGGCCACACTGTTGAATTCGTTAACACGGATGATGTAATACTCGGGGAATATGTCCTGGGGCACACACATACGTAGTTCCTCAGCCTCCTTGATATTCACCTCAAGCAGGTCGTTGGTGTGGACGCCAGTGAAGACGGTCTTACCATGATAGAGGTAGTCGCTGCCCTTGCCAAGGTCGAAGTAGAGGATGTTGATAGAATAAACCTTCTTCACCTTGTCGTACATATTACCGATCTCGATGTGCTCGGTGATGGCTTTCGACACACCATATAGCATTCGCTGGAGGAAATACAACTGGCGCGTGAGCTGCACCTCGACGATTATTATTTCTCCTTTGGAGTTCTTTGCCTTGATATCGACACGGTTGAACTTGTCGTTGGCATTCTCCTGATTGCCCTCGCTCTCAAGCAGTTCCTCTATCTTCACGACCTCGCCTGTAAGAACGGTTATCAGTCCTTCCAACACTGCGAAGTTGGCCTTGTCGCGCAACATTCGCTTCACTGCCCAGTCAAAACGTATGTACTTTTTATTCACTTCCATAAGCGTATGTTTTTACTTCTTCGCCGGCAAAGTTACAAAGAAAATATGAAACCGCCAAATGTTTAGCGGAATTTCTCGTCTTTTTATTCGTATGAAAATTAACTCAAGAGAGCTTTTTCATCCACAGATTATCCACTGAATTCTTTTTGTCCACAGATTATCACAGATTTACACAGATTATAAATATCAAAGATATTTTGATTATCACAGATTTTTATTTTTGGCACGGATGAACACGGCTTTATATTTAATAAAGGCACGGCTTGGCTCCGCATAGATATTATCACGGCACTTCGTGGTTACGGCTTGCTTCGCAAGGTCACGGCTTGGTATAAAAACGTCCCACAGGGCGCAAACCCTGCGGGACGAGAAATTATTCTGCTTTATTTCAGATTAGAATCATTTCGTATTATAAACGAACATTTCTTTGTTTTTCGCGTCGTTCTTTCCAAAGATAGAACAATGAAGCGACACACACAATATCAATAAAAATAAACATTACTATAGCTCCCATATGTGTTTTATTATTAAGTTATTCTTATTTATTTTGCTTTTCTTCCTTCTCTGATGAACGTATCAACAATAACCCTGTTACTATTGAAGCTGATATGGTTATAAATCCCAAAATTAGAATCTTCCACGTTTCGGTTATTCCGCCAAATATTGACGATAACACCACTGCCGTGGTAATATACTTGGAAATATCCATTAGCCATTTACCTAATTCTTTTTTCATATCATTCAATATTTTGCGGCAAAGGTACAAAGAAAATATGAAACCACCAAATCTTTGGCGGAATTTCTCGTCTTTTTGTTCGTATGAAAATTAACTCAAGAGAGCTTTTTCATCCACAGATTATCCACTGAATTCTTTTTGTCCACAGATTATCACAGATTTTTATTTTTGGCACGGATGAACACGGCTTTATATTTAATAAAGGCACGGCTTGGCTCCGCATTGATATTATCACGGCACTTCGTGGTTACGGCTTGCTTCGCAAGGTCACGGCTTAGTTTGCTCTGTGCGTTAACGAGCCGTGTCTATACTTTAGTATAGCCCTTAGCAAATATAGCCTTTACCCATCGCGCAGCCTAGCCGTGTCTTTTTTAAAAGCCGCGTCCATCCGTGCCTAAAAAAATCAATAATCATCCTAATCAGAGCCTTTGGCTCTTAATCTGTGCCAATCTGTGTTAATCTGTGGTCTATAAAAACCATCTGTGGTCTGAGTTCTTTTTGTCCACAGATTTGCACAGATTAGCACAGATTATAAATATCAAAGATATTTTGATTATCACAGATTTTTATTTTTGGCACGGATGAACACGGCTTTATATTTAATAAAGGCACGGCTTGGCTCCGCATTGATATTATCACGGCACTTCGTGGTTACGGCTTGCTTCGCAAGGTCACGGCTTAGTATAAAACGTCCCGCAAGGCGCAAACCCTGCGGGACGAGAAGTTTCAACTTTTTACTTTCAGATTAATGTAACCTTTTAGGCTTACAAATCCTTTAACCACTTTTTGCCTTTCGGAGTATATGTCCAGGCAATAATACCGAGTGTGATTATCAAACCAATTGAATAAACAAACAGTAAATTATCCATAGTAAAATCGTTAATTTAATTCTTTAAAATTCTATTATTTCAAATTCACTCATTCCTTTTAATATTCATTTCCGCGGCAAAGATACAAAGAAAATATGAAACCGCCAAATCTTTGGGGGAATTTCTCGTCTTTTGCTATATATGGGAATTAGTAAAGGTTAGCATATTTAGCCAAAAATTGAATTGATAATCTTATCAATTATTCTATGTCAGTCAATGGCTCATAATCATTCATGTCAAGAAGTGGGGAACCACTCAGTTCTGCTTCAAGCTCCTCGTCGGACAATGCTCCACGGCGACGTCTGACTTGAACGCCTGAAATGTCTTCATACAAATGGTCAGCTAACCATTTCTTGTTGTTGACACTCAAAGAAGACAACATGCTATAAATGTTTTCAATTGTCAGTGTCGTTTTCATATCCATTTTCTCCTTTTTTATTCTTTTCGGAGGCAAAGGTACAAAGAAAATATGAAACCACCAAATCTTTGGCGGAATTTCTCGTCTTTTGTCGTCAATCATCACTCATCTTTCTCTTTTTATAGAGTTGCCACGAATTGACGAGATTGTGCCATACGGAATAGAAACCTCCGGCGGCAGCGGTGATGGGGGAAAGGAAGGTGTAGCCAAGCCAGATAATGAAGACGGTGTTCTTCTGTCCGAGAGCCTGCCCTGCCTCCATCTGCACGCCATAATGACGACCTATCCACCTGCCGAAACCAAACTGGAAGAGGCATGCCACAAGCGTGACTACGGCAATGCCGCCCACGTGCCACATCGACTCGTGGCTATGAGCCAGGGCCTTGCATGTGACGGCAATGGCTATGGCAAGTGACACTGCCCACATATAAAAAGCCAAATCCTTGGTGGACACTATTCGGCGATGAAATCCCGGCATGAGATAACGAACGAACCATGCGAGGAAGAGGGGCATGATGAGCAGGGGGAACACCTTGTTGATGATGACTATGAAGGCGGGGACGAACGAGAGACCTGGCTGGGGGTGGGCCAAGGGAAGAAGGGCAGGACAGAGCAACGCCACTACCATATTGATGATGATGGTGTAGGACGTGGTGGCTGCCGAGTCGCCTCCCAATTTCTGAGTGACGACCGCACATGCAGTGGCTGTGGGACAGATGATGGCGAGCATGAAGCCCTCAAGCACAAGTCGGGCACAACTATCAGGAAAAACACACAGAAAGAAGCTAGAGGCGGCAAAGAGCAGGCACTGGGTGAGCAGAAGCCAAACATGCCAACGGTGGGGCTTGAGGTCGGTGGGCTTGATCTTGCAGAACGCCACGAAGAGCATAATGAAGAGCAGGACGGGCTGCAACACCTCGATGACGGCAAGCATATCTGCCTTCACCTCATAGGTAAGAGGCAGGGCGCGACATATATAATATGCCAATGCGCCACTGAGCATTGCCACTGGCAGTGTCCAGTTTTTTATGAATCTGATTATGGCTATCATAGCGTAATGGTGCGTGAACCATCGGGCTCTTCGTTTATAGATACCTTGACGGTGTCGTCGGGTAACACTTCCTCACACAATTCGGGCCACTCAATGAAACAAAGGGCTCCACTATAGAAATAGTCCTCGAAGCCCATGTCATACACTTCCTCAATCTTCTTAACTCGATAGAAATCAAAGTGATAGATAAGTTCGCCCGTTTGCTCGGAACGGTATTCATTGACAATGGAGAACGTGGGCGACGTGATGACGTCGTCAACTCCCAATTCCTCACACACAGCCTTTATGAAGGTTGTCTTACCGGCACCCATATTGCCATAGAAGGCAAAGACGGTGCTATCACCGATATTGGCTATGAATTGCTTTGCAGCCTCACGGATATTATCCAATTTTTCAATCTTTATTTCCATAATAATTCCAAATTTCTAATTCCTAATTCCTAATTCCTAATTCCTAATCCCTAATTCCTAATCCCTAATTCCTAATCTTCAAAGTGACAAGCGGTATGACCATCTCCTCAAGCGATATGCCTCCGTGCTGGAACGTGTTCTTGTAATAAGACACGTAGTAGTTGTAGTTGTTGGGATAGGCGAAGAAACTGTCGCCAGTGGCGAAGACATAGCTTGTACTGACGTTGGGCGACGGAAGGTGCGCCTTATGAGGCTCCTTGATGACAAAGAGGTCCTTGTTGTCGTAGGCGAGATTCTTGCCGAGCTTATAGCGGAGATTGGTATTGGTGTTGCGGTCGCCAATAATCTTCACGGGCTTGCAAGAGCGCACCGAACCGTGGTCGGTGGTGACTATCACACGGTAGTCACTGCGAGCGAGCAGTTGGAAAAGCTCGGAGATTGCCGAATGGCGAAACCAACTGAGGGTGATACTGCGATAAGCCGACTCTGTGTTTGCCAACTCACGCACCATCTTCGACTCGGTGCGCGCATGACTCAGCATGTCGATGAAATTGAACACCACAACATTAATGTCGTTATTAGACAACTGGGAATAACGCTGGAGATAACGCTCGGCAGATGCAATGTCGTTGATTTTGCAATAAGAGAAGGTGTCGTGACGGCGGAATCGCTCAATCTGCGTGCGTATGAGAGGTTCCTCATTGACATTCTTGCCCTCATCCGCGTCCTCATCCACCCAAAGGTCGGGGAACATGCGCTCGATGTCATTTGGCATAAGTCCGCTGAACAGGGCATTGCGGGCATACTGGGTGGCTGTGGGAAGAATGCTGCAATAGAGTTGCTCGTCGATGTCGAAACTGTCGGCAAGCTCTGAGGAAAGAACGCACCACTGGTCGTAGCGGAAATTGTCGAGCACAACAAGAAAAACCTTCTCGCCGGCATCTACGGCAGGGAAGACTGCTGTCTTGAAAATCTCGGGACTGAGCAACGGGCGACTGGAGTCGCGAACACCTGGAGAAAGCGTCTCCATCCACTGCATATAATTGGCGCGGATGTATTTGGCAAAACCATTATCCGCCTCTTCTTTCTGCATGGCGAGCATCTCGGACATCTGACTGGCGGCAGTGCTGAGTTCAAGTTCCCAACGCACCAAACGACGGTAGATATCCACCCAGTCATCCCATGTGCGGCAATCCATAATGGCCATGGATATGCGATGGAAATCTTGCTGATAGCCAGACTCGGTGACTTCTGTCACAATCTCCTTGCGATGGATATTTTTCTTGAGGGTGAGAAGTATCTGATTGGGATTGACCGGCTTGATGAGATAGTCGGATATCTTAGAACCAATGGCCTGATTCATGATATTCTCCTCCTCGCTCTTGGTGACCATCACCACGGGCATGGAGGGGGCTATCGACTTGATTGCCTGGAGGGTTTCGAGGCCACTGATACCTGGCATCATCTCGTCGAGAAGGACAAGGTCGAAACAGCGTTGACGGCAAAGGTCGATGGCATCGTCACCATTGCTCACCGTGACGACCTCATAGCCTTTCTTTTCCAAAAAAATGATGTGGGCACGGAGATGTTCTATCTCGTCATCCACCCACAACAGGGTTCCGTTTTTTGTCATATAGTCATGTTTTTTCTTATAAACAATGTCAGCGGTAGAAATCCTCGTCGAAGTCGAAAGTGTCGGACTCATCTGGCGACTCTGACTCTTGCTGATAATCAGATTCGTCAGAAGAATCGATGTCGTCGGGCGACTCGGCGACGACGATTGTCTCAGGAAGGTTGAGCAACGACTCGGTGCTCACCTTGACCGGAGCAAGGGTGCGGATGAAGAAACGATCGTAGTCGTCGTAGCTATAGCGAGTGCCAAGCAGGGGCATATTAGCCTCGCTGACAACAAGACGGCGGCAACCTTGCAGACGGGTGGTCATATCCTTGTCGGAACTAATGCGGCGGGCATACTGAGCTGCCTCGTCGTAGTTGAGAAATCCGCTGACCACAAGACGGGCACTGCCTTCGGTCTCCTCAATACGCATATCGAAACTGCGCACCATAAAATGAGTGAAATTATACTTGCCTATGGCAAACAATAGTTTGTTGGACGTCACCTCGGCAGGATTGAACGCAAGGATGAATACATAGGGCAACTGGCGCTCGACACTGAGGGTGTCGGAGACGGCACTATCGGTGGCGGCAGTAGAGATTGTGGTGCGACGAGTCCATAGGTCGCCAATGTCGAACTTGCCTCCATGCAGGCGCCTACCCTCATGCACTCCCTTGAGAATCATACCGGCAATAGGGGTCACCTCGCTGTCGGGATATTTCTCAACCACCTGTTGCATCTCGGCGGTGCATCCCGATGCGTCGCCTGAATTGAGAAGGGTCATACCCTTGATGAAAATCACCTTTGCCCTATTAGCTCCCTGAGGGAAACGCGTCTCAGAGATCAAGGCATTGGCGAGCACATCATCGCGGCGGTCGTCCTTGAACGCCTGATAGGTGGCGGCATAGAGCGAATCCTCGATATGCACCCCAAAACGGGCGTTCTCCACGAAATGAGGGTCGGTGAGGAGTTGTGTCCACTGGCTTTCGGGATAATGCTGCTCAAGTAATGACACACATTCCGAGGCTCTATCGGGAGCATTTTGACGAGAGTAGAGAAGGAACAGATGATAGAGGGTCTCGTCGGCTCGTTGCCATTGGGGATAATGATTGAGCAGACGCGAGAACTGCTTCTCGGCAAGAGGAAGATTATCGAGTTTGTCCTTGAAAATAACACCTGAATTATACAGTGCATCCATGATGACGGCATCGCTGGCTTCCTTTTGTTCGGGGGTGAAGGGAAGTTGGGCGATGTAGTAATCGCGGGTGTAGGGGGTTGACGATAAGGAATCGGAGGGAGATATTGAAAGGGAATCAGCTGATGAGGACACATCTGATGAGGATGCATCTGAAGAAGAGGCTGTGTCATCGGAATCCATTTTGAGGACGGTGCGATTGACGCGCTGCCAATCGTCGATGTTCTCTCGCCTACCCCATTGCT
The DNA here is from genome assembly GCA_945869265.1 of uncultured Prevotella sp. GTDB lineage: Bacteria > Bacteroidota > Bacteroidia > Bacteroidales > Bacteroidaceae > Prevotella. Next base: position 19,231 of record CAMBOI010000027.1, on the reverse strand, counting down.
GCTGGAAGAGGGTCTTGCCCTGACTGACTGCCATGGGATTGTAGAAATACCATACTCCACTCTCGCCTTTAGCGGCTGAGGGCGCGGCGAAAGGTTTGGGAGTGCGCTGACCTGTGCCCGACATGGCTGACTGAATCCCCTCCTGTTGCTCGGCTTCGAGCGTCTGTTGACGCCGGCGTTCTTCCTTCTCCTTCTTCTTAAGAGCATCTATCACCCTGTCGATGGCGGCATTGCGCTCGGCTTCGGGCATGGCAACAAGGCTTTGGAGCGAGTCCTGAAGATGGATGGCATCAGTGTGGGGAACGAGTTCGTCGAGCACCTGCGAACGATGTGACAGGACGTCGTAGTCAGGACGGTCGCGATCAAGCAGTCCGATGGCCTCGCCATAGCAACGGCGTGCATCGGAATACGACTCGCGCTGCCAATAGATGTTACCGAGAGTAAGCAGCAACACTCCTTTCTCTATTCCACTACGGGTGGCTTTTGCCACACCTTTCTCGTAGGCGGCAATGGCATTGAGTGTATCTTTGCGGGAAAGATGTATGTTGCCAATGGCATAATACACCTGGTCGAGATAATCCTTGTTATTATCAGAGGCTGCCATACGTCGCAATCGCGAGATCATCTTCTTGGAATTGGAGGATGCCATAACCTCGGTTTGGGCTATGCGGGCATTAAAGGCAAGCTGATAGGGGGGATTGAGACGCACGACATGGCGATAGGCATCATAGGCGGCTGAAGGATTGCCAAGCTGAGTAAGCAACTGTCCCATCAGAAACCATTGGCGTGCCTTGAGCAGGCGACGACGCTCATGACGGATGACACGACGCAGAGACTTGGCGGCATTGGCATAGTCGGAAGCATGGAGATAGTAGTCGGTAAGGGCATAGTCCCAGTCGGCCACAGCACGATAGTGGATTGTGTCGCGACGCTGACGGGTGATGACATCGTCGGCCTCATAGAGCCAGTCTTGTTCGGCATAACTACGCACAAGCCATGCATTGGCAATGCCGCTGATGGATGGTTGGGTGGAATAGAGGCGCGACATATAAGAAAAGGTGGCGGCAGCCTCATCGAAACTTCCTTTCTGAAACTGTGACTTGCCAAGCAGGAGCCATGCCTTCCACATGAATGGATTATACTCGCGACGCCCCAACCACTCGATGTCCTTGGCTGTCTTGCGACGGCTCTTATTCCACTCCGGGCGCCGCTTTATACTATGGAGCTTGATGGCTTTCTCGGCCTTAAGGATGGCTACATCGAACTTGGCCTTGCCTATGTCGCGATTGTTCTTATTGCCCACCTGATAGAGCGGCAATAACGTGGTGTAGTCATCGACAGATGACGACTCCTTCTCCTGGGCTCCCTCGATGAAAGCCTGACTGCCATTGAAATACACATTATAGCGGGTGTTGAATGACTGCCACCAACGGGTGGATGCCGTGTTCTTCTTGGAAGAGCAACCGCTAAGCATCATGACAGTCAACAGAAGCAATGAGACCGCAGCACAACGACAGCATGACAACAACAGGCGGCAAAGACCATAGCCCACAATGGAAACAAAAATAATGGATGCGCCCGAAGGCACATTTATCCAATAGGCAATGGTGAGACCAATAACACTATATACTGCACCAAACAATATGCTGAGCATCATCATGCGGCGATAGTCGTAGGTGAAGAGGTTGGCTGTCATCTGAGGCACGGTGAGCAGACTGATGGCAAGCACCACGCCAACAAGACGGAGGGTGGACACAATCGTGACGGCTATTATCACCATCATAACATACTCAATCAAGCCGACCGGCAGACGACGAGAGCGGGCAAACACGGGGTCGAAGGACACTGCCACAACAGTGCGCCAAAGGGAGGCGAAGAAGAGCACAACTACCGCCGTCACCAAAGAGAGCAGAATGAGGTCGGGAGTGCCTATGGTGAGGACACTACCGAAGAGATAGGACGGAAGGTCGGGCATGAAACCGGGAGTGAGAAAACAGCAGATAATGCCGACGCTCATTCCCAATGTCCAAAAGAGGGCAATGGCTGAGTCTTCCCTAATGCGCCCACGGGTTGACACCCACTGCACGCCACATGCACTGACAACGGCAAACACCATTGCAGAAAGAACGGGATTGAAACCAAGACATACGCCAAGGCCTATGCCTCCAAAAGAGGCATGGGTTATACCCCCACTGATAAACACAAGGCGGCGGGTGACGATATACGTGCCCACAATGCCGCACAAGATGCTTGCCAGCAGACACCCCATAAGGGCATTTTGGAAGAAGGCATATTCAAGAATCCCCATCTATCATCAATAAGAGTTCATCTTTTATCTGGTCGGGGACATTTATTCCCCTTAATATCAGACTGCGGTTCCATCCCTTTGCATCCGACTGCGACATGCTCATCAGCACGTCGCGGAAATCATCAGCCTCGGCATCGGTATAGCAATCTGAGGGTCGGCCACGGTAGCGGTCGAGTTCCTCATCATCATAGTACTCCACCTCGCGTGTGGCAGCCTCCATCATACACTCCTGCTCACAACGTGTGTCCTCGCCATTGCATGTGGCGCAGGTGGGACGGGTTACGATGGCATCGGACTCGCCATCCGCAGATGACGAAAAGCGACTCCACACGGCTGCCAACAATCCCAAAGCCAAAAGCGAGAGCAAGAGAACAACCACTACTGTCATGGGCTCTAACCTTCGGTGATTTCAAAACCCGCACTGCAGAGGTCAGTCCAATAATGGGGATATGACTTGGTGACAACATGCGGGGCATTGATACGGATTTCTGGCATCACGAAAGACAAGGGGGCAAAGGCAAGTGCCATGCGATGATCTTCGTAGGTGTCGATGGCCACATTTTGCTGGGGTTCGCATCTCTCACCATCCCATATCAGTTGACTGTTATCAACATCATGAAGCACATATCCCAATTTGCGAGCCTCGGTCTTGAGCGCCTCTATACGGTCGGTCTCCTTGATCTTCAGGGTTTTGAGACCTGAGAACACAAAGGGCACATTGAGGGCAAGACAAGTGACGACAAAGGTCTGCGCAAGGTCGGGAGCATTGACAAAGTCATACTCAAGACGAGGCACACAGTGACCCTTGTTGCGTAGTCTGACTCGCTGCATACCGGGCAAGGACGACGGTTCGAAGGTGGTCTTTACACCAAGGAGGCTGAAGATATAGCGTGACATGGAGTCGCCCTGCTTGCTGCCATCATTGAGACCCTCAAGCACTACTTCATCATACTCTCCACCGCTGACTGCCATCATCTCATACCAATAGGAGGCTGCACTCCAGTCATTCTCTATATAATAAGGACGAGAGACATAGGGTTGTGCCTTTACAAGGATTGTATCTATATCCTTCCATTCGGCCACAGCTCCATACTCCTTCATCATCCAGAGCGTGAGGTCGATATAGGGGCGGGAGAAAATCTCGCCGGTGAGACGCAGTTCAAGGTCGCTCGTGAGAGTGGGGGCTATCATAAGCAACGCTGAGATATACTGCGAACTGACATTGCCGGGAATGTCGAGTTGACGACCATAAAGACGCCTACCCTCAATACGCAGTGGAGGGTATCCCTCTTCGTCAACGTATTCTATATGTGCCCCGAGACTGCGCAAGGCATCCACGAGAATGGCTATCGGACGATGGCGCATGCGCTCAGTGCCTGTTATGACATGCTTGCCAGGAGTGGCGGCAAGATAGGCTGTCATAAAACGCATGGCCGTGCCCGCTGCCTTAATGTCAATCTCGTATGGCATGTCGCGCAAAGCGCGAATCATGACATCGGTGTCGTCGCAGTCGGAGAGATTGTCCGGCATAGCAGTGCCGCCAGCAAGGGCATTAATTACCAATGCCCTGTTGCCTATGCTCTTGGATGCCGGCAATTTCACATCTGCATTCAATGTGGACGGTGCTTTGATTATATATTGCATTATATTGCGAAGCCTTTCTTCATTCTTCATTCTTCACTCTTCATTCAAATATCAGTTTGCCATTTCAGAGATAAACTTGATTCGCACAAGTCGTATCTCATCCTCAGAATACTCGTCGCCAAGCTCGTCGATGGCAACCTGCAGGTTGTCGGTGTCCGACTCCCTGAAATACTCGTATATGTCATCAACATGGTCTTCATCCATCACCTCCTCAAGGAAGTAATCGATATTGAGCTTGGTGCCTGAATATACGATTGCCTCTACCTCATCGAGCATCTCGTCAAAGTCGATACCCTTGGCATTGGCAATGTCGTCGAGGGCTATCTGGCGGTCGATGCTCTGGATGATGCTCACCTTGAGCATTGACTTCTTGGCAACTGTGCGCACACGAAGGTCGGATTGGCGAACAATGTCGTTCTCCTCGCAATAACGCTTGATGAGCTCGACAAATTCCTTGGCGTATGGCTGGCGCGTCTTACCCTCGCCAACACCCTGGATACTCTTCAATTCCTCAAGCGTTATAGGATAGTCGGTAGCCATCTGCTCAATAGACACATCCTGGAAGATGACATAGGGAGGACGCTCCATCCTCTTGGACACCTTCTTGCGGAGATCTCGGAGCATGGATGCAAGTGTGGGGTCGAGAGCACTGGTGGTTATGGCATTCTCGGAATTGTCGTCGTCCTCACTGAACTCGTTGTTGAGCACTATCTGGAAAGGAAGGGGCTTCTTGATGTATTTCTTGCCCGAAGAGGTCACTTTCAGCAAACCATAGTTCTCAACATCCTTCTTGAGATAGCCAGCAATAAGAGCCTGACGGATTAGCGGACTCCATATCTTGTCGTCCTCATCCTCACCAATACCGAACTCCTCCAGATTATGATGCTTATGAGCAAGCACCTCGTCGGTCTCGCGTCCTGTGATAAAGTCGATGACATAGTCCTCGCGGAAATTCTCCTTAATGGCAAGGATGGCCTGGAGAGCCATTACAAGCTGTTTTTCGGCAGCTATCTTCTTCTTGGGATGGAGGCAGTTGTCGCAGTTGCCGCAATTGTCCTTGTCGTAACTCTCACCGAAATAATGAAGCAACATCTTTCGTCGGCACACCGAAGACTCGGCGTATGCAGCGGTCTCCTGTAAGAGTTGGCGACCGATATCTTGTTCGGCTACTGGTTTGCCCTCCATAAACTTGTCGAGTTTGTCAAGATCTTTATGACTATAGAAGGCAAGGCACACTCCTTCGCCGCCATCACGCCCTGCACGTCCGGTCTCCTGATAATAACCCTCAAGACTCTTGGGGATATCGTAGTGGATGACGAAACGCACATCGGGTTTGTCGATTCCCATACCAAAGGCTATAGTAGCCACAATAACGTCAATCTTCTCCATAAGGAAATCATCCTGAGTCTGAGAGCGCGTTGCCGTGTCGAGACCTGCATGATAGGCAGCCGCCTTAATGTCATTGGCGCGGAGGATGTCGGCAAGATCTTCCACCTTCTTGCGCGAAAGGCAATATATAATACCACTCTTACCCTGATGTTGACGGATAAAGCGCACTATATCCTTGTCAACATCCTTCGTCTTCGACCTTACCTCATAATAGAGGTTGGGACGATTGAACGAACTCTTATACTCCTTGGCATCCACAATGCCAAGGCTCTTTTTGATGTCGGTGCGCACCTTGTCGGTGGCAGTGGCTGTAAGAGCTATCACCGGTGCCTGACCTATCTCATTGATTATCGGACGGATGCGACGATATTCGGGACGAAAATCATGTCCCCACTCCGAGATACAGTGTGCCTCGTCAACGGCATAGAACGATATCTTCACCGTCTTAAGGAATTCGACATACTCTTCCTTGGTGAGCGACTCGGGTGCAACATAAAGCAACTTGCACACGCCATTTGTGATGTCACTCTTTACAAGGTCGATGGCGGCCTTATTGAGAGAAGAATTGATGTAATGGGCAACTCCCTCGTTCTCGCTCAGATTGCACATTACATCCACTTGGTTCTTCATCAGCGCAATAAGAGGCGATATAACGATGGCAGTTCCTTCCATCAACAAGGACGGCAACTGATAACAGAGAGACTTGCCTCCTCCGGTTGGCATAAGCACGAATGTGTCATTGCCATCAAGCAGATTACTGATGATGGCTTCCTGGTCGCCCTTGAATTTGTCAAAACCGAAGTATTTCTTCAGTGCTATTGTTAAATTTTTCTTGTCTGCCATAACAATATGAATTTCTAATAGTATTATACTGCAAAAGAACTGTCTTTCTGGAGTTGGCGCTCGGCGTACTCACGGGTGACAGTGAAAGTCTTCTTGCGAGAAGAAGGTGCCTCAAACATGGCGTCGGTCATTATTGACTCAACTATCGAACGAAGTCCGCGGGCACCGAGCTTGTAGCTCACTGCCTTATCTATGATAAACTGCAGAGCATCTTCATCAAACATGAGTTTGACGCCATCCATCTCAAAGAGCTTCTGGTATTGCTTGATAATCGAATTCTTGGGCTCCTTCAATATTTTCTCAAGGGCATCGCGGTCGAGAGGATTGAGATAGGTGAGCACAGGAAGACGTCCGATGAGTTCGGGAATAAGACCGAATGACTTCAAGTCGTCGGGCTGAATGTATTGCATCATGTTGCCCTTGTCGAACTTCTTGTTGTTGAGCACGGAGTCGAAACCAACGGAATGGGTGTTGAGACGCTGGGCTATCTTGCGCTCTATGCCGTCGAAAGCACCTCCGCATATAAAGAGGATATTGCGAGTATCAACATGGATATAGTCCTGATCGGGATGCTTGCGACCTCCCTTTGGCGGGACATTCACCACGGTGCCCTCAAGAAGTTTGAGCATAGACTGCTGAACTCCCTCGCCACTCACATCGCGGGTGATGGAGGGGTTGTCGCCCTTGCGTGCAATCTTGTCGATCTCATCGATAAACACAATTCCGCGCTGGGCTGCCTCCACGTTATAGTCAGCCACCTGCAGAAGGCGCGACAATATGCTCTCGACGTCCTCGCCAACATAGCCTGCCTCGGTGAACACCGTGGCATCGACAATGGTGAAAGGCACATCGAGAAGTTTGGCTATGGTGCGTGCAAGGAGTGTCTTACCCGTTCCAGTGCTACCCACCATTACGATGTTGCTCTTCTCTATCTCGACACCATCGGGGTCTTCGGGCTGCTTCAATCGCTTGTAATGATTATACACGGCAACGGCGAGGAAACGCTTGGCATCATCCTGACCAATGACGTACTGGTCGAGATAGGCCTTTATCTCCTTGGGCTTGGGAACCTTCAGATCCTTGCTGGCTTTCTCTTTCACCTTATTAACAGCAGCCTTGTTTGACTCCTGCAAGATCTTGTAAGCCTGCTCAGTACAGAAGTTGCAGATATTACCGCTAATGCCTGTTATCATCAACGTTACATCCTTATCACTTCGTCCGCAAAAACTACACGTTTTCCTCATCACTATTCTTTCTTATAAGAACCTTGTCAATCATTCCATATTCACGAGCTTCATCTGCTGTCATCCAATAGTTGCGATCGGAATCATTCCACACCTTGTCGAAGGGTGTGTGTGAGTGATTGGAGATAATTGTGTAGAGCTCCTTCTTGAACTTCATAATCTCCTTTGCCTCAATCTCAATATCCGAAGCCTGACCCTGAACACCGCCAAGAGGCTGGTGGATCATCACACGACTATGGGGAAGGGCTGAACGCTTGCCCTCCTGACCTGCAACCAGAAGCACGGCTCCCATTGAGGCTGCCATACCCGTGCAGATGGTGGCGACATCACTGCTGATAAACTGCATGGTGTCGTAGATACCTAATCCAGCAGTCACACTGCCGCCAGGCGAATTGATATAGATTGAGATATCCTTGCCGGGGTCAACCGAGTCAAGATAGAGCAACTGAGCCTGAAGGGTATTGGCTGTATAGTCGTCTATCTGCGTACCAAGGAAAATAATACGATCCATCATAAGACGTGAGAACACGTCCATCTGAGTCACATTAAGTTGTCTCTCCTCCAAAATATAGGGGTTGAGATACTGAGCCTGCTGGCTCACTACATCATCCAAAACCATCCCGTTAATGCCAAGATGCTTGGTTGCATATTTTCTAAAATCATTCATAGTTCTCATATATGTTTCAAATCGTTTTTACGTATTATATATTGACAAAAATAGAAGGCTACCGACCTTTTCATTTCGTTCGTGGAACAAAATTAATAAAAAAAGTCGATAACCTTCTATTTTATTAGTTTTTTTTCCTAAAAAATCTTATTTTTCTGACATTAACTTGTTAAACTCGTCCAAAGAGACCGTTTTTTCGTTCAATTTAACGACTTTTTTGAGTGCTTCTGCAAGTTTTACATCTGATGCACGCTCAACGTACGGTTCGAAACTCTTCTCGTCCTTCATCATCTGCTGAACGTAATTGTCGAGATACTCGTCGGGCACATTGCTCATGCCATACTGGGCAAACTGCATGCGGGCAACATCCTTGCATACCTTGAGAACGTCGTCCTTGTCAACCTTGACATTGTTGCTCTTCAAAAGTGAATCCTTTATGAGGCTCCACTTGAGCTCGTTGACACTGGCTGCAAAGTTGTCCTCGATGAACTTGTCATCCTTGTCGGGATTGTTGCTCTTCATGATGCGCTTGAGAAGTTCCTCGGGGAAGGTGAGTTCGCCAACCTTGTTCTCGGCATACTTGCGAAGGTCGAGCATAAACTTGAACTCCTCGTCGTTGGCAAACTGTGCCTTGATAGAGTCAGCCACCTTCTGGCGGAAATCTGCCTCGTCCTTGACGTTGCCCTCACCATACACCTGGTCGAAAAGCTCCTGGTTGACGTCGGCCTTGATAAAGCGAGACACCTCGGTGACGAGATATGTGAAGTCGGACTCAAGAGCCTCGGCCTGCTCGTCGCTAATCTTAAGCAATGACTTGATCTCTGCATTGTTCTCTGGATATGCCTTCTTGGGATTGAAGGTGATGACACTGCCCACCTTGGCACCATCAAACAGCTTCTGCTGATCTTCCACCTTAATATATTCGGGCATCAGCACTGCCTGCTCTACTACGATACCATCTTCCTTGGCATTGCCATCGGCATCAAGCTCGCGAAGGTCGCCCTTGAGCATATCATTCTGGGCTGCATCATAGCTATCCACCTTGTCGTAGTGACCCGAACGGCTTCTGAACATATCCACCTGCTGGTCAACGAGCTTGTCGTCAACCTCGATAGAATAATGGTCGATGGTGTCCTTGTCGTTAATCTCTACGTTGATTTCAGGAGCAACGGCAATATCGAATACAAACTCAAAGGGACCGTCCTTCTCCAAATCCTGCTCTACCTGAGCTGCATTGGGCAGAGGATTGCCAAGCATGGCAATCTTGTTGTCAATGATATAACCATTGAGCTTTTCACCCAACATCTTATTGATAACGTCCATCTTGACCTGGGCGCCAAACTGACGTTTAATCATACCTATCGGGGCCTGACCCTTGCGGAAACCTGGGATGTTGGCCTGCTTACGATAATTCTTCAGGGTCTTATCTACCTCACCCTGATAGTCATCCTTCTCAATGGTGACTTTCAGCACTCCATTGATTTTGTCTGGATTTTCAAATGAAATGTTCATCTTTCTTTTTTCTGTTATATATTATTATTGTTATTCAAATTGAGGTGCAAAGTTACATATAATTGAGCGAATATCGGCATTTTTTTGCAGTTTTTAACCATTTTCGGCTCATAATCCGTCGCTTTCGCGCGCTTCTTTGGCCTTGCGTTCCTCTTCCATGAGTTGGAAATCCTTCTTGCGCAACACAAAACTGTTACTGAGATACTTCTCGCGGACAATTTTGTTTTCAGCCAATTCCTCGGGACTGCCCTGAAACAGGATGCGCCCCTCAAAAAGCAGATAAGCACGGTCGGTTATGCTAAGCGTTTCCTGCACGTTATGGTCGGTGATAAGGATACCGATATTACGGTCCTTGAGCTTCCACACTATCTGCTGGATATCCTCAACGGCAATAGGATCGACTCCTGCAAACGGTTCGTCGAGCATAATAAACTTAGGGTCGATGGCAAGACAGCGGGCTATCTCGGTGCGGCGACGCTCGCCTCCCGACAATTGGTCGCCATTATTCTTGCGTACCTTCTGCAGACGGAACTCTGCTATCAGACTCTCAAGTTTCTCAAGCTGATAGGCGCGAGGCTTGCCTGTCATCTCAAGCACCGACATAATATTGTCCTCAACACTCATCTTGCGGAACACGCTGGCTTCCTGTGCCAAATATCCAATACCGGCACGTGCTCGCTTATAAACAGGGAACTTGGTGATGTCAAGGTCGTCGAGATAGATGTGACCGGCATTCGGCACTATCAATCCAGTTGTCATATAGAATGACGTGGTCTTGCCTGCACCATTGGGGCCAAGCAATCCTACAATCTCACCTTGCCTAACATTTATTGAGACATCGTTGACGACAGTACGCTTTCCATATTGCTTAACGAGGCCTTCAGTACGGAGCACCATGCACTCCTTTGTTGTATTTTCGTCCATTACCTTATTAAATATGGCTGCAAAGTTAGTGTAAAAGTCGGAAATAACAAAATAATTTGGATTTTTTTTTGTATTGTCTGCAACTTTCTGTAACTTTGTACCCGATTTAAAGAAAAATATGATGTTAATACACAAATCTTTGACCTCTTTCGGCAAGTATCTTATGCTGATGGGTCGTACGTTCCAACGTCCTGAAAGGTTTAGGATGTTCTTTAAGGAATATGTGAAGGAGATGGCAAAACTGGGTGTCAACTCGATTGGCATCGTGCTACTCATCTCGTTCTTTATTGGTGCAGTGATATGCATTCAGATGAAACTTAACATACAGAGTCCATGGATGCCAAGATGGGTCACTGGATATACAACGAGGGAAATCATGCTTCTTGAGTTCTCCTCGTCTATCATGTGTCTTATACTCGCTGGCAAGGTGGGGTCGAACATTGCATCTGAGATAGGAACGATGAGGGTGACACAGCAGATTGACGCCCTCGACATTATGGGCGTGAACTCAGCTTGCTACCTGATACTGCCTAAGGTGCTCGGACTAATCACCATTATGCCCTTCTTGGTGATATTCAGTTCGGCATCCGGTATATTGGGAGCTTATGGCACGGCTTATATCGGGCAGGTGCTACTGCCCGATGACCTCACGTTAGGACTACAACACAGTTTCAACTCATGGTTTGTATGGATGAGTATCATCAAGAGCCTGTTCTTCGCCTTTATCATTGCAAGCGTTCCTTCCTATTTCGGATACACGGTAGAGGGTGGTTCGGTTAATGTGGGAAAAGCAAGTACCGACGCGGTTGTCACGAGCAGTGTACTGATACTGTGCTCCGACGTGTTCCTCACACAATTACTATCTTAATTTCGGATTATTATGATTGAAATACAAAATCTGTGCAAGTCGTTCGGCGACAAGGAGGTGCTGAAGAATATTACCACCACCTTCGAGAACGGGAAGACAAACCTCATAATCGGACAGAGCGGTTCGGGAAAGACCGTATTGATGAAGAATCTCGTGGGACTGCTCGACCCTACGAGCGGACATGTGCTTTATGACGGACGTGACTTCGTGTCAATGACAAAAAAGGAGAAAATCACCCTCAGACGAGAAATGGGAATGATATTCCAGAGTGCTGCTCTCTTTGACTCGCAAACGGTGTTGGAAAATGTAATGTTCCCACTCGACATGTTCTCGAACATGACACTGCGAGACAGAATAAAAAGGGCGCGCACATGTCTCGACCGAGTAAACTTGGTGGATGCCGAAGAAAAGTTCCCAGGAGAAATTTCCGGTGGTATGCAGAAACGCGTGGCTATCGCTCGCGCCATAGCACTCAATCCTCAATACTTGTTCTGCGACGAACCGAACTCAGGACTTGATCCCAAGACATCACTCGTCATCGACGAACTGCTACACAGTATCACCAAGGAATACAATATCACAACAATAATCAATACCCACGACATGAACTCGGTGATGGGTATTGGTGAAAATATCATTTTCATCTACGAAGGTCACAAGGAATGGCAAGGACAAAGCAAGGACATCATGGGCACCACTAACCAGAAACTTGCCGACTTCATTTTCGCCAGCGACCTGCTAAAGAAAATGAGAAGCACATATATGGAAAAAATAAAATAGGGTTTATTGATATGAATAATATCAGAGCCACAAAGACTGGATGATTCTATTATCTCCGTGTCTTTGTGGCTCTGTGTTTATAATCGAGTCTTAACCTTGTCACTTCATCTTCCAAACTCCGTTTTTCTCAATCATCGGAACGACAATTTCCTCATTTACACTATCACCAAAACATAGTGTAAGGAATACATTGGTCACATTTGTCACACTGTCTGTCTTTGCCGTGACAATCTTCACACCATTTATTCCCTGATGCTGCATTTTCTGCTCAAGGATATATTGCTTGGCATTCACGACAAGCTGCTCTCGATAATGAGGCGGCAAGCTGTCAGTGCCTATGAAACCTGCGGAGAAAAAAGCATAGCCGCCAGCCAACAAGCTGTCGTAGTACTCTTTTGCCGCTTTGGCAGCATAATCCTCACGACTTGGTTCCTCAGCTCCGCCGCATGACGCGAATAGAGACATCACCGCCGCGATATATATAAGTATATGTCTCATTCCTAATTCCTAATCCCTAATTCCTAATTAAACAATTACTTTTGTCGGATAAAGATATTGATAGGCGTACCCGTAAGATTCCAGTTGTCACGAATCTTGTTCTCAAGGAATCTCTTATACGGCTCCTTAATATACTGCGGGAGGTTGGCGTAGAACACGAAAGATGGTATCTGCGTGTTGGGCAACTGAGAGCAGTACTTTATCTTGATATACTTACCCTTGATTGATGGTGGCGGATAGGCCTCCACGAGCGGAAGCATAACCTCATTGAGCCTTGTCGTACCAATCTTGGCTGTGCGATGGAGATACACTTCCTTGGCTGTCTCAAGCACCTTAAAGATACGCTGCTTGGTGAGCGCAGAGGCAAAGACAATGGGGAAGTCGGTAAATGGTGCCATACGATTGCGTATAGCGTCGGTAAAGGTGTCGATGACTTTCTGCGACTTATCCTCTACAAGATCCCATTTATTTACTACCACCACAAGACTCTTATTGTTCTTTTGGATAAGTTGGAATATATTCATGTCCTGAGATTCTATACCTCGAGTGGCATCCAGCATCAATATGCATACATCACTATTCTCAATAGCACGGATGGAGCGCATGACACTGTAGAACTCCAGGTCTTCGGTCACCTTGTTCTTCCTACGGATACCGGCTGTATCGACAAGATAGAAATCAAAGCCAAACTTGTCGTATCTTGTATAAATACTATCGCGGGTCGTACCTGCTATCTCTGTCACTATGTTACGGTCTTCTCCGATAAAGGCATTGATAATACTGCTCTTGCCTGCATTAGGGCGACCAACAACAGCAAAACGGGGAATACCATCTTCAAGGATGTCAGATGTGTCGGGTTTCAACTTCTCAAGTACAAGGTCAAGCAAGTCACCTGTTCCGCTTCCTGTTGCTGCCGACACACAATAAGGATCGCCCAGTCCTAACTTGTAGAACTCGGCAGCATAATACTGCTCTATATTGTTGTCAGCCTTGTTGGCAACGAGTATTACGGGTATTTTGGTCTTCCTCAGAATCTTTGCCACATCCTCGTCCAAGTCTGTCACTCCGTTATGCACATCCACCAGGAAGAGCACAAGGTCAGCCTCTTCGGTGGCTATAACCACCTGCTTGCGTATTTCCTCTTCGAATACATCATCCGAGTTTACTACCCATCCACCGGTGTCAACTACCGAGAACTCACGGCCACACCATTCGCACTTGCCATACTGGCGGTCGCGTGTCGTACCGGCTTCATCACTGACAATCGCCTTGCGCGACTTGGTCAGTCGATTGAAAAGAGTCGATTTGCCCACATTGGGCCGTCCGACAATTGCTACTAAGTTTCCCATATATATTAAATTAAATATGTTTATTCTGTTATATAAGAATGAAGTTTGATTTTCTAATTCCTAATCCCTAATTTTACTCCGGATTATATCCAAAACTGTCAAGCTCCTTCTCCGAACTGCGCCAGTCTTTATCCACCTTGACAAAAACCTCCAAATAAACACTCTTACCGAAGAATTTCTCAAGAGACTTGCGGCTTTCAGTAGATACCTTCTTCAACGCCACGCCCTGATGACCAATAATTATGCCTTTCTGCGAGTCGCGCTCCACATAGATGATGGCATTGATGTGGATATGCTTCTCGTCTTCCTTGAATCTCTCCACCTTCACCTCCACCGAATAGGGTATCTCCTTGTCGTAGTAAAGCAGGATCTTCTCGCGAATTATCTCGCTGACAAAGAAACGGGCAGGCTTGTCTGTCAATTGGTCTTTGTCAAAATATGGCGGGCAGTCGGGCAACAACTCACCGATTCTTTTTAACAGCATATCGATGCCAAACTTATTCTTCGCCGATATAGGCAGAATCTCGGCATTGGGCAGGAGCGAATGCCATCTTTCCACAATGTCGCCAAGGGTCTTCGGGTCGCTTTGGTCAATCTTGTTTATAAGCAACAATACAGGTACGGTCATCTTGGAAACTTTATCAAGAAAGTCCTTGTTCTTTTCCGGATTTTCAACCACATCTGTAACATACAGCAACACATCCGCATCCGAAAGAGCAGACTCCGAGAATGCCAACATTGACTCTTGCAACTTGTAGTTGGGTTTCAATACTCCGGGGGTGTCGGAAAACACAATCTGCATCTCCGGAGTATTAACGATACCCATAATGCGGTGACGTGTGGTCTGAGCCTTGAATGTGGCAATGCTTATTCGTTCGCCGACAAGTTGGTTCATCAGCGTGGATTTTCCCACATTGGGATTTCCTACAATATTTACAAATCCTGCCTTATGCATAAATAAAAATATAGAAATTGACAAAAAGCGCACCCCCGCGATGATTATCGAAGGAGCGCGCTTACATATATTCCAATAGTGCAATTGTCTTTGGATTACTTTGCCGGAGCAGAAGCGGCGGCACCATCGTATGCCCACTTATAGTAGGATGCGCCATGAACGAATCCCGCACCAAAAGCAGTGAATATCAGGTTGTCACCCTTCTTAAGTTTGCTCTCGTTTTCCCATAGTGCCAACGGTATGGTGGCAGCACTCGTATTACCGAAATGCTCAATGTTTACCATCACATGGTCCATGGGTAGCTCCAACCTTTTTGCCACAGCCTCAATGATACGCATATTAGCCTGATGAGGTACGACAAAGGCGATATTGTCCTTATTCAGTCCGTTGCGCTCTGCAATAAGAGCACAATCGTCGCTCATGCTCGTTACGGCATAACGGAACACTGTGCGTCCCTCCTGATAGAGGTAATGCAGACGATGGTCAACAGTGAAATGAGACGGAGCGCAAACCGAACCTCCTGCCTTGATATGCAGGAAGGGCAGGCCCTTACCATCAGTACGGAAATGAGCATCCATAACACCGATGTTCTCTTCTTCTGTAGCTTCCATGAGTACTGCCGCTGCACCATCTCCGAAAAGAGCGCATGTTGAACGGTCCTTATAATCGACTACCGACGACATCTTGTCAGCTCCGATAACGATTATCTTCTTACATCTTCCACTCTGAATCATAGAGGCTGCAAGGTCCATCGTGTAGAGAAATCCACAACATGCTGCCCACATATCAAATGCGAAGGCATTCTTTAGACCGAGCTTGCCAAGAACGATTGAAGCGGTGGATGGAAACTTATAGTCGGCGGTAGAAGTGGTTACGATGAGTGCATCGATAGTGTCAGGATCGACACCTGTCTTCTGGATAAGCTGCTTGGCAGCTTTTCGCGCCATATAGGAAGTACCGAGTCCCTCTTCTGTAAGAATTCGGCGTTCTTTGATTCCTACACGCGTCATAATCCACTCGTCGTTGGTGTCCACCATTCTCGACAATTCATCATTGTTGAGGACATAATCGGGAACGTAACCGCCTACTCCAGTGATTATCGCGTTGATCTTGCCCATTTATTCAGCCGTTTCGTCCTTAACGATAGCAACCTTACCTCTGTAGTAACCACATGTGGGGCATACTGTGTGATAAATGTAGTAAGCGCCACAGTTAGGACATACTGCCAGTGTAGGTGCTACTGCCTTGTCATGAGTTCTTCTCTTAAGTGTACGAGTCTTCGACTGTCTTCTTTTAGGATGTGCCATAATTTTTTAATGTTTAATACTTAATTTTCTTTTATTTTCAACAACTCACTCCAACGAGGATCCATCGTATCTTCAACCTCAACGTCACTTCGGGTGGCGGAATGCGCTTCCAGCGCTTTCATCATCTCACGATTGCATTTACCAGGTGCATGAACGTGCTTGATTGGGATATTCAACACTATGGATTCATACATAAACCACGATACGTCGAGAATGCCTTCATTCTCATCAACGGTCACGAGGTCGTCGTCTTCCGAGTTTTCTTTTCCAAACTTTGCCACCAGTCGGCTTTCAGCCTCCACTGGCTGCTCCATGTCGTCAAGACATAAGTCACAAGGTACAACCACTGTGCCCTTGATATTGAAGTTCACCTCAAAGAGGCTTGCCTTGCGGACAATTTCCACTACAGCATCTAAGCGACCTTGACGAACATCCTCGGCTTCAACTGCTGAGAAATACTCGTCATCAAGCCTGAATTCCAAGGTGTTCACACCTTCTTTCAGACTGTGAAGGTCAATCTTATATGACTTCAATCTGTCCATATTCTCCATTTGGGGTGCAAAGTTACACAAAATTTCTGATATATTGAAACTTATCGACGTTTTTTTTTGTTTTCTTAATGATTAATGATGAAAATCACTGCAATTCAACTTAAATCACACCAAAAGCCCTCCTTTTCACAAAGGAAGGCTATGGTATTGAAGCGTCTGCTCCAATCAATTCGCATATGCATTCTATAGAGATTTTTATGGTTTCTTTCGTTGAATCACAACTACTGCATCTACTTCCTTAGCACCATACTTATCAAAAATCTCGCCATTCTTGACAACCGAAATGGACTCTATAGTCAGTGGGGATAGTTGTTCTACCTCTTCCTTCTGAGCCACTTGACCATCAACTATGTAAACAACCTTGGTCACATTATTATCTACTGACTGTTCTTTCTTATTTACATTTTGGGTTGATACGTCCCCTTTCAGCTTGAATGTCACTGGCACTGTAAACTTAACATTTACTGGTTTGCCATTCTGTGTACCTGGTTGCCATTTTGGCATACTGCTGACCACTCTAATAGCCTCGGCGTCCAATTCCTCGCTTACCGAGCGCACCAGTTCCGCGTTAGATATCGAACCATCTTTTCCTACTACAAATGTTACAATCACCCTACCTTCGACTTTCTTCTCTTCAGCCACTTTAGGATAATGGACGTTATCGCAAAGATATTCGAACAACGCAGGCATACCACCAGGGAAAGAAGGCATCTTCTCCACTACATCATATACTTTTGCATTATCCTTCTGTTTGGCTTGAGGATTGCTCTTCTGCCTGCCCTTATCACTGGTATTCTGATTGGCTTGAGGCTTAACCGTCTTATTGGACTGTGTTTTGGCATCAGTAACATTTATCACACTTAACGACTCAATCGCACTCTCCGTTTCACGCTCAATGTCCATGGTAGTGCGTTCTACCGCAGGACAGGCAAAAGCTACAACCGCACTGGCTGCTACTGGCACCATGACAATTGCCTTCAGGCATTGCCACTTGTTTGTTTTCGTTGTTTTCATCATTTTAATACGTTTTTTTAGTGAATTGTGATTTAAATTGTTTGCCAGCAGAAACGCGCGTTCTCCCACTGACTTTCTTATAAGCAGCATTTGATACTGCTTGGCATCGATTCCTTCGCTTAATACGGCTGCATCAGCCTCATACTCATGGATATCCTGCAACTCGCGCTTCATTAGCCATGCCGCGGGATTATACCATTGGAACATTATCATTGCATTGCAAAGCATAACCTCGTATGAATGACCCAAACGGGCGTGTGCCTTTTCATGCATCACAATCGTTTTACTTCCCATGTCATAATCTTCTCTGTTCATCACAACATATCCAAACCAGGAAAAAGGTGATACTTTGCTATCCACCACAACAATCTTAATACCGTCTTCTTCTCTTATGTAGTCAACCTTGGAGATAAGATTGAAAATGTGGAAAAGAGAAACTATGTTTGACAAAAACATAAAGACTACACCTATAATATATATAATAAAGAACACTTGCACCAACGATATGCTATATGGAGTTGCAAAGTCGTCAATAACTTCACCTTGAAGAATTATTGATTCCACTTCAACAACTCCTTGATTGAGTGTATTGGAATCTGTAAAAGTCAAACCAACAAACGGCAAAATAAAGGACACCACAATCATCGTCAACATTAAGTAATGATTGAAACGAAAAAAACTGTCTCTACTCAAGAGCAACTTATATACCAAGAAAAAGGCTATCTGGCATAACGCGACCTTAATGGAATAAACAAAGAACATACCCATAATCATCCCTCCTCTACTTCCCTAATCAATTCTTTCAGCTCATCTATACTAATTTTCTCATTTTTCACAAGAGCCGATACAGCATTAAGATAAGAACGTCCAAAAAACTTATCAACAACATTCGCCAACGAGCCACCAGAATATTCATCGCGACTGATTGTAGCGAAGTATTGAAAACAACGAGCCGACAAAGCACGATGTGAAAGGAAACCTTTATCTTCTAAAATCTTCACAAGCGTACTTAACGTATTAACATGAGGTTTGGGATCGTCATAATGCGATTGTAACTCACGTATCTGCATATCACCATACGTCCAGTAATGGTGCATGATTTCCTCTTCTTTTGCTGTCAATGTTTTCATAATTGTCTCATTTTTTAATTTCACGATGCAAAGTTACTAAAAGTTTTAGTTATACAACTAATATTCTTAGTTAATTAAACTAAAAGCATTAGTTATTTAACATTTAAATGTATAATGGATAATAATATGAAGTATGATACAATGAAAAAGCCCCAAAGTACTAACATAAAAAAGCCCCGAAAGTATTTCTACTCTCGGGGCTTCGCTTTTCATAAAAGAAGGCGGCTTCCTACTCTCCCGCATTGCAT
>CAMBOI010000026.1 GCA_945869265.1 uncultured Prevotella sp. | reverse complement strand
TTCACCTTCTATAAAACGGAAATAAAAAATGAGTTATGACTGGTTGCAAAGATAACAAATTTATCTGATACGACAAAGAATAAAGGTAGAAAATTAGCTAAAAGTGATAAAAATATCGAGATTTAGCCGTTTTTCTCGTCAAACTGGGGAAGGAATAAAGAAAGTTCGTGGGAAAAAATGTGGATATTGTTTGGAAGTTCGTGGAAAAAAGTGTATCTTTGCAGCCAAAAGCAATCTACAATGGAATGTAATGCCGAAGAGATGGAAAAGCTCAAGACGTATATCGAAAGTATGTTGGGCAGAAAAATAGAACACCCGCGAGACTTTAAGTATCTCGAAGGGCAAATAGAGTGCTACACCGCAATGAAGATATCAGTGAGCACCCTGAAAAGACTATGGGGATACGTCAGTTGCGACAGTATGCCAAGCTGTTATGTTCTCGACACGCTTGCCCAAATGGTGGGATTCATGGGATGGAAGGACTTCCAGAAGGGAAGTGTCAACGACGACAGCAGCATACGTATCATGAAACGGAAATTAAAGGTCTCCGCCTTGTCGTATGGTGACAAGGTGGTGGTGAAATGGACTCCCATGCGCATGATGGTGGCCAAATACCAAGGCAGAGATATGTTTACAGTGGAAACGTCGGAGAACTGCAAACTTATTGCAGGCGACAGTTTCCACTGCACATTTATCATCGACGGCGAACCGCTTTATCTCACAGACGTATATCATCCAGGCATACAAGTTTGCGACTATTTATGCGGCAAGATGGGTGGAGTGAAATGGGATGTCATCGTGGATGAGAATAACCAATAGAAAGTTGAGAATAAAAGTATTTGGATTGTCGATATAAAAATCGTGTTTTGGTGCAGAACCGCCTACTGAAAAATCGTGTTTTGGTGCAAATAATGGCTATAAAAATCGTGTTTTGGTGCAAAAAGCAGTCGAAAAATTTGGCTAATTCAATATAAATCAGTAACTTTGCCGCAAAAATCACGCATATAGCCATGAGAAGAAAAATATTTGACACGCTTTGGAAGTGGAAAAAGACAGAAAATGGCAGGGTAGCCCTATTGATAGAGGGTGCCCGACGAGTGGGTAAAAGCTATATAGTTGAGGCTTTTGCCCGCGAGGCTTACAGGTCATATATTATGATCGACCTTTCTTATATGCCAAAAACCCTACAAGCTGTATTTGATGACTATCTCAACGACATACCGATGTTCCTTTCCTTGTTGCAGAATGTTACGGGAACGCAACTTTACGAAAGGGAGTCGTTGATAGTGTTTGACGAAGTGCAGGCCTACCCCAAGGCTCGTCAGGCCATAAAACATCTTGTGGCCGACGGGCGTTATGACTACATTGAAACGGGTTCGCTGGTGGGAATAATGGAAAACACACAAGGCATACTCCTGCCATCAGAAGAACGGACGGTGAAGATGTATCCGATGGACTTTGAGGAATTCCTATGGGCAATGGGCGACGAGATGACTATGCCTTTCGCCAGGATGTGCTTCGAGGGCAACAAGCCCATGGGGCCGATGCACCGTAAGACGATGGAGCTTTTCAGGCAGTATCTGATTGTAGGCGGTATGCCACAGGCTGTGGAGAGATATGTCGAGACAAGACTGTTCAAAGAGGCTGATATGGCAAAGAGAAATATCCTCGACCTTTACAACAGGAGTGTAGGCCAATATGCAAGAGGATATGCTGAAAAGGTGAAGTCTGTTTTCGACAATATCCCATCAGAACTCCAGCGTCATGAGAAGCGTTTCCGCTTGTCGAGCATCTCTCCTGGCGCGCGCTATCGCTCATACGAGAGTTCTTTCCTATGGCTTAAAGACGCCATGATAACCAATATGTGCTATGGAGTGACAGAACCAACAGTCGGTATGAAACTCGCAAGTGACCAGTCCACCTTTAAGTGCTATATGGCAGACACGGGCTTGCTCGTCTCCCATGCCTTCGACGAGAAGACTATCCAGGGAGAGGAACTATACCAGAAAATCATGCTCGACAAGTTGGAGATAAACTCAGGGATGATTGTTGAGAATATAGTGGCACAGATGTTTGTGGCGAGCGGTCATCGTCTGTATTTCTACAGCAACAACTCACGCACCAATGCCGACGACCGCATGGAGATAGATTTCCTTGTGGAGAAACCTCAACTTACCAATGCCCATAATATTTGTCCTGTTGAGGTAAAGTCGGGGAAGAACTATACCACAGTCTCTCTTAATAAGTTCTGCAAGAAATTTGAGCGGCAACTCTTCACTCCCTACATAATCCATAGTCAGGATTTGAAGATTGACAACGGCATCGTATTTCTGCCGATTTACATGACATCATTGTTGTAATCCGCCAATCCCGTTTATGCGACCTTTTTGTACTAAATCGCATAAAAAAAGTGAGATTTAGTACAAAAAGCTTGCATATTTCGGCTTTTCTTCCTAAATATGGAAGAACAATTCAAGTGGACAGTAATCCTATATACGAAAGTTGAACTAAAAACCACAAACTGATTTTCAATGTCAGTTACGGGTTACGAGTTACGCTTTGAGGGTAAATCTATATATGCCAAGTTATAACATTGGCATTTGAAAAATCATTTATAAAACTCAATGAATGCCTTTATGCAATTCTCGTGATCAGAGGCAGAAGCCAGTTCCCTCACACTGTGCATCGCGAGAACAGGATTGCCCATGTCAACACCACGGATGGCAATGCTCGACGTGAGGATGTTTCCAAGAGTGCTGCCACCGGCAATGTCACTCCGGTTGACGAATCTCTGACAAGGCACACCAGCCCTTTCGCATATCTGCTGGAATGCCGCAGCTGACATTGCGTCGGTAGCATATTTCTGGGCAGCATTAATCTTGATGACAGGCCCGCCTCCGAGTAAGGCATGATTCGTCGGGTCATACTTCTCGGCATAGTTAGGATGGAATCCGTGAGCATTGTCAGCACTCACCATAAAGGCCTTCTCCACACTGCGGAAATAGTCGTCGAGACATCCGCCTTGAGCCATCACGATACGCTGGATAAGCGACATCAGGAAGTTGCTGCCCGCTCCCTGTTTTGTTCCCGAGCCCGTTTCCTCATTGTCAAACACAGCCAACACCCTTGTCACGTCAGCCTGTCCATCCCCAACCGTCATTGCCTCCAGTCCCGCATGCACCATCGACAAGTCGTCCAGTCGGCCAGAAGATACAAATTCATTGTTCAGTCCCACAAGACATGCAGGAGTGGTGTCATATAGATACAAGTCGAAGTCGATAATCCTTTCCTTCTCGATTTTCAGTTCGTCGGCAATAATACGAATGAGAAGTCCGTCGCCCTCAAGTTTGTCATTCACATATCCAAGAATCGGCAACATGTCCTTCTGCTTGTTGAGCTTCACTCCGTCGTTCACCTGTCGGTTGAAGTGGATAGCGAGATTTGGGATTACGAGCAATGGGCGCTTGATGTGAAGAAGTCGTGTCTCCGGTATCAGAGCGTCATCCGATCTAAGTATAACCCTTCCGGCCAAACTCAACGGGCGGTCAAACCATGTATTAAGAATAGATCCACCATAAGCCTCAGTGTTGAGTCTCACCATACCTCCTTCGCCTGTCATCTCAGCATTAGGTTTAATGCGGAATGTAGGCGAGTCGCTATGAGCTGCAATGATATGAAATCCCGCGTCAGCCATTGTGCGACGTCCCAAGTGAAACGCAAATACGGCAGATTCGTTCTTGGTGATAAAGAATTTCTCAGGCAGATTCCTTATTGCGTCCTCAGCCTTCAATTGCACAAACCCATTGTCCAGCAATTCGTTGCACACATTCCTCACTGCAAGAAAATTCACTGGTGAGGCATTCAAGAAACCAATCAGTTTTTCTGTATATGTAGTCATAATAATAATATTAAGTGAACATTATTTTGTTTTCTTATTAGCATAATGAAATTAATTCTGTCTCAGGGTGCAAAGATAATAATTATTATTCAAATCTCCAAACAATTAATAGACGATCTTTTCAAATAACAGTTTTTATGTTTCGCCGCCAATCCCGTTTATGACACCTTTTTATACTAAATCGTATGAAAAAAGCTATCCTAACCTCATACGTGGGGGGCTGGATGGCTTTTTGATGAGGTTGACGTAACTGTCAACACCTAGGATTCTATTTTTTGTATTCCTCTATCCTACATGTATGCTCCTTCGTTTCCTTGTCGTAATTAATTCCCACAAGGAGGATGTCGCCTGTGTAATCAACCAACTTCGAGGGATAGTTCTTTTGCTTTATTTGATTGATTGCGGTATCTGAGGAGTGATTGTATTTAAGCTCTATGACAAGGGCTGGCTTTGTGACATTGCGCCGGGGAATCATCACAAGGTCGGCATAACCCTTGCCGGTGGCGTATTCACGATGAATGACATAATCGTTCTTTGCCCATATATAAGCAATGGAAAGCACACAGGCAAGCGAGTTTTCGTCATTGTAGGCAAGAATACTCGTGTTCTCGTCATGAGCCTTGTCTATGCCCTTAGCAACGGCTTGTTCATTGCACGAAAGGGTGGCGTCAAGCAGATTCTGTGAGGCGGTAAGCGCTTCCACCAAACGAGTCCACGAAGTGTCTTCTACTGCGTTAAGAAATTGCTCGCCCACCTCCTTGTTCGGTATAAAGCATTTGCCGGTATCGCCGTCGTATGCCAAATAGCCGAGATGTATCAACACCGTGAGAACATCATTTTTGCTGTTTACTATCCGCATGTCGTTCTGAAACTTTAGGGTGTTGACATACACATGCTCTCCCGACAACATTCTGATGATGTCATCCTTCAGTCCGTCGAAATTCATCTGAATATAGGTCTTGACAGAATCATAGGCACCCGTGGTTGACCAGTAGCTTTTGCACACTCCACGTTGCAAGGCTTTCATCACGGAGTATGGGTTGTAGATGGATTTCTCATTGCCGATTTTATATCCGTCATACCACTGTTTGAGATTTTCGATTGAGGCATTATGACGCATTGCCAAAATGCCCACCTCCTCTTCGGTAAATCCATAGCAAGGGGCGAGATAGGCGGGATCAATCATTGAATATTCATTGAAATTGTTCAACGCAGATTCCGTATTGTATCGCTTGATGGGCAATATGCCGGTGAGGTATGCGCCCGCAAAGACTATGTCCGACCCTGACCCCTTGAACAGGCGGCGAAGAAAATCAACATATGACGTTGTCACACTCTCGTCTTTTCCTATCTCGCGCAGGATAGCATCCCACTCGTCGATAATCATAATGAAACGCTCGCCAGTGGTGTCGCTGATTCTGTATAATACATCCATCAAGTCGTCGCCATCATCTACACTGATTTGGGAGAAAACACCTTGTATATCTTTAATGACACTATCTTGTATTTTCTTGACGATATCCTTGTCATTCCTGTATTTTGTGGTAAAGTCGGTCATGTCAATGCTTATCACATAATATTTGTTCAGATATGCCTCAAACGACTTGTCTTTCTCTGCCACCAATCCACTAAACAACTCTCTCGAATCACACGACTTGTCATAATATGCGCACAACATCTTTGCCGCCATCGACTTGCCAAACCTTCGGCAGCGGGTAACACAGCTATAACGGTTCTCGGAGTTGAGCGTGCCGTTTATTAGCGGTATGAGCGACGACTTGTCAACATATTCATGTGTCACGATGTCGCGGAATGCAATATTGCCTTTGTTTATGTATCTACCCATAATTCAGTCATGCTGCAGGAGAGATATGCCTACATGCACTTGCAAAGATACGATTATTTTCTTTATCATCCAAATTTTCATAGTCATGCTTTCATACATTTACGACTATTTAACCAAAGTTAATGCCGACATTGCCGTTTATAAAAAAAAGGCCATCCCGACCCCCACGTATGAGGTCAGGATGGCTTTTTGATGAGGTTGACGTAACTGTCAACACCGAGGAATGTGGCACATAGCAGGAGGAACTGGGCGACAAGCAGCAATACGGAGTAATCAATGTAGCCTGTGGGCGGCAGCAGCAATGCCACTGCTGACAATATCACCGCCACCACCCATGAGGCCAAGGCGAGTTTCCTTTTCATTGGTTAGTCAACGAATGGCTCGACTCCCGATTGTCACTCGTAGTAATCCTCGCCTCCAATGTCGGAGCCATCACCGCTGCCGCCCGATCCACTGCCCGAGTCAGTGCCGCCAGAGCCGCTGCCGCTGTCAGAGCCTGAACCGGTGTTGTCGCCACCCGACGGATTCTCGCCAGTGCCACCCGACGTATTGTCGTCAGGATCCTCGGGAGTCTCAGGCTGGGTGATGTCCACCACGTTCTGTCCTGCCTTGATGGCCTTGAGCAGTGCAGCCTGTGCATTGCGGCTTGCCACGAGGTTGAACTCTGCGTCGGCGAGCAAGCTCTTGAACTCCATTCCGGGATCCCATACGACGTTCACTCCGGTGATGTTCTGCGCCGAGAACTTGTCGGCAGTGTCGGCACCCTTAGAGGTGAGGTTGATCGAGAAGTCGCCAAGGTCGCCGAGGCGTATCTTCTTGCCCTCAAGCAGCTGCTCGCGCATGCAATCCACTGCCAGATAGAGGATGGCGGAGATGTCGGCACGCGAATACACGCATCCGTGGGTGGAGATGTGGCGTGCAAACTTCTCGATGTTCATCACGTCGGTGTACTGTGCTATGGCGTATGCCTTCTGCACCTCGGTCTTCACCAGTTCGGTGTCGGCCTTGTCGGGCTCCTTGCCATCCTCGATGGCCTTCTTGATGCGTGCTTTTGCCTGATTGATTTCAAAGAGGTTTGCGTTCACGCCACGCATTACGATACTGTAGTTGATCATAGTGTTTTGAGATTTTAGGTTAATGATTTTGGGGTGATTTTCCGAGCCTTAACTTATGACCTCGCTTGGTCTTAATTTATGACCGACGTCTGCCATAGCTTATGACCTCTGAGAGGGACAGGTTGGGAGGCTCATCTGAATCACGATGCAAAGGTACTGCTTTTTTCGCTTCGTCCTCCACTTTTCCCTAATTTCGTGATTATGTTTCCCTGAATTTGTTTTGCCTCCAAGGGGAAGCGTAACCGTAACCCGTAACTGACATCGATTTTCCTTGTGCAGGCGAGCGCGTATGTACTTATATATAGAGAAATTAATTTTTATCTAATATAGATATAAAGAATTAGGATTGAGAAAGTGAATTTCAATGTCAGTTACGGGTTACGGTTACGCTTCGGCTTCTCTCTTTCGGCATATACTTCGGCATGAATGTCGGCATCGGGCATTTTTTTTCAAAAAAATATTTTGCGGCTGACCGCGGGCGAGACGCCACGCTCCAAGAGGCTGCTCATGTGCTTTTTCGGCACAAAACGCCACTGATGCCGAAGTTTTTTGCAGACTATTTATAGAAGCCTCCTCGCACAAAGGCATCAGGCACAAGGCGCCAAGGCTGAGGTCGGGAGCGAGCGGCGAAGATAATAATTTGTTAAACGATAAAAAACGTATTAAAATGAAAGAAAAGAATGAAAAGTCTGCAATAGCAGCCCAGTCAACAACCCGCACAGGCAAGAGTTTTCTCGTGAAGCCTATGTCAACAACCGCCAGTTATATGTGTACGGAGTTCAACTTCAACCAGTCGCTATGCTGCAAGCGTGTGGTGCGTTTTGAGAACTATCTCAATGGAGTGGAGGCTCTCAGCGACGATGAGATGTGCCGCCTGATGTACAATCAGCCCGTCTTCTATCTGCAGGAGGCTCTCGTGGATGAGCAGTCAGCATACAAAGAAGATGCCGTCGGCCGCTACCGATGGAACGGTTTCATCCTCTATCGTTGCGACGACAAGGCCAAGGGGCGCGAGAACATCCTCAAGCATGCCAACGACCTCAATGTCGCCCTCGCCTTCGACTCGCCCATCGACAATCGCTATTACTTCCTCGTCAAGACCGATGCCGAGACATTCGACGACAACACTCTCTCGAAGTATCAATACAAGTACAAGGACCTGTTGCGCAATCACGGCATAGAGGCCTACTGGATGCCAATGGCCTACTTTGTGCGAGCCTTCGCCGAGAATCATTACGACATAATAGATCGTGACCTCCTCTTCGGCAAGGAGACCATCATCGACGAGCCATCAGCAGACCCCGTAGGCAAAGAGAAGAAGTCTCTGCCCAAGGGAGTGAAGATTGTAGGCGAGATACTCACCACTGTCCTTTCACTTCTGTTGCGACGCAGATGAATGTGGGGGTCTTACACGAGGTAAGATCCTACAGCGGACGCTTCAAAACATACATATCTAAAAAAACAAAAAACATGAAAAAGAACACAATTCTATGCGTTGACCTCAAGACGGTCATGCAAAACGATGTCCTTCTTAAAAAGGACAAGTGCTACAACGGAGTAATGACGCGCGACGGCATCGACCACTATCGCTTCGAAGAGTCGGTGCGCAAGGGCCGACCGCCCCGCAATCCCAAACTCTTTGATGGCAAATACTGCTCGCTGGTGCACATGCAGAACGGCAAGTATCAGATACACATGAAGACCATCGATACCTCCACCGTGGCCGACCGCCAACTGTTGGCATACGAGGTATATGCAGAAGTGTTGAAAGCATTTAACGTGATTGACTGATGAACAAAGCAAATCAAAAACCCAAGAGTCCGCCGTCAGTTACGGCGGCGGACTTTCCGCCCGCGGTGAGGGTGTTCTGGGACACTGCCCCGGAACAATTCAAGGTGGCATCGGTGCTCACCGCCATCGACTGCTATTGCGCGCTCGCCACAAGACTCAGGGCAATGTATGTATATGACCCCCTGGAGCCTCACGCAATGCTGATACAGTTGCTGGTGCTCGGCGAGCCTGGTTCGGGAAAATCGTTCACTCGCCCCATCGTCAAGCAGCTGATGAGGCCGCTCAAGCTCAAGGACCTGGAGCAGAAGCGCATCGAGCAGGCTTATGCCGACCTCAAGAAGACTGCCTCCAAGAACAAGCAGTTGCCCGAGGAGCCCATCACCTGCACACGCAACCTGCAGACCATCACCCGCGCCAAGCTCGTGAAGCGAGCCGACATGTTCATACGCAAATATGGTGAACCGCTTGCGTTCTTCTTCTTCAACGAGGAACTGGCCACAATGACCGAGAGCAACAAGCGCGCCTTTGCCGACTTGAACACGATGGACCGTCTGGCCTACGACCTCGGTGCGGAATTCGGCTCCGACACGTTATCAGATGCCAGCTACAATGCCGATGTCGATATCATCTACTGCTCGCTCTTCTGCGGCACCGACAATGCCTTGGCTGAGTATATCAACAAGCGTGCCATTGAGGGCGGCAACTGCACCCGCAAGGTGCTGACACGCATAGATGACGACGTGCTGGGCGAGGATGCCCCCATCTTCCGCCAGCAGACTGCCGAGGAGCGCAAGACCGTGAGCGACACTGTGAACATGCTGATGGAGGAGACCTACACCGAAGAGGACACCCTGCAGCCAGTGCACATGGTGAATATGGAGTGGATAAACGCCACAGTGAGACGATGGTGTGCCGGCCAGCGCGAAATAGTCATCAAGACTGGTTCGCGAGCCCACAACTGCTTCTACAAGCGTTCCTCGGTGTCGGCATGGCGAATGGCCACCCTGCTCTATCATCTGTGGGGCGAGAAGGAGGAGGCACAGAAGAAGGTGATACGCTTCTATCGGTTTATGGCACAGTACATCCTCGACGGGCTCCTCAACCAATGGGGCAAGGAGTACGACCAGATGCACAAGCACGACGATGACGACTCCACGCCCAAGGTGTGCCTCTTCGACCAGATGCCTCAGCGATTCTCGCGCGACCAGCTCAACGAGGTTTGTGCCAAGCAGGGATTGAGCCCCGGGCGCACCTTCCTCAGCAAGTGGCGCAAGGCAAGACTGATACATCAACCCAATCCGTCGGAAGAAATTTACGAAAAAACCTACTGATATGGAAAGAAATGATATTCAGAATCTCCGTCAGCTCCCTATCGAGACCGTAGCCGCAAGGCTCGGTCTCACGGTGAGCCGCCACAAGGCCCTCTGTCCGTTTCATGCCGACAGCCATCCCTCGCTCACGTTCAGCACGTCGCGCAACAACTTCCGCTGCTATGCCTGCGGAGCACATGGCGACACCATCGCCCTCGCCATGCAGCAGCTTGGCAAGAACTTCCGCGATGCCTGTCAATGGCTTGCCGACGAGCACAACGTGATTATCACGACGTCGCCCACAGAGCCGTCAACAGATATCGGCAAGCCTTCCTCCTTCGACGCCAAGAGGTATATACGCTTCTTCGAGCATCCCGAATTGTCGGAGTCTGCCCGCAGATTTCTCTTCGACGAGCGCAAGCTCGACCCGCGCGTAGTGCGTTGGTGCCGACTCACCAGTTGGCGCGACAAGGGCGGCACCAACTGGCTCCAGATACCCTACTACGACATTGCGGGACGGCTGGTGGGCATACAGAACCGCAATCTCGACCACAGCATCAAGAATCGCAAGCAGCCTCGATTTCGCTTTCCCCAAGGCGCAAAGTGCGGCATATACAACCTGCCGGTATTGGCTATGCTCGGCGAGGGCGAACCACTCTTCATCACCGAGGGCGCAAGCGACTGTTGGGCGATGCTCTCCTCGGGGCACAAGGCAATAGCCATACCCTCGGCCACACTCCTCGGCAAGGCCGACCACCAGCTGCTCAAGGACTTTGTGGCGAGCCACGGTCCGCTCAATCTCCACATGTATCCCGATGCCGACTTCCCCGGCGAGAAGCTCTACCTCGATTTGGTTGCACTCGCCAACGACCTCCACTCCAGCATCCTCCGCCACAGTCTGCCCCCTGGCTGCAAGGACTATGCCCAGTGGTATGCATCAAATCATACACATCAATAATCATCCATTAAAATCAAAAAATTATGGAAATCAAAATCAATCGCAATCATAGCACCCGCCTATACACCATAGGCACACTGAGTATCAACGGCAAGCGCACCACACTCACCGTGGAGGACACTGCCTCAATGCTACTTGCAGGCACCTACGAGGTGCGCCTGTCATCCGGACTCTCGCGCCGGCGTCAAATCGTCATCATCAATCGCCCCGGAATGAGAAAATTCCATGCAGGAGGGTCGTATCTCTCCTCGCGCAAGCACCATGCCATCTGTATCGGCGAGGATCTTATCCCTGGCGCACTGAAGAAGGGGGGCGATGTATATGATCGCCTCTTCGACCGCATAGAAAAAGCAGAACTGCGCAAGGAGCCCATATCACTCGTCATCACCGACAAGGGTATGACCACTGGCACGCCAATCAGTCACTGGCTTTGATCGTTATATTTGATTATGCGAAATTAAAGAATAAAAATTTTGATTATGCAACTGACAGAACATTTCAACCTAAAGGAGTTCACACGCTCCTCAACTGCCAAGGCAAGGGGAATCAACAACACGTTGAGCCCCACGGCGGAAGCCGACCTTAGCGTCATCCGCAACCTCAAGAACCTGTGCGTTCTGGTACTCGAACCTCTGCGCGAGCACATCTCCCGACCGCTCGTCATCTCCAGTGGCTACCGCTCGCCAAGGCTCAACGCAGCCGTGGGAGGAGCCGCCAACAGTCAGCACCTATCTGGTCAGGCTGCCGACCTCAAGATACCCTCTGTGGCCGAGGCGCGCGAATGGATGCGCTGGATAATGGACAACACCACATTCGACCAGCTCATCCTCGAGCACAACAAATCTGGCTCGCATTGGATTCACGTCTCATGCAAGCCTAATCCCGAGGACAACCGCCATCAAGTGATATCGACACTGCTGAAAAAGAGTTGAGTCCCCACGATGGGGATTAATCCCATGATGACAATCTCTTCTTATCATCATCCTTGGTGGGATCCAACAAGTCGGCGAAGGCCTCAATGGTTGCCGCCGACTTTTTGGGTGTTTTCTGACTATTCCAATCTGAAAATTGTTTACTATTACAATCAAGGAAGTGGCTGCCTGTGATAACCCATTTAGTAACTCCTTTGGGGCATGATATAAGTCCACGGCTCTCCAAGCGGTTTATCAAGGCAAAGAGGTCCGACTGCTTTCCAGTCCACTTCACCTTAACATCAGTAGGCTTTCCCTCGAATATTGCGGTGAAGTCCTCGGGTTTAGTCTCATTAGGAATCCATCCTGCCTTCTGCACATACTGATAGAGTTTTATCAGCCTTGCCGTCCCGTCTTCATCATCAAGGAAACGATACGTAAAGGTATCTTTCACAAACATTGCGCCGGATGGCTTTTTCTTCCTTGCGTCCTTATTGCCGGCTGGCTTCTTCTTGTCGTTGTTCACTGTCTGCACCCCATTGTTTATCTGTATGCCAATACCTCCGGCCTCCACATTCTCGATGTTGTGCTCGTTGTTCTGCTCGAGTATTACGGTCAAGTTTTTGTTTTGAATACCCAATGCCTGAAGCACTTTCATTTTCTCCTCAAAGTCCATATCAATCATCCTTTCTAATGTCAATACCAATTCCGCCCTTTCCCACATTACCTACATAGTGGTCGTTATGCTGATTCATTATTATCGTCTTAGCATTATAAGGTGGCAAAATCTCGTCGTCGAAATCATTGATATATTTCAACAAATCAGCTGGCAAAAACTGTTGCATTTTCAGTTCACTGATAATGTCGTTGATGTTTTTCTTCACCGTCTCTCTTTGAGAGGCAGTCTTATGTTGTTTACTATCCAAATACCGTCTAATGATATTGGCAAATACTCCACACACTTGCTGATTATTTTCGTTGGCCTTATAATTCTTCAATTCCTTCTCCAATCTAGGGATTCTCAGCTTAAGACTTTCATTTTCTACGCTAGCATTCGAGTATATACCATATCTTTGCTTCTTTAATTCTGCATTATGGTGATCGATTATAATGTCCGTATTAAAAATATTTTTACAATAGGTTTTTACAAAATTTGCAATGCCTTCATAACCGATAATACAAAGCTCATCATATAGCATTTGCACTCGATAGTTAAAAAGCATATATTTTTGCCAGCTATTTAGTACATTGATGACCTCATTTTCCGGTTCTTTCGATTCAACTATCCTTGCTGCAAGATGTATTATTATTATTTTATCCTCAGAATATAACATAATTTCAATATTTTTTATTCGACATATTTCAATAGGCGTAACCGTAACCCGTAACTGACATTGAAAATCACTTTGTGGTTTTTAGTCATGTGGTATAGTGTTACATTTTCGAAATGCAAAAGTACATATTATTTTTAAATCCTCCAAACAAATTCCTACAAAATATGTTTTTATGAATACTTTTTTATTGATTATGGCGACAAGAGCCCTCCATACTATCCGAGACAGAGGCACAGAGAGTTTTTTCTTAAAGTATTCACTTCTGGACAGTGACGTGTCCCACTATTCATGACTTGTTAAATGCCAATCGTTGCTTCGATTCATCGGGAAGGCGTCATATTGTGGGCATCGGTACTTCGGGGATTATTGTATCTGCGGCAGATATACCGTTGTTGCCGTTGATGAACATTGAATAATATATCGGCATGTAGGTAATGCCATCCACTGTTCTCACTTCCCGATAATTACTGAGTACAATGGCACGTGAGACGGTATAGTCGGGTGTGGACAAAAACCGGTCGAGGGCACTGTGGACGGTGTAGTCCTTGCCCGACTTAACCTCAATAGGCAGAACACTCAGCGAACTGTAGTCATCTACCAGAAAATCCACCTCTCCTCGTTGCTTGTTGTCGTAATAATGAAGCTTGTTGCCATGAGCATGCAGCTCCTGTGCCACTACCGACTCATACACCGACCCAAGATTAATGCTGTTCTCATCACGAAGTATTGCATTGATATTCAGTCCATAAAGAATATCCGTCAACAATCCTACATCGTTAAGATATAGCTTTATAAGATTCTTGCTTTCAGACTCGACGAGCGGAAACCTCAGATTGCTAATGGCATGAACAGCCAAGGCGATGCCAGAGTTGGTGAGATATTCAAACTCCTCGGCATAGTCGCTGAACTGTTTGTGACCAGCCATATTTTCAATGCGCTTTACAACGATGCGTTTCTTCTTGTTCTCCATGTTCGAGGGTATCATCTCATATATTTTCCTTATCACCAGCCGACGTTCATTGTCATATTGCGACGCGTCTATCTTATATAGATTATGTATGTCACTCTGCACTTGGCGCACCAAGGTCATATTTCTTGACTCAATAAATTTATTGACGGCTTCGGGCAATCCTCCCACAAGAAGATATATCTTAAACTGTTGTAAAAAATAATTATGTAGAGACTCGTTAATCGACTGATTGTTGTCGAAACAATGCCTTGCACTGTCTATCGTGCTTTGTGCACATCCCATGGCAAGAAGAAATTCCTCAAAGTCAAGCTGATACATCTCAGCTACTGCTATACTGCCTATGGGAACAGAGGCGGTTTGAGACAATGCCACTCCCAACTGCGAGCCACTAGCTATATAAGTGTATCGCCCTTCTTGATTGAGAAATTTCAACATGGTCATCAGGTGCGGATAGCTTTGTATTTCATCAAGGAATATCAGCGTGTCTTTCTTTTCTCCAAGATTGTCTCCTGCCATTGCTCCCAATTGTATATGGAAATCATCCATGCTCCTTACGTGTGCAAACAATCCTGCCCCCTCTTTGTCTTCCTTTAGGTTGATTTCGACAAAATGCCGGAATAATTTCTTACCGACGTATCTTATGAGATACGACTTTCCGATTTGCCTTGCCCCATTCACCAACAGTATCTTGTTGGGATGGTTGAGCAAGTGACTTTCTATCTGAGAGGCAAACTTTCTGTAAAGCATGGCTATATATATATTTAGATTTCGACTGCAAATATACACTTTTTTTTCTGTTATTGCAAGCTTTCAGGACTTTTTCTGTTGTTTTGAGGGTTGTTTTCAGGAATTATTCCGTCATTTTAGGGGTAAAAAACAGGAATTATTCCTTTTTTGGGGTCATGAATCATAGGGACAGGTACCACTAATTCGCGACAAATAACGAACCAACGTACCTGTCCCTCAGACCCAATGTCCCTCAGACCCTCCAGCTGCTTTTTGTTCATTCAGCCACAAGTCGGACAGGACGAATGGCACATCCCGTCATCCTGCGGCATGCGGTGAACACACCGCCGGAGCCATCGCCAAATCCCACAGCCCATATGTTATAAGGTGTAGCAAGAGTGGAGCTTAGATAGCAGCCATGAAGGCCTGCAGAGAGGAATTCCTTCTCTATTATTCTTCCCGTAGCTGGCAGGAAGATGTAATTCTCAGGATTCGACTTGCTTGAAATCTTCATTCCCGGCTTTCCCGTTGCGTCAATGAAAGTCAATTTCATTTCTCCGTCCTTGCCCCATGTCACAGATTTATTGTTGGCATCCACCAGAGCTTGCCATACGGCACGCGACGGAATCTGCCAGTCACCTCCGAGCAAATTATGGGCTGCATCGTCTTCTGGCGACAGCTGTTCGTTCTCGTTCTGATATTTTGTGTATTGAGTTCCGTCATAGTATTGCGTATTGACCAATGTATATCCATCTGCCTTGCCTGAAATCCATGCCGTAGGAGTCAGCGAAGAGGCTGTGCGCTCGTATGCTGTGCACCATGGCTCCGGGGCAGCCCAGGAGAAAAAGTCACCAAAGTCACTCTCAGCCTTGGCGAGTCCCCTTGCCGTCAGGTTTGTCTTGGCAAAGATAAGCCTATAGTTCTTGCCGTCGATGTTGAACACTCCCATATCTACCTGTTGCGAAGGCTCTACCACTCCGTTCTTCTGGATAACATAAGAGCTTATCTTGTTCTCGTCATCATCGTCGGAACATGCCGACAATGTCGTAATTGTGAGTACACCTGCTATCGCAAGTCCCATCACTGAAAAAAATGTCTTCTTCATTTCTTTTTTATTATTACCAATATTACTTTTTGATTATGATTATTGGTGGGTTCTATTAATTCCCACCGAAAATCCTATTATTTCACTCTAAATCATCGGGAAATCATCGGGGACAGGTTCATCGACCCTAAAGAGTGAACCAATGTACCTGTCCCTCAGACCCTAAGAAATATTATCCAAACCTCCAAATAATTATTTGAAAAATCAGCGAAAACGAAGAAAAATATGCCATTTTCGCTGATTTTTCAAATGCCAATATTATTACTTGGCATATATATCCTAGTTTTGTAACTGTTTGTACTATGATTTTGTATTTTTAATTCAACCTTCACTCTTAATTCTTAATTCATTTCGATTTCCTCATTCGTTATCTCTACGACGTATTCATCTAACGAGGGGTCGTCGCTCTTCAGCGTCAGACAATAGGTAAACTCGGGCACTGTGTTGCTGTCGGGACGCATTTCCTTCAGTATTGCGGTGATTTTCTCAACCATTTTTTCTTATTCATACGCTTCTTTTTAAAAATTATCTATTCCCAGTTGAGTGGGTGTCCCGCCCGCACTCCTTCCTGACGAAGGTCTAACGTTTTAGTCTATTGAAATAATAGAACTCACTCTTCGACCTTTGGGTGAAGTTGGAAGCGGAAGTGAAGTCGATGAGTGCCTTTTGATTCATCAGCTTTTCCTTAATTTTCTCAAGTTCACCGGGAACACGTGCAGCCGGCACGCTTGACAATTTCTTGGAGAAGCCTGCTACGGCACCCTTTATGTTGCCTTCCGCGTCCTTCATGGTCACCGTATACACCACTGTGATGTTATACTTCTCCTTGGTCAGTTCCTGGTTCTTTGGCTCTATGCTAAGTGCCAGACCCACCTTGGCGGGATAGGAAGTGATGGTCTTCGACCAGTCGTACTTGGTGTTTGTCAACTGCGTTGAAGCTCCCAGCAGTCCGCTGTTGTCGTATTCCTGCAGGTATACGGTAGCCAAGCTGAGGACATCGTCGCTCACCTCGATTTCCGCGGAATAGGTGATCTTGTCGCTGCCGCTTGTGTTGTTGTCGTCATCGTTTGAACACGAAGTTAAAGTCACTGTTAGGGCTGCCGCTACGACAAGCCACATCTTCATAACAATTGTTTTCATTCTTTTTTATTTAAAATTAATAATTACGTATTTTGGTGCAAAGATACGGAAAAACTTCGAAAGAGGCTTGTCAAAACAGCAAAACATTTGTCAAAACGGAAAAAAGTGAGTTCTTAGGGCTGTTTTTACCGTTTTTTTCTACCTTTTTTGCGATGTTTTCCCTTCTTTGGCTACTCGTTTTCCTCCGCCTTCGTCATTTTCTCGAAGAGATATTTCCTTGGGCTTATTCCCTTGAAAAATAGAGCAGCTTCAGCATATAGCTGCGTTTCTCGTATTTCCTGAGCAGGAAGCACCAAAATACAAAGAATATGGTCACGCCACCGCGAGTGTAGTGTGCCAAGGCCTCTATTGATTGTATGTCGAGTGTCATAGAATGAGCTTTCAGGACTTTTTCTGTTGTTTTTATTTCTCGGCCACACACTCCATCTCGACAAGCCATTGCGGACGGCATACGGGTGCATGAACTATAGCTCTCGGGATGTCGGGATATATCTGCGACATCATGCGATTGACTGTGTCGTAGTCGGAGAAATCACGCAGATAGATGATGAAATACTTGATGTCGTGCATAGTGGCGCCACCGTCGGCAAGGAGAGCTCCTATGTTCTCAAGCAGTCGGGCAGTCTGCCTGCGGATGTCGCCAAGATACACCACCTCTCCCTTGTTGTCGATACTTGCAGTGCCGGATATATAATATAATAAGGAGGAAGGCAACTGCAATCGTGTGCCTCGCTCAAAGGCCACTCCATATTCGTGGGTGGGATTGAGATGAGTGAGTGCCTTGAGATATTTCTTGTCGGATTCCTGGATGTGGGGATAGGTGAGGAAGTCGATAGCCACACAAGCAGTGCGGCAGTCGGTGCGACCGCCAATGCCCGTGGATGCGATGAAATGAGTGTCGGCAGTGAGACCCTCACGTGCGAAGACGTCATTGCGTGCCTTCACCACTCCGGCATAGTTGACGTCGATGTCGGCAACATATATCCATGTGCGCACGAGATGCGTCTTCATGTCGAGCCCCATATCGCGCAGGATGGACATATACTTCTCGAAGAGAGCGATGGTCTGTACATAGGAATTGAGTCCGCGAGTCTCGGAGTCGGAGAGTCGCAGGCTATGGAAGAGTGCACCATTGTCGGTGTCGGAAGTCATTAAGAGCAGCATGACCTTCGAACCGTTGGCAGGAGTCTGTTCCACCTCGGTGTAAGGTTTTGACGATAATAGATGTTGGAAGAGGTCGCTCTCCACAAGTTGCTGATGCTGGTTTTGGGCATCGCTCAGGAATATCTTTGTATAACGAAGCGAGCGTCCTTCCGTCTGTTCGAGTTCGAGCCAGTCGCCCACGAGCATCTCGAGTTCAGCGAGACGCTCAGTGAACGACCCTCGAAGCGTAGGAGTTAGTATTTTATAGTTGTTCATTATCTTCGTTTATGAGTTGAAGGAGTCTCTCGACAGCCTCTTCCTCGGGAATGTTCTTTGCCACACATTCCTTGCAGCGGTAGAGTGAAATCTTTCCACGGCCTGCACCCACATAGCCATAGTCGGCATCTGCCATCTCTCCCGGGCCGTTGACGATACATCCCATAATACCAATCTTAAGTCCCTTGAGATGTGCCGTGGCTGCCTTGATGCGGGCGATGGTGGTGCGAAGGTCGTAGAGCGTGCGACCGCATCCCGGGCAGGAGATATATTCGGTCTTGGTGGTGCGAAGTCGGGCTGCCTGCAGTATGCCGAATGATGTTTCGGCGATATCCTTTACGGCAAGCGTACCGTCGTTCATAAGCCAGATGCCATCGGTGAGTCCGTCAAACATGAGTGCTCCCATATCAGCGGCTGCCTCCAGTTGGAAGTCGCCCTTCTGCTCCTGCGAATGGCGATAGGCCTGACAGAAGACTATCGGGTTGCGGAGTCCGGCGCGCATCATCTCGTGCACAAGGGCACGCTGTTCGCCAAGGCGGTTCTGATGATGGCTCACGCATACCACAACCACCTCGGGATGATTCATGAGGCATGTGACATACTCCTCGGGATCGACGCCATATTGCATGACGAGGAACTTGGGGATGAGGGGATAGCCCGACAGCAGTGGCACTGCATTATATGGGAAGATGGGATAGGTGTTGGGAGTACCGTCCCATACAGAGAAATCTACGATATACTTCTGGTTGGCGGGACGATTCTCGGGCAGATTCTCACCCACATATATATAGTCGGGAATGAGGTCGGGATTATCCGATGCAGCAATTGTATTATTATCAGATGCAGCAGCAGAATTGTCGGGCAACTCAGAGACGATGACCACGGGCACGTTTGTTCCGCCGATATTCTCTACTGCATCAGTGGCTCTACGCTCAGGACGGAGCCAGTCGAACTTAGGCGATGCCTCGGCAGGAATCATCATGTGTCCGGCACGTCGGGTGACATAGTCAACGAGATGGCGTGCCACTGGAATCTCAGCCTCGGGTTCCTCGGAGAGCGACACTCGTATGGTGTCGCCAATGCCGTCGGCAAGCAATGCACCTATACCCACGGCACTCTTGATACGTCCGTCCTCACCCTCACCGGCTTCGGTCACTCCCAGATGGAGCGGATAG
This sequence comes from uncultured Prevotella sp., assembly GCA_945869265.1. Classification (GTDB taxonomy): domain Bacteria; phylum Bacteroidota; class Bacteroidia; order Bacteroidales; family Bacteroidaceae; genus Prevotella. Next base: position 23,766 of record CAMBOI010000026.1, on the reverse strand, counting down.
TGCATGTCCTCCTTGTCCATCTCGCTCACCAACAGGCGCATGGAGCGCACCATCACCACAGTGTTGCTGGCCTTGATGGAGATGACTACATCATTGAAATCCTGCTTTTTGCATATACGCAGGAACTCCATACAGCTCTCCACAATACCCTCGGGAGTGTCGCCATAGCGCGACATGATACGGTCGGAAAGCGAACCATGGTTTACTCCAATGCGAACGGCAGTGTGATTCTCCTTGCAGATATTGAGGAAGGGGACAAATCGCTCCTCCAGTCGCTTGAGTTCAGCGGCATATTCCTCGTCAGTATATTCAAGATGCTTGAATGTGCGGGCAGGGTCGATATAGTTACCGGGATTCACCCTCACCTTCTCGGCATAGAGGGCAGCCACATCGGCAACATTAGGATTGAAATGCACGTCGGCAACAAGGGGTGTAGTGATACCCTCGGCACGAAGGGCGGCATTGATATTCTTGAGATTCTCAGCCTCGCGCACACCTTGTGTGGTGAGGCGCACATACTCACCACCAGCCTCAATGATTCTCTTGGCTTGGGCTACCGAAGCCTCGGTGTCGGTGGTGGGAGTGGTGGTCATCGACTGTATGCGTATGGGGTTGTCGCCTCCCATAGGAGTGGCGCCCACGTTGTTGACTGATGACTCGCGACGACGGTAATTGAATAAATCCATAATTCAAAAAATTTAAAAGACTAGAGGATTCAATTGGTCTTAAACTGATATTTCACCTCGGCAAGGTCGCGATTGGCCTTCTCGATCTTCTCCTTCAATCCCGACTTGTAATCGGCAAGACGGGCGGCAAGGGCATCATCGGCAAGAGCCATCATCTCAACGGCAAGGATGGCGGCATTCTGCGCACCATTCACACCCACAGTAGCCACTGGAATGCCAGGAGGCATCTGTATGATGCTGAGCATAGCGTCGAGTCCGTCGAGCATACCCTTGATGGGCACACCGATGACGGGCAATGTGGTGGAGGCGGCAATTACACCCGGAAGGGCGGCAGCCATACCGGCACCGGCAATGATAACCTTGATGCCACGATCCTTTGCGCCACAGGCAAATTCCTCAACGGCATCGGGAGTGCGATGAGCCGAAAGGGCATTCACCTCAAACGGCACCTGCATCTCATCTAAAAACTTACAAGCCTTTTCCATAACGGGCAGGTCGCTTGTGCTGCCCATAATAATGCTTACTAATGGAGTCATATCTTTAATTATTTATTTTTAATGTTAGAAAATCATACGAATAATACCATGAATCCCACTATACAGCCGAGGAGAAATCCTACCACCACCTGAGACAGCGAATGCTGGCGAAGAATCATTCTGCACGTGCCAAGCATACCGGCAACGATGAACACCACACACAACCAGAACACGGGATTGTAGGCGAACACGATGGAGAATGCAGCTATCGCACCGGCCATACCGCCAATGGCGGCAGTGTGGGTGCTGATCTTCCACCATACATTGACGATAGAACAGAATATCTGAATCATCAGTGCCACAACAAGTATGCTTGACATAAAATGTGGTATATGCATACTCTCCATTATATACACACATACGAAATAGCACAGGATGGAGATGACATAGGGCACCATACGACGCTCGCGCTGGCCGAGTTCGATGAGAGTCCAACGCTGATGATGGCGATAGAGGGAGATGAGGAGAGTGGGAGTGAGGACCGTGAAGATATACACGAGTCCGAGGACCACCATCTTGTAGGACAGTGGCAGCAAACTGAGGTAGCTCAACGTAAACAGAACAATGAGCCCCACAGTGGGCAGGTAGAAGGGATTGAACACTGCGCTCAACACCCTTGCGCCCAATATCAGTTTATTAGCTCTCTTCACTTCAATATTTCAATTTTCAACCTTCAATCTTCAATTTTCAACCTTCAATCTTCAATTTTCAATCTTCAATCTTCAATTTTCAACCTTCAACTTTTCCTAAACCTCTTCACCGGTATCCCGAGCATCTCGCGATATTTCGACACAGTGCGTCGGGCTATGGGATAACCCCTTTCGGCAAGCAATCGGCAGAGGGCCTCGTCGGACAGTGGGCTCGACTTGTCCTCATTGTCGATGAGATCTTTCAATGCCGCCTTTATCTCGCGTGTTGACATCTCCTCGCCACCCTCACTGACATAGGCGTCGGAGAAGAAATGACGCAGGGGGAATATGCCCCACTTGGTGAGCGCATACTTGCTGTTGCTGACGCGCGAGATGGTGGAAATGCCCAATCCCGTCTTGTCGGAGATGTCCTTCAGTCGCATAGGACGCAACGAACTCTCTTCGCCATCCACAAAGAACTGGTGCTGCCAATGGATGATGGCCGACATCGTCAATGACAATGTGCGGTGGCGCATCTTGACGGCATTGATAAACCGTTGTGCCGACTCCACCTTGGTCTTGGCATATAGCAAGGCGTCGCTCGTGCTACGGCTGACGTTTTCCTTCGACTGGTATTCCTTGAGCAAGTCGGTGAAGGAGCGAGATATGCACAAGTCGGGCACCTCACCGTTGTTGAGCGTGAAGGTGACTGAGCCGTCGTCCTGGGTATCGACAATGAAGTCGGGAGTAATCTGCTCCATACTACGCCCCACTGTGTCGTTCATCGAAGCCCCTGGCTTGGGATTCAGGTGCCGGAGCTCGACATTCACCTCGTCGGTCTCGTCCTTGGTCATCTGCAACGACGACCTTATGCGCTCCCAGTGGTTCTTGGTGAAATCGTCGAAGTAGTCGGCCACCACCGCCTCCATGCGACGGGTGAGGAGTGTGGTGTCGCGACGACGTATCTGAATGAGCAGGCACTCTTGCAGCGAGCGCGCTCCCACACCGGGGGGATCAAACTGCTGCAATATCTTGACCACTGTCTCTATCTCTTCCTCACTGACATATATATTATTATAGATAGCCAATTCGTCGGCAATATCGTCGGCTGACTTGCGCAACAGACCGTCGTCATCCAGCGAGCCAATCAGATATTCCATCACCTTGGCCTGCAGAGGCGAAAGTTCGGTCTCGTTCATCTGCTCGATGAGCTGGTCGTGGAACGATTGGGTGGTGCCGTAATCCACATCACGCTGACTGCCTTGATATACGGGCAAGTCCTCATCGTCGCGACCGATGCTGATGAGGGCATCGTCGAGAGCCGTCTGACGGTCTTCCTTCTCGGTGCGCGCCTCATAGTCGTCGGCATTGTTGTCGCCCGATGGCTCGACGGCATCGTCGGAGGTGTCATATAGCGAGTTGTCGATGTCATCCACATTATCATCGGCAGAAACCTCCAAGGCTGGATTGTCGTCCATCTCGGTGTTTATCCTGTCGATGAGTTGGTTGACGGGTAATTCGGTCAGCATAGCTTGCAGTAGCTGTTGCTGACTGACCGTCTGCACCTGTTTCTGTTCGGTCTTTTGTATCTGAACTTGACCTTGTGACATACTCTTGTCTATTTTTTGAACTTTTGCCTTTATTTTCTGAATTCGACTGCAAAATTACAACAAATCGCGATAAGTGCAAAAGAAAATCGAGGTTTTTTTTCAGCTTTTGAAATAATCCTTGAGTTTGTCGGCATATTCAGCAAGCTGAACGGGCGTCCATTGGGCATAACGCGACCATATCTCCTCGCAAGGACCAAGCAGCTGACTGAAGATGACATCCTGACGATTGAGATAGGGGTCGCAATACTGGAACACCCCAAGCACCTCGGCTGTCTTCGAGGGTTCTATCCTCATCAGTTGCGACAGTTCGACGACCTCGGGCGTCTCGGCCACCATCGTGAGGGGAGTGAGACGGAAATAGAGGTCGAGGATGAGTGTGAGCATAGCGGGAGTGAGCTGCTCGTCCTCGGGCAACGGGCGGAAGTCGCGCTCGAAGGTCTCGTTAACCTCCACCCCATCGAAAAAACCTCCACCACTGCCGAAGCCCTTCATCTGACGAAGCAACTCGACGGCACGACGCAACTTCGTGGGACTGCCGCTATACGTGCGCCACAGTCGCTCGACACGTGGAGTCTGCAATTTGTCGATTGCCTCCATCTTAGAATACACCTCCGAAGGCGACACGTGAATCTCAGAGCAGAGGTCGATCATCACCTTGCTGTATAATGGTTTGAGCCCCACCGGTTTCCTAAGGTAAAGCTGCACTACCAGAAGCCAATAATCATCATTCCAGTTGCTTTTTTTTGCCATAACTCGACTTTTTTCTTTATTTTGCTTGCAAATATACAATATTTTTTTTATATTTGCACGCAAAATCAACAAAACATTATGAAAAAATTACTTTTTACCACTATTATTACCCTGTTTGCGATAACAGCAACATCACAAAGCGTGAGAGATGACCTAAAACGCGATATACGTTATTCGGCCAGCAACCAAATGGCTTACCCCACGCCTACGGGCAAACTGACCCCTGCACCCGAGAATTACAAACCGTTCTACATCAGTCACTACGGCAGGCACGGGTCGAGATACCTCATCAACCCCAATGACTACAACTATCCACACGAGGTGCTGAAAAGTGCCGACAGTGCGGGAGTGCTCACACCATTGGGCAAGGACGTGATGAAAAGATATGAAATCATCCGAAATGAGGCTGCCAACAGATATGGCGAGCTCACCCCTCTCGGAGCCGAACAGCACAGGCAGATAGCCCGAAGGATGTATGAGAGATTTCCCGAGGTGTTCCAAGGCAACGTGTGGGTGGATGCCAAGAGTACGGTGGTGATAAGGTGCATCTTGTCGATGACAAACGAACTGATGGAGCTCACCCGACTCAATCCCAGCCTCAGGATAAAGCATGACGCGAGCATGCACGACATGTACTACATGAACTACAACGACAAGGAGTTGCTCGGAAAGAAATGGAACAAGGAGTCGCAGGACGTATATGACAAGTTCTATAACGAGACAGTGAATTGCGACTATGCATTCTGCCAACTGTTCACCGACACCTCATTCGTGTGGCGAAAGGCCGACGCGAAGCGATTCTACGAAAAACTGTTTCACACCGCCAATAACTTGCAAAACCTTGAGGCGCGCAAGCAAGTGACACTTTACGACCTCTTCACCGACGAAGACATCTACAACAACTGGCGAGTGGCCAACATGTGGTGGTATCTCGGATATGGATTCTCGAAACTCAACGGAGGCACACAACCATACGTGCAACGCAATCTGCTGAGACGTATCATCGAGGAGGCCGACAGTTGTATCCGATTGCCACAACCAGGGGCAACACTGAGATTCGGACACGAAACGATGGTATTGCCGCTTACGGTGCTGATGGGGCTCAACGGGTCGGACCTCGTGACCAACGACTATGAACATCTCGACCAAAAGGGATGGGTGAACTACCGTATATTCCCGATGGGAGCCAACATACAGTTGGTGTTCTACCGTCGCAATACAGGCGACAAGGATGTGTTGGTGAAGGTGCTGCTCAACGAGAACGAAGCCACACTGCCCATCAAGTCGGACACTGCTCCTTATTATAAATGGAGCGAGGTGAGAGACTATTACATCAAGAAGATTGAATCATACAAAGAATAATTATTCACTTTAAAAAAAGAAAAGAAGAAAATGAAAAAATTATTGACCATCTTGATTGCCGCACTTATGGTGATACCGGCAAGCGCACAACAAACTGAACGTAATATTATCTACAAGGTTTCGGTGGGTAACATCAATTATACTCCGAAGAAAGAGAAGGAAACCGTGGGTAAAGTGCTCGGAAGTCTTGGTATGGCTGCATTGACAAAAGAGGTGACCGTGAAGACCGAACAGCCCAACTATGTGGATGACGCACGTGCAGCCATCGTGAAGGGATTCGGCAATGTTAACCGATTCAAGGTTATCGACGGAGCCTTTGTGGAAGGGGATATTGCAGAGGGCGAAACAGCATACTATATCGACGGAAACATCACAAACGTATTTACCGAAAGCAAGACGGAAATACCTACCGACCCCAAACAGAAGTCGTATGAGATGTTCAAGGCTCATATCTCAGCCACCATCAACCTGAAGGATGCTGCAACGGACGCCATTGTCATCAGTTACACATTCACTGCAAAAGACTATGACTGCTCGTGGATCAACTCGACAGAGGGTGCTATCAATAACGCACTCGAAAAATTGTCGAAGTACATCACTAAAAAACTCAATGTACAATATCCTCTTTTTGCAAACATCATTGAGCGAGGCGACAACACCACAAGCAATAAGGAGAAAGAGGTATATATCGACCTTGGCACCGACTTGGGATTGTACAAAGGTATGACTTTCGGAGTCTATACTGTAAAGACCATCGGCTCAAAAAAAGCATACAAGGAAATCGGACGCTTAAAGGTGCATGAGATCATGGGCGAGGATGTCACTCTGTGTAAGGTGAGCAAAGGTGGCAAAGACATCAAGAATGCCATCGACTCGGGAGTGGAATTGGCTGTAAAGTCACTCTAAGTCCGTTAGCACCTTAGATTAAATAATCCCTTGGGCACGCAGCTCGTCGGCTGCCTCCTCAAGGGCCTTATACCACTCTTCGCCAAAACGGCGGATGAGTGGTTCCCTAAGAAACTTATATACAGGCAATTGCAATTCGCAACCTTTCTTGACTGCCGCCTTGCACACATCCCAACGGTGGTAGTTGAGACCTGTGAGTCCGTTCTTCAACTTCACCTCGCGTATGGGATACAAGGCGCAACTGATGGGCTTGCAAAACTGAGTGCGCCCATCACGATAGGCCTTCTCGAGGGCACAAAAGCAACATCCGTCGGAGTGGCAGGTGAACACGCAATCCTTGCCACCGACGATACTTGTCACCATATCGCCTTCCTGATCGGTATAGGCAACACCTTGGCGGTCGATGACACTCTGGGCGGAAGCCGTGAGGTCATTCCACACATCATCGAGAACAGCCTCGATACCGGCTATCTCGTCGAGAGTGACGGGTGCTCCGGCATCTCCCTCAACGCAACACTCGCCCTTGCAGGCATCGAGGTCGCAACAGAACATCTCCGACAGTATGTCGGTGGTTATCAATACGTTGTCAATATCTATTATCATATTTTTCAAAAAAAAGGAATCACCAGTTTATTGGCTCTTGTCCATGTTCAACGAGATAGGCGTTGGCACGCGAGAAATGATGGTTGCCAAACCATCCTCCACGATTGGCTGACATCGGCGAGGGATGTACCGACTGCAGCACGAGATGGCGCGAAGCATCGATGAGCGATGCCTTGCTGCGGGCATATCCTCCCCACAGGATGAAGACGAGATTGTCGCGATGGGCATTGAGTGCCTTTATGGCGGCATCGGTAAACTGCTCCCACCCGTGGCCTTGATGACTTGCGGGTTGGTGTGCCCTCACGGTGAGGGTGGCATTCAGCAGAAGCACCCCTTGCTCAGCCCATCTCGTGAGATTGCCTGTCAGAGGAATTGGGGTGCCAAGGTCTTGCTGTATCTCCTTGAAGATATTCTGAAGGGAAGGAGGGAAGGTCACTCCGTCGCATACCGAAAAACTGAGTCCGTGTGCCTGCCCCGGTCCGTGATAGGGGTCTTGTCCGATAATCACCACCTTCACCTTGTCGAACGGACAGAGATTGAAGGCATTGAATATCAGTCGCCCGGGGGGATAGCATGTGGCAGTCTGATACTCCTGACGCACGAAATTCGTGAGTTCGGTGAAATACGGTTTTGCAAATTCCTCACTGAGATGTTCTCTCCACGAGTCTTCTATCTTTACGTTCATTGCGATATAATTATTATGGAGTTAAAGGATTTAACTCCCCAAATATCAGGGTTGGCTCTCGCCTTCGATATATTCACTCATAAACATGTGCTCACCGTCATACACGACGTATGAGAACTGTGTAATCCAGTCGCCAAGGACTATCATCCTCGACTTGCGCGAGAGTTGGAGGTCGATCTCGATATGACGATGTCCATAGATGAAATAATCCACATCGGGATGAGTCTTGATATATTCCTTGGTATAGAGCACGAGATGCTCGCGATTCTCGCCCATATACGGAGGTTCCTCGTTGTTGTTGCGCTTCATGCGGCTATGCTTCGCCCATGTCAATCCTAGCCACATGCTCCATCGGGGATGGATGGAGGAGAAGAGGAATTGGCACACCTTACTATGGAAGAGGGCACGAAGAAACTTGAATTTCTTGTCGGGATCACCCAATCCGTCGCCATGGGCAAGCAGGAATATCTTGCCATAGATCTCTGTTGTAAGTGGTTGCTTGTGCAATATCACTCCACATTCCTTCTCCAGATAATCGAATGCCCAGATATCATGGTTGCCAGTGAAGTAGTGTATCTCAACGCCCATATCCGACAGTTCGGACAGTTTGCCTAAGAATCGGGTGTATCCACGGGGCACGACATACTTGAACTCATACCAGAAGTCGAACATGTCGCCAAGGAGATAGATGGCGGCAGCCTTGTTCTTGATGCTGTCGAGAAACCTGACCAGCCTGCGCTCATGCATTCGGCTGTGGTCGATGGCAAGGGAGCCCAAATGAGCGTCCGAAAGGAAATATACATTCTTCATCCCATCTTTCAATTTTTCAATCTTTCAATCTTCAATTTTCAATTTTCAATCTTCAATCTTCAATTTTCAATCTACTCAAACCCCAGCTCCACTCTCGCCTCCTCGGTCATCATGCTTTGATCCCAAATAGGCTCGAAAACGAGGTTGACCACTGCATTCTTCACTCCCTCGAGAGAATCCACTTTCTGGCGCACGTCCTCGAGAATGAAGTCGGCAGCCGGACACGATGGGGCGGTGAATGTCATGTCGATATCCACATCACAGTTGTCCTTTACATCTATCTTATAGATAAGTCCAAGGTCGTAGATATTCACAGGAATCTCGGGGTCATAGACGGTCTTCAACACATCCACAATCCTCTCCTCTATCTTTGTTTTTTCTTCTGCTGTCATAAGTGTATCTTGTTTTTATTTGCAAAAATAAAGAAAATCGGCGGAAATACCAAATATTCCGCCGACTTTTTTGATTTTTTCCGTCTTCTTTGTTGTTTTTTCTATCGTAAGCTTAATCTTAAGCCCACGTTAAGACTGAAATTGGTGGGTTTATACTTATAGAAATTCTCCACACTGCTGTGGTTGTCGATATAATGACTCACCCCGGGTTCGATGTATATACCGAAGTTATCCACAAAGTTATATTCAGCTCCTATGGCGGCATTCAACGACCATTGCATGCCTCCCTCTTTTATGTCATGTTTTTTGTCTTCCTCGGGGATATTCACTCCATCCATAGTGGCCTTTCCGCTCACGAGTTTTTGCATTTCCCCACCGGCAGTGAGATACACCTTCAGTTTCTTGGCTGAAACGACATTATAACTAGCAGCAAGAGGCAAACCGACATAATGCAGTTTCTGCACTCCGCTACCGAATGCCTTTCCCTCGGAATAGTCGAACGAGGAGCGCAGATAGCTATAGGTTAATCCCGAGGACAGACTCCAATGGTTGTCGATATTATATTTTACGCTTAATCCCACCTTTATCGGACGGCTGTGATCATAGCGCACATTCTTTGGATTGCTTTCGGCAAGGAAATCAAGACTGCCGACACGAAACTCATCACTTACCATTCCATAGGGAGAATTGGAGACCGAGGTGGAATTCATCACTCCTGTCATACCACCCATTGTCCCATTGCCACTCATAGCATTCTGCATATAAACGGCAGCCATCAGTTCGCCACCATGATATTTTGTGCGATGATTATATTTCTTGCTCCTGAAAATATCATCTTTCTTGCTTCTGAATATATCATCTTTCTTGCTCGTGCTCTTCTGATAATCCCCACTTCTACTTGCTCTTATTCCACCATCAACGTCCTTATTATTAATATTATTATCATCCGCTACAGCGGTTGTTGATTGGATATTATCCGCCTCGGCCATAGCCAGCAGCCCCTTCTCATTTCCAGCAGTGTTCTCCTCATGTCCTGCCGTTTTCTCCTCATGTCCTGCCGTTATATCGTGTTGTTGAGAGAGCCACCGTTCCCCGGAGTTTTGCTCCGGGGCCTCATCTCTTCCCCCTTCAAGCTCCGGCAGCAGCACTCTCGCCCCTCCGATGACCATCAGAGCCACAGCCGCAGCTGCAGCCAACCGTCGTCCCCAAACAAGGGTCATGGATGGCCGTTTGTTCTTGGCAAGATCATTATCAGCAAGAGCCTTGTCGAGTTCAGTCCACTCCATCTCCGGGGCAGCCATCTCATAGCCGTCCAACTTCCCTTGAAACTGTTGTGTCCATTTGTCTTTCATATCTCTTGCCTTGATTTTGTTCTGTATTCCGTTATCTTTTTTGCCAATATTGCCTTGGCGCGATGTAATTGTGATGCCGAGGAATCCTCCTTGATTCCCAATAATCGGGATATCTCCTTATGGCTTTTGCCTTCAACAACATATAGGTTGAACACCATCCTGTAGCCATCGGGCAATTGCCTTATCATCTCCGTCACCACTCCAGCCGGTATATTACCGATATCGGGCGGTGAGTCATCCACATCATCATCGGCAATATCCTTACTATTATCCACAAAGAGGGAGGAGGTAAGTTTTTTCTTACGAAGAAAGCCGAGAGCATGGTTGACGACTATCCGTGTTGCCCATGCTCTCAGCGAGCCTTTTCCATGGTATTCAAATGTGTTTATATTAGATATTATGCTTAGCAAAGATTCCTGTATGACGTCCTTAACGTCATCATCATCAGCAATGTATCTTGAACAGACAGCAGTGAGAAGTCCGCCGTAAGAGGTATAGAAGTCCCTCATCGCATGGTTGTCTCCCTTGCGAATACCTTCGGCCATTGACTTCTCGCTGTCTTTCATCTAATTTTAATCCTTTCGAGGTATATATTTAAATTTTGCTGATTTCTCTCCTGAGTATGACTTCCACTTGAGGGTGATCTCGATTGGCTTGTTGCCCTCGTTGAAGCAGTCGTCGAGACGGAATGCCACCATACCGTCGGCCACCTGTCCGTTGGTGTCGCCATTGGCGTTGTGCAGGAACTCCACTGTATATGGGTCTTCGGCATCAGTGCGATGCACGAGTGTCACCCTATGCTTGATGTTGTTTCCCCAACGGGTGCGGAAGCGGATGTTCATATATCCGTCCTCAGCCACTGTCTCCCAACTGTTCACCACTTCCACTGGATCATTGCCATATTCCTCGGCTGTGTTTTCCACCATTGGGTCCATCTTCTTGGTGAGGATAGTGTCGATGGTGAGAACATTCACCGAATACATCTTCTGGATAGTACTTCTGGATGTAGGAGCATTCGTCATATCCTTTATGTCATTATAACGGATGTAGGCTCTCAGTTCCTTGTTGTCGTAGGGATGACTGGCGATGTTCGTTGCCTCAAGTGCTGTTGAGTCGTCCAACTGCATAAACCACTTGCCACCATCCACAGTGGGAGCCTTCAATGTCACTGTGGCGAGATTAAACTCTGGATAGTCATCATCATCGTCGTTATCACATGACTGCAGTGATACTGCAGTTAAAGCCACTACCATAAGTAGCATCAATGTCTTAATTCTTTTCATGATATTTCTCATTTCTTTTTGTTATACTTACACCCTCTAAATGCAGTAAAAAAAGAAATCTTGCGTCCTTTCGCGTTAAAAGAAGTTAAGTCCTTCCTTCTTCGCTATATGAATAATATCCTCCGTCGGTAATAATGACATGATCGAGGAAAAACAGGCGCATCAGATTGCATGCGTCCTTCACCTTGTTGGTGAGAGAATCGTCGGCACCACTGGGCCTCAGACCGCCACTCGGATGATTATGACAGAGGGCTATCACTGTGGCATTGCTCATGATGGCTTGCTTAATGATTACTCTCACGTCGATGGCTGTTTCGGTGAGACCACCACGGGATATGCACATCTTCTTTATCAACTTGAAATTCTGATTCATCAGCAACACCCATCCTTCCTCCACATCAAGGTCTTGCATCACCGGGTGCATCTCCTTATAGATGGCAAGTGCTGAATCGAGCTTCACCCTCTCTTCGGGTTTTTCGGCCTGACGACGCTTACCCAATTCGCATGCTGCCAATATGGTTATTGCCTTGGCTGGCCCTACTCCATTATACTTCATCAAGTCGGTGATGGTCAACTTTCCCAATGTATTAAGATTGTTGTTGCAGTCGCTCATCACGCGCTTCATCAGATCAACAGCACTTTCCTTTATCGAACCGGAGCCAATGAGAATGGCAAGCAGTTCGGCATTGCTCAATGCCTCTGCCCCTAACCGCTCGAGTTTCTCCCTCGGCATGTCGGCCTCGTCCCAATCTTTTATTGACAGTTTCATTCACCAAGCCTTTTATACTGTCATTTATAGAATGTCTTCTCGAAAGCATGAAATTCGTCATGTCCGAGAATGCAACGCTTCCACCATGCTGATATAAAACCAAATCCATATCCTGTGAGTTGCACGAATGCTGCTCCAATGGATATAAAACCGATGGGCAGACTCTTGTTGCGTATCGACGAGTCGATGAAGATAAGAAGCGAGAAAAACAGGATAGGACTAAGTGCACCTACCACAAGATAATACCAAGAATAGAAATCGGCGGGATTGCCATACACCATCATTATCCTGCCGAAGCAGGCTACGAGGAAGAGCAATATCACTCCCACGGTGAACACCATCGGCAGGAGGTGCACCAATTTGAGCGACTCTGGATATTTTTTATAAAGGTTCACGCGCGCGATACCACTATTATATACCTGACGGAAAAATTTGCGCATATCTGTGCGACGCTTATGCCATACCCATGCCTCGGGGAAGAGGCGACACTTACATCCTGCCTTGAAGATACGGATGGAGAAATCTATATCCTCGCCAAATCGCATCTTGGAAAAACCGCCAAGACGCATATAGACATCACGACGAATGCCCATATTGAACGAACGGGGATAGAACTTGTCGAGTTTCTTCTTGCCGCCACGGATACCTCCGGTGGTGAAGAAGCTTGTCATTGAATAGCTGATGGCCTTCTGAGTCTCGGTGAAAGAGTCGTGGGCGCAATCCGGACCGCCAAAGGCATCAGCGGGCTCACGCCTCAACTCATCATCCACAGCCTTAAGATAGCCCTCGGGCAGAACCACATCCGAGTCGAGTACTATGAGATACTCGCCATTGGCGCGCTCTGCACCATAGTTGCGGCTCTGCCCGGGACCTGAGTTTTTCTTCATGAAGTATTTCAAATCTATTTTTCCCGCATATTTGTCGCACACGTCCTTGCACGGTTTCTCCGAACCATCCTCTACGATGACGACCTCAAAGTCCTCCAGTGTCTGACCTACAAGACTCTGCAACAGTTCATCCACCTCATCTGGGCGATTGAACACCGGAACAATAATCGAATACTTCAAAAGAACCTTAATTTTTATTTTTTATAAAAGAATTACTCCTTCACACGGCTGAGATAGCTTCCGTCGCGAGTGTCAACCTGAATGAGGTCGCCCTCGTTGATGAAGAGAGGCACGCGCACCTCAACACCTGTCTCAAGAGTAGCAGGCTTTGTGGCGTTGGTGGCTGTATCACCCTTTACTCCGGGCTCACTGTGAGTGACGCGAAGGTTGGTCTTCACTGGCATTTCTGCATAGAGGATAGTACCATCGGTAGTGTCGGTAACAACTTCCACGATATCACTTTCCTTCATATACTCCACACCGATAACGAGGTCGTTGGCGATGGGAATCTGCTCGAAAGTCTCCTGATTCATGAAGATGCGTCCTGTAGGATCCTCATAGAGGTACTGATAGGGGCGACGCTCGATGCGCACGTCCTCAAGCTTGAATCCCACCTGGAATGTGCGGTCGAGCACACGTCCGTCGGTCACGTTCTTCAACTTTGTGTTCATTACTGTGTTTCCCTTTCCGGGCTTTCTGTGCTGGAAATCGATGCAGACCCAAATGCCTCCATCCATGCGGATGCATGTTCCTTTTTTAATGTCTTGTGAATTAATCATAAACCTTAAATATAATGTATTTTACGTGATTTCGGGTGCAAAGTTACTGCTTTTTCCGAAAAAAACATAAAAAAAATAGCTAAATTTCATTTATTTCTTGGTTATTTCGAAAATTATGTGTACTTTTGCACCCCAAAGTGAAGAAAACAACAATAAAAATAGTAATAAAGTAATGAAAAGAACATTTCAGCCACACAACAGAAGAAGGGTCAACAAGCACGGTTTCCGTGAAAGAATGGCTACAAAGAACGGCCGCAGAGTATTGGCATCACGCCGAGCTAAGGGTCGCAAGAAGTTGACAGTATCCGACGAAAACCACGGAAAGTAATTTGATCCGTAAGGCTTTTAAGTGATTAAGAACAAAAGGGACATGACGAGAGTTATGCCCCTTTTTGTTTTTCTAATCATATATATTTCTAAGTACGTCGAGCGACTTCATTTCGGGAAATCCCGGGATATGAAGGCGATAGTACTGCACAATGACATCAAGAAGTCGGTTGCGTTGCGCACGCGTAAATTTAAATAGGTGCATAGTGGAATAGTTCATGCGCATCATCAATGACATCTGAGAAGCCTCTTCGGGCAAAAGGTAATCGGAATGGAGTGGTGCCACCGACGAGAAGCTGCCATTGCGCAAGTCGAAGACACAACCCGAGGCATAATCGTCGAGATTGGGATAGAAGCCGAGGAAGAGCGACAGGCGCATCATAAAGACAAGGTGGAAATTGGCAGTTGGCGAGGGAGAACCGTCAAACCACTGCAAACTGTCGTAGATATAGTCGAACATCGGCTCGTTGGCCTGCTCGCCATAAAGCGAGTGATACAGAAATTCGGATATAAACATACCCACCGTGAGCTTGTCGATGTCGAAAGGCAAGGATGAATAAGGATGGAACAATGCCACATTCCTTATCTTCTGCAACTGCACCTTAGGACGGTAGTCATACTCAAGCGAAAGCATGGAAAGAGGCTGGAAGAACTGCTTGCGCAACTTCGACTTTGAGGACTTGGGAATGGATACTACAAACGACATCCGCCCATGAGCACGGGTGAACATATCCACAATCATCTTAGAATCACCATATTTGATGTTGTGCATAACTATTGCCGTTGTCTTTGTCAGCATTACATAAAAGTCGATAGTTGGTGCAAAGTTAGGCATTTTTTTGCTAAAAACACGCTCAAAGAGGCACATTTTTCTAAAAAAACATCAAAAAGATGTATTTTTTCATAGAAATATTTTGTTAAATGAAATAAAAGATGTAACTTTGCACCCGCAAAATCGACAGTTGGTCCCTTCGTCTATCGGTTAGGACGAGAGATTTTCATTCTCTAAAGAGGAGTTCGACTCTCCTAGGGACTACAAAAGTAAAAATAAAAGAAGAAAAAAAAGATGGCAAACCACAAATCATCACTTAAGAGAATCCGTCAGGACAAGAAAAAGGCGCTGCATAACAAGTACTATGCAAAGACAATGCGCAACGCCGTTCGCAAGCTGCGTGCCCTCACTGACAAGGAGGAGGCAGTTAAGTTGTATCCAACTGTACAGAAGATGCTGGACAAGTTGGCTAAGACCAACATTATCCACAAGAACAAGGCTGCAAACTTGAAGTCAAGCCTTGCACTTCATGTAAACAGCTTAGGATAATCATCACTTCTAAGATATCATAAGCCACATACTCAGCGAGTATGTGGCTTATTTTATATCATTTTGTTTATTTTTAGCATCAATTATTTCGCCATTTGATTTTTTTTTTGTATCTTTGCAACCACTTAGAGATTAAAAGCAATTATGGCAGAAGACATAAACAAGGAAAGTAACTATTCCGCGAGCAATATTCAAGTGCTTGAGGGATTGGAGGCCGTGCGCAAGCGTCCGGCCATGTATATTGGTGACATCAGTGAAAAGGGTCTGCACCACTTGGTGAACGAGACCGTGGACAACTCTATCGACGAGGCAATGGCTGGCTATTGCACTCATATCGAAGTCACCATCAACGAAGACGAGTCGATCACCGTACAGGACAATGGACGTGGTATCCCTGTGGATGAACACAAGAAGCTGCATAAGTCGGCTCTTGAGGTGGTAATGACTGTGCTCCACGCAGGAGGTAAGTTTGACAAGGGTTCATACAAGGTCAGCGGCGGTCTCCACGGTGTGGGCGTCAGCTGTGTGAACGCTCTATCCACACATATGTTGTCGCAGGTGTTCCGCGACGGCAAGATCTATCAGCAGGAGTATGAAAAGGGTAAGCCGCTTTACTCGGTAAAGGTTGTTGGTGAGACTGAACTCACTGGTACACGCCAGCAGTTCTGGCCCGACCCCACCGTATTCACCACTACGACCTATAAGTATGACATCATTGCAAAGCGAATGAGAGAGCTGGCTTATCTGAATGCCGGCATCACCATCACGCTTACTGACATGCGTCCCGACGAAGAAGGAAATACAAAGCAGGAGGTGTTCCACGCCAAGGACGGACTCAAGGAGTTCGTTCGCTACGTTGACCGCCACCGTACACATCTCTTCGACGATGTCATCTATCTGAAGACTGAGAAGCAAGGCATACCTATCGAGGTGGCTGTGATGTACAACACCGACTATAGTGAGAATATCCACTCATACGTGAACAACATCAACACCATCGAGGGCGGTACGCACCTTGTGGGATTCCGTATGGCTCTCACCCGCACATTGAAGAAATATGCGGATGCCGACCCTGTTATATCCAAGCAGATTGAGAAGGCTAAGATAGAGATTGCCGGTGAGGACTTCCGTGAGGGTCTAACTGCTGTCATATCCATCAAGGTGGCAGAACCTCAGTTTGAGGGACAGACCAAGACCAAACTCGGTAACTCTGAAGTGGCAGGTGCAGTACAGCAGGCTGTGGGCGAAGCTCTTGCAAACTACCTTGAGGAGCATCCGAAGGAAGCTAAGCAGATATGCGACAAGGTGATATTGGCTGCCACTGCACGTATTGCAGCCCGCAAGGCACGCGAGAGCGTTCAGCGCAAGAACCCGATGACAGGTGGCGGACTCCCTGGCAAACTGGCCGACTGCTCGAACAAGGATCCGAAGGAATGTGAAATCTTCCTCGTCGAGGGAGACTCTGCCGGTGGTTCGGCAAAACAGGGTCGCGACAGATACACCCAAGCCATCCTGCCTCTGCGAGGAAAGATCCTCAACGTGGAGAAGGTGATGTGGCACAAGGTGTTCGAGAGCGAGTCGGTGATGAACATCATCCAGAGCATCGGAGTGCGCTTCGGTGTTGAGGGCGAGGGTGACAAAGAGGCAAATATCGACAAACTGCGTTATGACAAGATTATCATCATGACCGACGCCGATGTCGATGGTTCGCACATCGACACTCTCATCATGACTCTCTTCTATCGCTTTATGCCGAAGATCATTCAGGAGGGACATTTATATATCGCCACTCCACCTCTTTACCTCTGTACATACAAGAACAAGGCAAAGGAATACTGCTACACCGACCAACAACGTCAGGCGTTCCTCGACAAATGGGGCAATGGTGTGGAGGACGGAAAGAGTCTGCACACCCAACGCTACAAAGGTCTTGGTGAGATGAACCCCGAGCAACTTTGGGAAACGACAATGAATCCCGCCACACGCCTTCTGAAGCAGGTGACTATCGAGAACGCAGCCGAGGCTGACGAAATATTCTCTATGCTCATGGGCGATGACGTTGAGCCACGTCGAGAGTTCATAGAGAAGAACGCCACCTACGCTAATATCGACGCTTAATATATTGGAGATTGAAGATTAAGAATTAAGAAAGTTAGTAATAATACCACTATTTTTCTTAATTCTTAATTTTTAATTCTTAATCCCAATAGTCTTTCCAAATAATAATAACCTACAAAATCATCATTATGTCCAGAACTACCATCTTTATCTTATCTGTCATTATTTCGATTGCATCACATGCCCAAAGTTTGCCAATGAAACTGTGGTATGACACCCCAGGGGAATTCTTTGAAGAGTCATTGCCCATTGGCAACGGAAAACTCGGAGCACTCATATATGGAGGCACCGAGGATAACATGATACAGTTTAATGACATCACCTTCTGGACAGGAAAACCCGTAAACCGCAATGACGACGAGGGGGCGCACAAGTGGATTCCGGAAATCAGGAAAGCCCTTTTCAATGAGGACTATAATTTGGCAGATTCACTGCAACTGCATGTGCAAGGCAATAACTCGCAGTTCTATCAGCCACTTGCCACTATGCATATCATCGACGACAACACCACGGCAGCTACGGGATACTATCGCGAACTCGACATCGACAGTGCTCTCTGTCGCGATACATATATAAAAGGTGGAGTGAGATACACAAGGGAATACTTCGCCTCCAATCCCGACAAGATGATTGCCATGAGGATAAGGGCCGACCGCAAAGGAGCAATTAACTGCCTACTTACGCTCACATCACTCGTCCCACACAAGGTAAAGAGTAGCCAAACGTCCACCTCGGGAGACAACAGTGGGGCTGTCGGGAGTCTGTCAGCTTCCCTCACCATCAACGGACATGCCACTGGCGACCCCATGAACAGTATTCACTTCTCAGGCATACTGACGGCAAGGATAGATGGTGGAAAAATACTGACAAGCGATTCCACCATACTTATCAATGGAGCCACCGAAGCCATGGTGTATTTCGTTAACGCCACCAGTTTCAACGGCTTTGACAAACATCCAGTCAACGAGGGAGCAAGATATATCGAACAAGCTGCCGACGACGCATGGCATTTGGTGAATTATTCTTACGACCAACTGCGCGAGCGACATATTGCCGACTACAAGGCCATATACGACAGATTCCAACTGACACTCGGCAATGCCACCTTCGACACTCAGCGCACTACGGCACAACAGCTCAAGGACTATACCGACAATAAGGGCGGCAATACATATCTTGAGACACTCTATGCCCAATACGGCAGATACCTACTTATCAGCTGCTCACGCACCCCCGGGGTTCCCGCCAACTTGCAAGGACTGTGGACCCCACATTTGTGGTCGCCTTGGAGGGGCAACTATACGGTGAACATCAATCTCGAAGAAAACTATTGGCCCGCCGAAGTAGCTAATATGCCGGAAATGGCAATGCCACTCGATAACTTCATAGCTGCATTGGCAGCCAATGGCAAATTCACTGCCAAGAATTACTATGGCATCACACAGGGCTGGTGCTCAAGCCATAACAGTGACCTCTGGGCAATGACCAACCCCGTGGGAGAAAAGCGCGAGTGGCCAGAATGGGCCAACTGGAACATGGGTGGCGCATGGCTCGTCAACGCCCTATGGGATCATTATCTCTTTAGTCTCGATACAGAATATCTTCGCTCTACAGCATATCCGCTGATGAAGGGAGCTGCCGAGTTCTGTATGGCATGGCTCATTCCCAATCCCAACAATCCCGAGGAACTCATTACTGCTCCATCCACATCTCCCGAAAATGAATACAAGACCGACAAAGGCTATCATGGTATGACAATGTATGGCGGAACGGCCGATCTTGCCATTATCCGCGAGTTGCTCATAAATACCATCAAGGCAGCTAAGGCTCTTGGCATTGACAAAGAGCTAAGGGCAAAGATGACTAATTGCCTCAACAAGCTCCACCCCTATCAGATTGGCACCAGGGGAAATCTACAGGAGTGGTATTACGACTGGGAAGACTGGGACTGGAAACATCGACACCAGTCGCACCTCATAGGTCTGTATCCCGGACGACATATCACCGACGGACAACCTGAGTTGATGAATGCATGTAGAAAATCCCTAGAAATCAAAGGCGACGAGACAACGGGATGGAGCACAGGATGGCGTATCAACCTATGGGCACGACTCAAGGATGCCAAACAAGCATACCATATCTACCAAAAACTGCTGACATACGTTAGTCCCGACAACTACCAAGGCGAGGACAAACGAAGCTCGGGAGGCACTTACCCAAATCTCTTTGACGCCCACCCACCATTCCAGATCGACGGCAACTTCGGAGGTACAGCGGGAGTATGCGAGATGCTAATACAAAGCGACGGCAACACCATCTCTCTCCTTCCTGCCCTACCTCTGGAATGGAAGGACGGAAATGTGAGCGGTATTCGCGCCCGTGGCGGTTATGAGATTGCAATGAAATGGAATGACTCTAAGGTGACGGAACTGACTATTTCATCGGTAAAGAAAGGTAAAGTCACTATATGTGTGAATGGTATTACCAAGACTGTCAAGACCAAGGCTAACAAGACTATAAGAGTGATTTAAACCCAAACTCATGAACAAGGAACTTATCAGAAACACTAACTTCCGAATAGCACAGGAAGACCACTCAACGTCGGACTTCATTGCCGACGACATCATACTGAGTGACAAACTGACGTCGCTTGCCTTTACAGGACAACCTCGCAGAATGACATTCATACTTGTAGCTCTATGCACCGAGGGAAGCGCCCAATTCACTATCGACACCCAAAGACATGACGTGCAGAAGAATGATATCATAATCATCTCCGACCGTCACGTCATTGACAACTATGTCGCATCAAACGATGCCAACGGACTTGCCATGATGCTATCGGTGAACTTCTTCTATGAGGTGGTGAACGACGTAAGGGACGTGTCGCTTCTTTTCCTTTTCTCGCGCAATCATCCCGTAGTGTCGCTCAACGAAGATGAGGTTCAGACATTCAAGGATTATTTCTTCTTCCTCAAGAAGAAGATAGCGGAAACAAATAACCATTACCGTCGCGACCTCGTGAGGACCTTGGTACTGACAATGTTCTACGACCTGAGCAATGTCATTTATCGTGTGCAGCAGATAGAGAACAAACGACAGACAAGGGCAGATGCCATCTTCACACAATTCATCAAACTTGTAGAGGACAATTACAAGCACGAACGTAGAGTGAGCTGGTATGCAGAACAGATGTGCATTACTCCCAAATATCTGTCGGAGACGGTAAAGTCGGTGAGTAAAAACACTCCTAACGAATGGATCGACAAGTATGTCACACTCGAAGCCAGGGTACTGCTGAAGACATCAACAATGACCATTAAGGAGATTTCCGACGAACTGCATTTCGCCAACCAGTCGTTCCTCGGCAGGTTCTTCAAGGAGCATGTGGGCATGTCTCCATCGGCTTATCGCAAGCAATAGGCAAGAAAAAAGACACCCCAAAGGCATTAAATCCCAAAAATGATACAAATAGTAAAGTATTAGCTACAAATTTGCAGTTCATTCTGCGAATATATTCTTAACTTTGCACCCAAAACTTTCGCAATTATGAACAATAACAAAATATTATCTGACTATTATCAGAAAAACATTGCAGAGATGAGAGGATTTGCAAGGAAAATCGTCAAGAACGATTTCGTTGCAGAGGATATTGTGCAGGACTGCTTTGTCAGGATACTCAATATCAAGGGACTTATCATCGAGCGCAGTTTGCCCGCACTTGTTCATAAGACACTTCTCAACATGTGTTTCGACTATGTCAGGCATTGTTCCTATAAACGACAAGCATGTCAAGAACTCGCATCAACCCATTCCACTTGGCATGATATGGAATCCGAGATATATGCCCACGACATAAGCGAGAAACTTGAGAAGGGTATTTCAACTATGTCACAACGTTATCAAATCATATACAGAATGAGCATTTACGAAGGAAAGAAGGTGGCTGATATCACCGAAACCTTGGGAATAAGTTACAAGGTTGCCGAGAACTGCTTGGGACGAGCACGCGCCGAAATGCGATCTTTTATGAGAATGTGTATGTCTTTGATATTTTTTCTTACTATGTCGATTCCATCGTTTGCAACCGACAAATTCGTCGATTTCAACGGGGGCGACATTCATCTTAACGCAAATGGCAAGGTAAACATCGCCATGAATGATAATTACCTCTTTAAACTTCATAATAAATGGTGTTAAAGGTTAAAAACATTTAGCACGACAAAAATTTATGCCAAAAAGCTTGGTTTTGTTTCCAAAAAGCATTAATTTTGCAGCGTTTTAGAAATAAAGTTATGGTTGGATATATAGAATTCAAAGAACGATTACAGATTGAAGGATGTTTTTCAATACATCAGGCAAGGAATTATTTCCCTGCTTTTGACAGGAATAGTCTTACACGATGGACCAAAAAGGGACTTCTCGTTAGACTAAGGCAGGGGTGGTATGCCTTCCCTGATATGATTCAGCGTTCGGAATTCTCACGCTATGTCGCCGGAAAGATTTACAATCCGTCGTATGTAAGTCTCCGCACGGCTCTCAGTATATATGGCATGATACCAGATGAGGTGACAAGCATCACATCCGTAACAACATTAAAGACCGCTCATTTCGAAAATGACTTCGGTCAGTATTCATATCAGAACGTCAAGTCAGAGTTATTCTTTGGTTACAAACCAGTGATGTTGCCACCCGAAAAGTCAACATTCAATTCGCCATCACAAACTTGGATGCTCGCCCTTCCCGAAAAGGCACTCTTAGACTTACTTTATCTATATCCTTTCTATGACAATGAGGAGGAGTTGGAACGCTTGAAACTGGACAAGAATTTCATCACCAAGCGTCTCGACGTGGAGCGTCTCGGCAATTATCTCGGACAAATGCGCAACAAAGCCCTCGACTCAAGGGTAAGAAAGCTTCTGAAGATATACGACCTGTGATTTTTGCTTTTTTATCCAATGGCTTCCAATATTTTTGACTACTGCATTATCGTCAAATTATCATCAACTGTTATGATACCATAATCTTGCGGTATTTGAATCTTTGAGTTATTTCTATTACAATTTCTATATAAACCCGTCTTAGATTTGCAAGTATTTAGCTTCTTATTTATATTCCCCACTGCGGAACGTATATTCCGCAGTGGGGAATGTACATTCCGCAATGGGGAACGTACGTTCCGCAGTGCGGAATATAAAACAAGTACCGTGCCCTTTAAAATTCCACTCGACTATTTTTATAACTTCACTTGCCTTGTCCATATACCTTTATTACTACTATTATGATAACATGATTTAGGCTATTGTTACTCCTCCTCTATACTGTAATTTTTATAAATTTTACTGCCACTACTGCCACCTATAGGGTTAATTATCTTATAATCTGGGGTTTAAGTGGTGGCAGAAGAGGTGGCAGAAGGGTGACAGAGGTGGCAGAAGAAGGCCATTTTTATAAAAAAATTGCTATTTTTTGAGCATTTTCTGCGCAATTATGAGCAAATTTGCATCAATTTTTATGTTAAAATCATGTTAATTCAGCTAAAACACGCTCAAAACCATTCAAAAACGATATAAAAAAGGCATGTTTCGAGCGACCACATACTATATTATATAACTCAATTTTTGCAAATGTTTATAAAACCACAGAGTTTAAGAGATAGATTACCGCGTAGAAACTCTGTCTTTTCCTGAAATATATCTGTCTCTTCATAATGCTTTATGTAGTGATTTCGGATGCAAAATTACACTTTTTCGATGATATATCCAAGGAAAATCAACACTTTTTCGACGTTACGATATGTTAAAACCTACACTTTTTCGATGATAAGTTATGAATATAACACACAAAGGGCACCTTCACCACCAAAAACAATTGTTTGCCAACTATTTGTCTTTTCCTGTATAAGGTGGCTCTTCTGCAATTTAGTTGAAAAGGATGTGTTCTATCACGAGTTTATTCTTT
>CAMBOI010000025.1 GCA_945869265.1 uncultured Prevotella sp. | reverse complement strand
CGGAAATCCACGGCTTTATTTTTAATAAAGACACGGCTTGGCTCCGCATTGATATTATCCACGGCACTTCGTGATTACGGTTTGCTGGCGCAAGTTCACGGCTTAGTTTGTTTTTCTGCGGTAATGAGCCGTGTCTATACTTTAGTATAGCCTTTAAACTAATGAAGCCATTCCCATCGCGCAGCCCAGCCGTGTCTTTGAAAAAGCCGTGTCCATCCGTGCCTAAAAAAACTAATTAAATCGGATGTCGGTGATAATCCTTGCCCCGACGATGTGATTGAGTTTGTCGATGAACGTCTGGCGACGCATGGAGAGCTCGGTGCGCAAGACAGGCGAGGAGAGCTTGACATAGAGCACCTGATTGTAGATGGAGACCTCGCGGGTGAAACGAGCCACCGAAGGACCCGCCACCTCAGGCCACGCATCCACAAGACGCTTCTGCAAAAGAGGCGTCTCAAGACCATTCTCACGCAGATTCTGCATCACAAGGTCTTTTATGTTTTTTACATCTCTTCTGAACATACTACCAATCCCCCTTTACTTCAAAAATCTTATAGTCGCCACCCGAGCGGGCAAGTATCTTGTCGAGATGGTCGCGGTTGGTGTCGGTGACGAATATCTGTCCGAATCCCGACGCACTGACAATCTCCACAATACGCTCCACACGGTCGGAGTCGAGTTTGTCGAAGATGTCGTCGAGCAGGAGCAGAGGTGTTGTGCGCGAGGCAGTGCGCTTGAGGAAGTCAAACTGTGCCAGTTTGAGTGCCACGGCAAATGTCTTGTTCTGTCCCTGACTGCCCTCGCGCTTCATCTGATGAGAGCCGAGGGTGAAGAGCAGGTCGTCGCGATGCACACCGTGAAGAGAATATCCAACTGCCCTGTCCTTGAATCGGTCGCGACGGATGACCTCGCATAGAGGACCGCGGCGGCAATGCGACTCATAGCTGATACCCACCTCTTCGCGACCTCCGGAGATTGCCTCGTAGTAACGCTGGAACACGGGAATCAACTCGTTGACAAAGGCCTCGCGTGCGGCAAAGACACATTCGCCCTCATAGCCCATTTGCTCTTCGAGTACGTCGAGCAACGAGGCGTCGGGCTCTTCATCCTGACGAAGCAGTGAATTGCGCTGCTGCAAGGCCTTGGTGTAGCGCGAGAGATGGTCGATATAGGCATGGTCGAACTGTGATATCACCATGTCCATCAGTCGGCGTCGCTCCTCGCTCTGTCCGTCGATAATCATATTGTCGGCTGGTGCTACCATGACGATAGGTATGAGTCCGATGTGCTCCGAAAGACGGCGGTATTCCTTGCCGTTGCGCTTGAAGTGCTTCTTCGTGCCACGCTTCATTCCGCAATAAACAATTTCGGGCTCTCCCTCGTCGGTGGCATATCTGCCCTCTAGCATAAAGAATTCCTCGCCGTGGCGTATCACCTGAGAGTCGGTATTGCTGATGCTGCTTCGGCAGAACGAAAGATAGTGTATGGCATCGAGAACATTGGTCTTACCCACCCCATTGTGGCCGATAAAACAATTTACCTTCGGCGAGAAGTCGAGAGTGACCTCACCGATGTTCTTATAGTTCAATATGGTAAGTTTTTCGAGTATCATTGCCCAAAAATGCATAATTTTCGTGCAAAGTTACAAGTTTTCGGGGGGAAAAGCAAAAAAAGTCGGAAATAAATTTCATTATCTGCATATTTTTTGCTAATTTTGCCCCGAATTTGTGCATATCGCACGAAAAACGAAGAAAAAAATAAAACAAAAGACAATAAATGGCAAATGTTAATGAACAGCAGGGCGCTCTCAATGTAGAGGAGACCCTCAACAAATCGGAGGCCTTCTTCCTCAAGTATAAGAAGGCTATTATCTATGGCGTGCTCGCAGTAATCGTGGTAATCGCCGGAGTGATTGTTTACAAACAGTATGTGTCGGCTCCCCGTGAGGACAAGGCCAGCACTGCCCTCGCTAAGGGACAGGAGTATTTTCAGCAGGACCTCTATGAGAAGGCTCTCAACGGAGATGGCGCAGGATATGCAGGATTCGTGAAGGTGGCTTCTGACTACAGCAGCACCGAAGCTGGCAATCTCGCCAACCTCTATGCTGGATTGTGCTATGCCGGACTGGGCAAGTGGAACGAGGCTGCAAAGTATCTGGAGGAATTCGACACTAAGGACGACCAGATGATCAGTCCTGCCGCAGAGGGCGCATTGGGCAATGCCTACGCTCATCTCAACCAGCTCGACAAGGCTGTAAGCCACCTCAAGAACGCAGCCAAGAATGCCGACAACAACAGTCTGTCGCCCACATTCCTTATCCAGGCTGGAGAAATCCTCGAAAGCCAGGGCAAGGCTGCAGAGGCTCTTGAACTCTACAAGGAGATCAAGGAGAAGTATGTATATTCAATGCAGTATCAGACTATCGACAAGTATATCGAACGCGCAACCAAATAATGGCAACAGCTTATCATAACTTGTCGGAATACGACAGCAAGACTATCCCCGACGCAAGCAACATGTGCTTCGGCATCGTTGTGGCGGAGTGGAACCCGGAAATCACCGACGCTCTGCTCAAGGGAGCGGTGACTACATTAGAGAAGCACGGAGCACTGCCCGAGAATATCCACGTGAAAACAGTGCCTGGAAGTTTTGAACTCATATACGGAGCTCATCAGATGACCAAGCGTGGAGAATATGACGCAATCATCGTTTTGGGAAGCGTTATTAGAGGAGAGACTCCACATTTCGACTATATCTGTCAGGGAGTGACCTACGGAATAGCAAAACTCAACGCCTCGAACGAGATTCCTATCATCTACGGTCTGCTCACCACCGAAAACATGGAACAGGCTAAGGACCGAAGCGGAGGTAAACTCGGCAACAAGGGTGACGAATGTGCTATCGACGCCATCAAAATGGCAAAATTTTAATAAAACACAACTGTATTAGGGAGCGGATAACTTTTATTCGCTCCCTATATTAATTAAATAGGATATTATGAAATTCATATCATGGAATGTTAACGGACTGAGAGCTTGCGCAGGTAAGGGATTCTGCGACATATTCAAGCAGCTTGACGCCGACTTCTTTTGTCTGCAGGAAACCAAAATGCAGGAAGGACAACTCGACCTCGAATTCGACGGCTATACATCGTATTGGAACTATGCCGAAAAGAAAGGCTATTCGGGTACGGCTATATTCACTCGCCACACTCCGGTGAGCGTTACTTATGGTATCGGTATCGACGAGCACGACCATGAGGGCCGCGTGATAACATTGGAGATGGAGGAGTTCTATCTCGTGTGCGTATATGTGCCCAATGCGCAGGACGGACTCAAGCGTCTTGACTACCGAATGAGATGGGAGGATGATTTTCTCGCATATATCAAGGGGCTCGACGAGAAGAAACCTGTGATCGTGTGCGGTGACCTCAACGTGGCTCATCAGGAGATTGACCTCAAGAATCCTAAGACCAACCGCATGAACCCCGGATTCACCGACGAAGAGAGGGGAAAGTTCACAGCATGGCTCAGCAACGGATTCACCGACACATTCCGACATCTGTATCCTGAGCAGGTGACATACTCATGGTGGTCGTACAGATTCAGGGCAAGAGAGAAGAACACTGGATGGCGTATCGACTATTTCGTGACATCTGAGCGACTCAACGATAGAATTGCCGATGCCAAGATTCACACCGAGATAATGGGCAGCGACCACTGCCCTGTGGAACTGGATCTGAAGTGAAACAGTTGAAAAAAGTTAATTTTTGCTCATTATATTACCCTTTTTCCTATATACCTTGTTATATATATAAAGGTAATTTAAAAAAAACGACATCAATGAAGAAGATAGTATCTGTATTATTTATGCTCGTGACTACCATCTGTATCAATGCTCAGATGGCTGACCCAGTGCATTTCACATCAAAACTCGTGATGCTCGGGGGAGACGAGGCTCAGATTGAGTTTTCTGCCAAGATAGATAACGGTTGGCATGTGTATTCCACTGGATTGGGCAACGACGGACCAATCTCTGCCACATTCAACGCATCGAAGATGGACGGTGTGAAAACCGTGGGTGGCCTGACCCACAAGGGAAAGGAAATATCACAGTTTGACAATATGTTCGGTATGAAACTGCGCTACTTCGAGGGTAGCGTGACGTTCATACAGAAAATCAAATTCACAAAACCCCAGTACTCTATCAACTGCTATCTGGAATACGGTGCATGCAACGACGAAACATGTATGCCACCGACATCCGTGGATTTCATAAAGAGCGGAAATGCACCCGCTGTGGCCAAAGACGCTGCTGCCGATAAAGCCGACAATGCTGCCGATAATGCTGCCGCCGCAAAAGCTGCCGCCACCGCCAGTGAAGAAGGAGCAACCGCAGAAGAAGGAGCCACCGCAGGCAGCGATTCCGTCGCCACTGCTGTGAATGTCGCAGCCCCCGATTCGGCCACCACCGCCACTCTCTGGCAACCGGTGATTAGCGACCTGAAGGCCTATGAGGCAGCCCCCACCGACTCCTCACTGCTATATATCTTCTTTGCCGGATTGATAGGAGGATTCCTCGCATTGCTCACCCCATGCGTATGGCCTATCATCCCCATGACAGTGAGCTTCTTCCTAAAGCGCAACAAGGAACGCTCGAAGGCTATCCGCGAGGCTGTCACCTACGGTATATCCATCGTGGTGATATATGTGGTGTTAGGTCTTGTTGTCACACTGCTCTTCGGAGCAAGTGCCCTCAACGCCCTATCCACCAATGCCGTGTTCAACATCTTCTTCTGTTTGCTACTTGTGGTGTTCGCAGCTTCGTTCTTCGGAGCGTTCGAGATAACACTGCCTTCATCGTGGAGCAACAAGATTGACGCCAAGTCGGAGAATACAAGCGGACTGCTGAGCATATTCCTCATGGCATTCACACTGACGTTGGTGTCGTTCTCATGCACTGGTCCCATCATCGGATTCCTGCTTGTGGCAGTGAGCACTCAGGGCAGCATCCTCGCCCCCACCATCGGTATGCTCGGATTTGCCATCGCCCTTGCCATTCCGTTCACTCTCTTCGCCATGTTCCCAAGTCTGCTGAAATCGGCACCGAAATCGGGAGGATGGATGAATGTGGTGAAGGTGGTATTGGGATTCATCGAACTCGCCTTCGCCCTGAAGTTTCTGTCGGTGGCCGACCTTGCCTACGGATGGCATATCCTCGACCGCGAGACATTCCTCGCCCTGTGGATAGTGATCTTCGGACTTCTCGGAGTATATCTCTTGGGATGGCTCAAATTCCCGCATGACGATGAGGGCAATCGCACCAATGTGCCGCAGTTCTTCCTCGCAATGATCTCGCTCGCATTCGCCATATATATGATACCAGGACTATGGGGAGCTCCGCTCAAGGCTATCAGTGCTTTCGCTCCGCCTATGAACACTCAGGACTTCAATCTATACAAGGCATCGGTGGAGGCTAAATACCATGATTATGAAGCTGGTATGGCAGCAGCAAAGGCTGAGGGCAAACCGGTGATTATCGACTTCACAGGATTCGGTTGCGTCAACTGCCGCAAGATGGAGGCTGCCGTATGGACCGACCCGAAGGTGGCTAACATGCTCAATGAGAAATATGTGCTCATCTCCCTGTATGTGGATGACAAGACACCATTGGCTGAACCTATGACAGTGACAGAAAACGGACAGCAGCGCACTCTGCGCACCGTGGGCGACAAGTGGAGCTATCTGCAGAGAGTGAAATTCGGTGCAAACACCCAACCGTTCTATGTGCTGATTGACAATGAGGGCAAACCGCTTGCTGGTTCGCGCTCTTACGATGAGGATATCAATGCCTATATTGACTATCTGCAGACGGGTATTGACAATTATAAAAAATAATATTGGACAGAATAATTATATTAGACAATGCTTGACAAGGAAACAAGAGACAGAATTATTGCTCTGATACACAAGGAGGTAGTACCTGCCATCGGTTGCACAGAACCAATGGCGGTGGCTTTGGCTACGGCACGCGCCAAGGAAGCTTTGGGCTCACTGCCTGAGAGTATCGACGTGCTGCTGTCGGCTAATATTCTGAAGAACGCTATGGGCGTGGGCATCCCCGGAACGGGAATGATAGGACTGCCTATCGCCGTGGCGCTCGGTGCAACTATCGGACGCTCGGAATACCAACTGGAGGTGCTGCGCGACCTTACTCCCGAATCACTTGCCGAGGGTAAGCTTTATATGCAGCAGCATAACATCAACATCAAACAAAAGGAAGGTATCGCCGAAAAACTCTATATAGAAATCACATGCCATGCCGCCGACGGAAAGCAATCCAAAGCTATCATCTCAGGCAGTCATACCCGATTCATATATATCGAAAACGCTGACGGAAAGGTGGAACTGGAAGACAATTGCGACTTCCCCACCTCATCAGAGGAAGATGACATCCGCCTCAATCTTAAGATGGTGCACGAATTTGCCACTGAGGCTCCTCTCAACGAGATAATGTTCATATTGCAAACCAAAGACTATAACATGAAGGCAGCACAAAATGCCATCGAGGGCAACTACGGACATAACCTCGGCAAGACCATCGACCGCCCTCTCGCCAAGGGCATCTTCGGCAACAGCATCTTCTCGCATATCATCGCCAAGACTGCATCGGCTTGCGACGCACGAATGGGCGGAGCGATGATTCCCGTGATGAGCAACAGTGGAAGTGGTAATCAGGGAATATGTGCCACCAACCCCGTGGTGGTGTATGCCATAGAGAACGAGAATACCGAAGAGGAACTTGTGAGAGCGTTGACACTCAGCCATTTGACTGCCATATACATCAAGCAGAGCCTTGGCAAACTGTCGGCACTATGCGGATGCGTCGTGGCATCGATAGGCAGCAGTTGCGGCATCACCTACTTGATGGGAGGCGACTATCAGCGAGTGTGTAATTCGGTGAAGAACATGATAGCCAACCTCACGGGAATGATTTGCGACGGAGCAAAACCGAGTTGCGCTCTGAAGATCTCATCGGGCGTATCGACGGCTATCCTGTCGGCATTGCTCTCGATGGAGGGCAAGTGTGTGACAAGTGCCGAAGGCATCATAGACGACGACGTAGATAAGAGCATACACAACCTCACAAGCATAGGTGCCGACGCCATGAGAGCCACCGACGACATGGTGCTCAACATCATGACCCACAAGGGTTGTTGACATTAGATTACAATTATTCTACACCAATGAACTGCATAGAGATAAGAAATCTGAGTATCGGATATGATGCTCAATCAAAGAAAGCCAAAATTGTTGCCTCAAGGCTCAACGGACTGCTCAACGAGGGCAATCTGACATGCTTGTTAGGTGCCAACGGTGTGGGTAAATCCACTCTGCTAAAGACATTATCGGGATTTCTGCCGAAACTGGAAGGAAACATTTTCATCGACAATAAGGACATCTCGGAATATGGCGACAAGGAATTGGCACGACTCATTGGTGTGGTGCTTACGGCAAAGCCCGAGATACAGAACATGACCGCAAGGGAGATGGTGGCTCTCGGACGCTCGCCATACACAGGCTTTTGGGGCACCTTGGGCACCGAGGATAACCGTATTGTTGACGAAGCATTGGAGATGGTGGGGATTACGGCCTTGGCTCATCGGATGATTGACACGCTGAGCGATGGTGAGCGACAAAAGGTGATGATAGCCAAGGCATTGGCTCAACAAACACCAGTGATATATCTCGACGAACCCACTGCCTTTCTCGACTTCCCAAGTAAGGTGGAGATGATGAGACTGCTAAAATCATTGGCAAGGGCTACGGGGAAGATTATCTTCCTATCCACCCACGACGTGAGTATGGCTCTGCAGTTGGCTGACGACGTATGGCTGATGGAAAGAAACAAAGACGAGCGCACTCTCACCATCGGCACTCCCCACTCTCTTGCCGACGAAGGCATATTGCAGCGATTTATCGAAGGAGATGGTATTCATTTCAATCCTACCACACTTACAATAAACATTGAATAAGTATTAACTCCACAACGTCGGATTTATTATTCAATGCTCGAAATCGTGACGTCATCAAATTCGTTGAGATATTCTATCAACTGCTCGTTGCGATTGTCACGCTTGACCTTCATCGAGAGATTGGTCTCGAAGATTACTCCCTGACTCGTCTTGCGCTCCTTGAGTTCGTAGGAGATGATATCCAGGCAGTTGCGACGAATCTCCCTCACTGCCTTCTTAACGCTCTCTTGTGAAGTGGCAGAGAAGGAAAGAATGACCACCGACGTACTGACTCGCGGAATAACGGCACTCAGAATCTCAAGTCCGATGAGCACCATGAGTGTGGTGACAACAGCAGGAAGATACATACCTGTGCCACATGCAAGACCGATGGCGGCAGTGACCCACAATCCGGCAGCCGTGGTGAGTCCCCTCACCACATTCTTCTGGAAGATGATGGTGCCGGCACCGAGAAAACCTATTCCCGAGACAACCTGCGCCGCCACGCGTGAGGAATCCTTGAGTTCGAAACCAAAGCCAAATTGCGACACTATGCAGAAGAGGGCACTGCCCAAGGCTACAAGGAAATGGGTGCGGAAACCTGCATCCTTTGCTCGATACTCACGCTCAAAACCTATCACGCCGCCAAGCAACATGGCTACGGCAAGACGTAGTGTTATATCCAATTCTGTTGCCATAACTATATATCCTTTTTTGTTTGTAATTACTTGTTTGCCCTGCGGGTGATAAGAGACACTGGCAGACTGAGTATCAGACCGACTGTGATGTTCATCGTCATGATATTAAGGGCTGTCATTATCGGCGAGGCATCGGCAAACTCCTTCAGTCCCTGAGTCAATTGGTCGGAAGTCATGCCATATACCTGCATCGCCTGCTTCATCTCGGGCGACGAGAGCAGCGATGTGTAGGCGCGCATAAGGAATCCGTCGTCGATAAAGGCGAAATAGATATACTGCGCAAGGGCAAAGAGCAACGACGCATAGAAGAACATCAACAGATAATAGAGCATTGAGCGTCGGCCCGAAATCTCGCCATTGCGGATGTCATCGCGAAACTTCATCAGACGCTTGGCTGCATAAAACGGACTGATAATGGCGAGCAGGCCACCTATCATACCCAACATCGGCGAAGTGAGTCCACCGAGATAACAGGCAAAACTTGCTATCCACAAGATGCCCACGTATGTTCCGTCAACACGGGCGAATGCCCTCAGTTGTATATATTCCTGTGTAGTCATTTATATGAAATTATGTGTGTTTTCGGGTGCAAAGTTACTAAATATAGGGCAGATATTCAAATAAAACGGCAAAAAAAGAGTTTTTTTAAGCAAAAAGTTTGCATATTCGAAAAAAAATGCCTACCTTTGCACCCGCTTTACAGCTAAGACGGGCAAGTCTTACACGGCCAGCTCCCTTCGAATCCTCCAGGACGGGAACGTAGCAAAGGTAGTTGGTTGTAGCGGCGCGATGTAAGTAGCTTGCCCACCCGCCTCTTTAGCTCAGTTGGCCAGAGCACGTGATTTGTAATCTCGGGGTCGTTGGTTCGAATCCGACAAGAGGCTCAAAAAAGTTACCCAATTCACCAGTCTAAGAAGGGATGATTCCTCAATCAAATGAGGTTTCATCCCTTATTCATTTATCTTTATACTGCGGGCGAGAAGTCCCCATCCCCTGTCAATACACAACTACAAGACTGTCGGCCTTGATTCTCGCTTGCAACCAATCGTGAAGCTTGATCTTGTCGGTTGGAGAGATGCGAGCCTTGTCGTCCAGGGAGATAATGGCTGCCACGAAACGCTTCACTGCCATGGTGTCGCGACTCGACTGAGCTACACGCGAGATACTGATAGCTTTCACTTGAGGATAAAGGGCCTTCATCTCACTGCATACCTCCTGAGTCAATTCCTCATACTTTGTATATGAGTCAAGACGCGAGTTTAGCTCACCAATCTCGGCAGACATTGCAACGAGTTTCTTTCGCTCGTCGTCACGACTGTTGTTAATCTGCGTCAGTTTGTTGCTGAGCGAGAGAATGCTGTCGGAGCCCTCACCCTGGATGATATTCAGTGCATATTTGCCCAAACCATATTGCTCCATACGCTTCTTGGCGGCAGCCTCTGCAGAATCAGAAATCTGCTTTCCCACGGCAACAATATTGAGCACCCCATGCTCCTCGTCAACATTACTCGAAAGCACCTGAGTGCCTGGTTGAGAGAGCTCAACCTTAACAAACGACCTTACCTTGTTGTCGAAGATACTGCGCCTCACAATGCCCACTGTCATGATTGTGGCAGGAATCATCGTCACGATAGCTATTCCAGCAACGACACGCTGAGCCTTCTTTGCCAATGCTGGATTCTGGAATTCGAGACGATGGAAATGCATCAGGCGAACACCAAAATACGTGGCAAGACTGATGAAGACGGTGTTGATGAAGAAGAGGTAGAAGGCACCGAGGAAATAGAGGAAATGACCTGTGGCAAGTCCGTAGCCGGCAGTGCACAAGGGGGGCATGAGGGCTGTGGCTATGGCAACGCCGGGAATGACATTTCCCTTGCCCTTGGTGCAGAGAGCAAGAATACCTGCAGCTCCACCAAATGTAGCTATCAGCACATCGTAGATGGTGGGCGAAGTGCGTGCAAGCAATTCCGACTGAGCCTCGCCCAATGGGGTAATGAGGAAATACACCATCGCCGTGAGCACACTGATGAGGGTGGCAACACCGAAGTTCTTCACCGCACGACGCATCAAGTTGAGATCATTGATACCCATCGCCAATCCCATACCAATAATTGGTCCCATCAGCGGAGATATCAACATGGCACCGATAATCACTGCCGTGGAATTGACATTCAATCCAAGAGAGGCAATGAATATCGCAAAGATGAGCACCCACAGATTGGCACCACGGAAACTCACTCCACTGGTGATCTGCTTTACTATTTCCTGTTCGTCCTCCATGTCCTGCATGATGACGAAATGAGCCTTGATTCTACTTAGTATTCTTTCCATAGCCGGGTCGTTTTTTTACATACATGATTAATAAAAATAGGGGCAGCCAAATAGCCACCCCTAACCAACACAAAAACTAAACTAGACTTAACTAAATTCTATTTGAGACTTTCACAAGCCCCATGATAGCTTTATTCATTTGCAAAGATAGCAAGTATTTTTGTTCTAAACAAACATTTGCCATTATTTTTTCAAAAAATATAGTAAAATTAAGAATATCAGCCGGTATTTAAACTTTATTTACTGTATATAGATACCGAAACGACGTTTTCTTACATTCTTACTGTCTTTGACAGCAGATAATAATCCAATATTGTCATTGCTGCCATTGCCTCGACAATAGGCACCGCCCTTGGCAATACACAGGGGTCATGCCTGCCTCGGGCTGTGAGCTTTGTGGGATTACCATCCTTATCCACTGTCTGCTGTTCCATCAGAAGTGTTGCCACGGGTTTGAATGCCACACGGAAATATATGTCCTCACCATTACTGATACCGCCTTGTATGCCTCCACTATTGTTGGTGGTAGTGTGGAAACCCTCGGTGAATACATCATTGAGTTCGGAACCACGGCGGTTGACACAGGCAAAGCCTGCTCCATACTCAAATCCCTTGACGGCATTAATTCCAAGCATGGCTGAACCGAGTGCGGCATGTAGCTTGCCAAATTCAGGTTCGCCAAGTCCTACAGGACAGCCTTTCACCACACAGGTGATGATGCCTCCGACGGTATCGCCCTGCCCTTTCACTTCGGCAATCAGTTTTTCCATCTTGGCAGCTGCCTCAACATCAGGACAACGCACAGCATTGGTCTCTATCTTTGAGAAGTCGTGATGGCGATAGTCGGGGTCGATGGCTATGTCGCCCACTTGTGAGGTATAGGCTGTGACGCTTACTCCTATCTGGCGCAAAGCCAACTTTGCCAAGGC
Organism: uncultured Prevotella sp.; assembly: GCA_945869265.1. Classification (GTDB taxonomy): domain Bacteria; phylum Bacteroidota; class Bacteroidia; order Bacteroidales; family Bacteroidaceae; genus Prevotella. Next base: position 31,772 of record CAMBOI010000025.1, on the reverse strand, counting down.
TCCAGCCACGCAGCGTGAAATGGTGATGCGTGCCGACGAGCGCCCGCCTCCACGATGGTCGCGCACGCCGTATTTGGTAGTGTAGGTGTAGTCGGCATGCGAGGGGCGGAACACATTGCGCATATTCTCATAATCCTGAGAGTGCTGATTGGTGTTGCGCACGACAAAACCGATGGGGCAGCCTGTGGATTTGCCTTCGAACACTCCACTAAGCAGTTCCACCTTGTCGGCTTCCTTCCTGCTCGTCGTGATTGCACTCTGTCCAGGACGGCGACGGTCAAGGTCGGCCTGAATGAAGTCGAGGTCGATGTCTATGCCAGCCGGCATTCCGTCAACCACTCCTCCAACTGCCTCACCATGACTCTCGCCGAAAGACGTAAGCGTAAAGATATTACCGTAAGTATTACGCATAATTATCCTCTAATATTTCAATTTTTCAATATTTAATTTTTTTAATTTTTAATGGCATCCGCATCCACAGTGGTGATCGTGATGATGTTCACCTCCGCAATCACAGTGGTCGTCGCCACAGTCGCAACCGTCGCCACAGTCGCAACCGCCTCCGCAGTCACCACAACCACAACCGCAGCCCTCACCGCTCAGACGGTTGATAAAGCCTTGTATCTCGTCTTTGGTGGCCTCACGGTTTTCGATAATCTTACCAGAGAAGCAGAGGGTCTTGCCTGAAAGAGGATGATTGAGGTCCATCTTCACCTTGTCGTCGGTGATTTCGAGAACACGACCATAGAATCTGTTGCCATCCTCGTTCTGCAAGGGTACTATGGCATCCACGAAGATATTCTCATGGTCGAAATGTCCGTTGATACAGAACATCTCGCGCTCGAGGTCGAGTATTCTCGAAGCCTCGCGATCTCCATAAGCCTTGTCCTTGTCAAGCTCAAACTCAAAGTCGGCTCCTGTCTCAAGGTCGGCAATCTGCTTCTCAAACTCCTCAAGAGTTACACCGAAGCCACTCAAAAACTGGAAAGGACGCTCTGCTGTTGCTTCCTCTACGAATTCTCTCTCTCCATTCTCTACCGTATAGAGCTTGTAGCTCACGGCAATGTACTTGTTGCTCATAATATTTATATAATGTATTTTGTTCTTTAATTCTTTAATTTCGCGCAGCGACTCATTCCGCCACTCCAATAATTTCCTCCACCGACTTGCAGCCGTGGGCATCGAGCCATGCGTTGATACCGTCGCGCACCTTGATTGTCACTGCGGGGTCGATAAAGTTGGCTGTGCCAATCTCTATGGCTGTGGCTCCTGCCATCATGAACTCGATGGCATCCTCGGCAGTCATAATACCGCCAAGACCGATAACGGGAATCTTCACTGCTCTCGACACCTGCCACACCATTCTCACCGCTACTGGTTTGACTGCAGGACCACTCAATCCTCCAGTGCCTATGCTCAGTCGGCGACAGCGCTTCTCGATGTCAATGGATGTTCCCATCAATGTGTTGATGAGCGACACACTGTCAGCTCCCTCAGCCTCCACAGCACGGGCAATCTCGGTGATGTCGGTAACGTTGGGCGAGAGTTTCACGATAAGAGTCTTGTGATAGCGCTCACGCACCACCTTCACCACACTGGCGGCTCCAGCACATGTCACTCCAAAAGCCATTCCGCCGTCCTTCACATTTGGACAGGATATGTTGAGCTCAATAGCTGGTATCTTGTCCAAGGCGTCAATTCGAGCGGCACATTCGGCATAGTCCTCAGGCGACGAACCACTGACATTCACTATCATATTGGTGTCGATGTCCTTAATCTCGGGATAGATATGCTCGCAGAAATAGTCAACACCCTTGTTCTGCAAGCCCACACAATTGAGCATTCCCATAGGGGTTTCAGCCATGCGGGGGTAGTCGTTGCCCTCACGAGGTTTTAATGTTGTACCCTTTACGATGATGCCTCCTATACCATCAAGTGGAACGAAATCGGCAAATTCCAAGCCATATCCGAAAGTACCCGATGCTGTCATCACCGGATTCTTCAGTAACAAATCATTAATCTTTACGTTTAGAGATGCCATAACAATTTCTTAATATTAAACACCGGTCCTTCCTTACATACACACAGATTGCCCTCGGTGGTCTTCTCCACACAGCACAAGCAAGCGCCCACGCCACAGGCCATCATATTCTCAAGAGAAGCCTCGCACTCCACTCCTGCCTTGGCGGCATACTTGGCAACATTCACCATCATTGGCTTGGGACCACATGTGGCTATCATGTCGAAATGCTCACCAAGAACAGAGTGATTGGTGACAAATCCCTTCTCGCCTTCGGAACCATCCTCTGTCGTAACACACACGCGCCCGTACTTATTAAATAATTCCATCTCAAGAAGGTCGGATGCCTTGCGAGCTCCCAAAAGGAATGTAGGCTCAATGCCCTGGCGCTTCATCTCGGCACCCATATACAGCAGCGGAGCCACTCCAACGCCACCACCTACGAGCAGCACCTTGTCAGTAGGCTTCTGAGGCATGGTGAATCCTCGGCCAAGGGGCAACACGCAATTAAGCTTGCCACCCTTCTGCACACTAACGATATGGCGAGTACCGTCGCCGATGGCTGCAACTAAAAGCCAGAGTTCATTGGCTTCTCTATCTACAAAGTTGATGGAAATGGGACGACGCAGGAATGTGGATTGAGAGCCATCCACTCTCACCTCCACAAACTGTCCTGGCACCATCTCCGGCAGAATCTCAGAGTGGGTAAGACGCAACAACGAGTATTTTTCGTTGATACGCTCCACACTTTTCACTTCCAAATCGAGGACGTATTTCTTCATATTATATATTCTTAATTTCGTTTTCAGCTGCAAAGTTACTTTAAATTGCAGACAATACCAAACGAAATTGAACTTTTTATCACTTTTGCACCAATTTATTTCTTTGGGGCGGGATAGAAGCTCTCGTATGTGAAGTCGTCATAATACACCTTAATCTCTACCACATGCCTTTGTGGCTTGTCAACAAATTTTATCTCCGTTTTGGGATTTTCACGAGGTGTATTTCTTACACTATTAGTTTCGTGTACTCTCGCAGGCTCATTTTTGCTTTCATCTGTAACAACCACATTGTCGTCATATCCAAAATCCAACATTCCTTCCTCTACACCTGGAGTAGGTGAGGCGCCATCAGATTGCGGATCTTTTGCGTCGGAAAACATACTTCCTGAGCCAAACATCAGCCAATCGGTATTGATGTTAGGAATTTTCTTTTTGATTGCCTCGATGATCGAGATGGTAGGTTTGGTCCTGCCATTAAAGATGCTGCTGAGTGTAGCAGGGGAGATGTCGATGAAGGAGGCGAACGCCTGCTGACTCATCTGTTGGGCATCCATGATTTGCTTAATTCTATCTTTCATTGTCTTATGATGTTATAATGAGTGGCATTTTGCCAATTTTCTATTGCGTTTACAAAGGTAAACATAAAAAATGGAATAAACAAATAATCTAAAATAAATTTAGAATTTTAAACTTTTGATTTGTATTTTTGAATTTTAAAATTCGAAACAACAAGTTGAATAGTAGAGGTGTTTTGATTTACAAATATGAATATACAATCACAAATCATTACTTTGTTTTACTTTAGGTTTTTATACTAAAATACTGGTTTATATCAGCTTAAATCCAATAAATCACTATAATAATCAAGTCGTATGCATATCTTGGAATGTAAATGGGGCATTTTATTGTGTTTTTTAGAGAAAAATCTATTTAAATTATTGGGTTTTAAGCTTTTATCAAATTAATACACCTAATGTATGGATATACATTTGTAATTCTATAGGTTAGTGTTTGAATTTTAATATTTACATTTATAAAACCAAATGCGTATTATTAATTTATAAATTTACAGATTTGAATCACAACAAAACTGTAATTCGATTTGGGTTTTCAAACCTAAATATAGAAAACGAAACGCTAACAAGTCTTAACTCTAAATTCAGGCAGATGGAAACGAAGCAAAAATTAGAGGAAAAATGTGTTTTTCGATTATTTCAAACGAGCCTCCGAGAATCCCAAAATACGCGAGTTTTGAGAGGGTAAAATCAATGCTAACGCGTTGATAATGATAGAAAAGAGACTAAAAAAAGTGCTCCAGCGGAGCACTTGTTCTAGATTAAAACAGAGCTAAAAAGAGACTTTTTTCAATGAAGAATAAAGAAAATTAACTCCTTCATGAGCTCTCCAGGGGGTGTATTTGGGTTGTCCAAACCCTTACTTTTGGCATCTATTTCCCTTATTTTAGAAATAATCTGCATAACCTTCAATCCTGAGTAATTTCTCATGCCTGTCATATAGTCCTTGGCAGCCCATGGATTTTTCAAATCAAGCCATTTTGCAACAGCTTCCTGACTCGTCTTTTGTGGGCAATAAAAAGCGATCATCAGATTTTGGAAGTAATTAAAGAGCATTGGGAGAATTTGGAAGAAACTACCAGCCTTTGGATTGTTGTCAAAATAAATTGAAATTTGATTTGCCTTATATACATTGCGGTTTACTATGGAATCACGCAGTTCGAAGGCATTAAAGTCCTTGCTCACCCCTATTTGCCTTTCAACAACTTCGGGAGTCACACGCTTGTCATTTTCGGGCAAAGCCACGAGCACCTTGTCCAACTCACTGGTAAGACGATGAAGGTCGGCACCTATCGAATCGGCAATCATCTGTTCCGACTTTGGATCAATACTCGCTCCCCTCGCCTGAAGATACTTGGAGATGAAAGGCACGAGGTCGCGGTCTCTTAGTTTCTTGCTCTCAAAGACAACTCCCACCTTAGCCATATCCGCAAACACCTTTTTGCGTCTGTCGGCATTACCATATTTGTGACAGAAGACAAGAATCGTTGAAGCCAACGGTTTCTCCACATATTTCTCCAAGGGCTCCAATCCCTTTAACTTTTGCGCCTCCTTGACTATCACGACCTGATGCTCTGCCATCATCGGATACCTTCTTGCCACCTCAACAACATCCTTGCCGGTGACATCAGCACCATACATCACAGTCATATTGAAGTCGCACTGCTCTGGAGGAAGCACATTCTCGGCTATATAGTCGGAAATCTTGTCTATATAATACGGCTCTTCGCCCATCAGATAATAGATGGGCTTGTATTCGCGGGCCTTCAGGTCGTGCATAATACTGTCGAAAGTAACATTTTTCGTCTCTGCCATTGATTTTTTGAGAATTATTTATTATCTTTGCAGGCGAAAACAAGCCGTTAATCAGCTTACACCTGCCATTTTCGTGCAAAGTTAGCTAAAACGGACGAATTATCAAAATAAAAAAGAAGAAAAATAAAGTTGGAACACATTATTTACACCTTATTATATATATGTACGAACTGAATCTGCCAAAATACGGCATAAAGATAGCAAATGAAAATGGTCATCTGACGATATTCGACGTTCTGAGGCGCAAATACGTGGCACTCACTCCCGAGGAATGGGTGCGCCAGCATTTTGTGCACTATCTCATCGGGCATAAGGGTTATCCGCAGACTCTAATGGCCAATGAGATTCAGCTTGCGATAGGCAACAAGAAACTGCGTTGCGACAGTGTTCTGTATGACCGCTCTCTAAAACCGCGCATGATTATTGAATACAAGGCTCCTACGGTAAACATCACTCAGAAGGTATTCGACCAGATAACCGTATATAACATGCTGCTACACGTGGACTATTTGGTGGTAAGCAACGGTATTAAGCACTACTGTTGCCAAATGGATTACGATAATCAAAAATATTTATTTCTTGAGGATATTCCCGATTATCAAGAAATTATTACATAAAAAACTTTGGGTGCGAGCCTGAAGCCCACACCCAAAATATTATTATTCTATTCTTCATCTGTCTTTTTGCGACGAATGGCGCGCTTGCGAGTTTTCTTCTCCTCTGTTCCTGGTTTGTCAAGCTTAACACCTGCCAATTCAGGATCGATCATGATACGGCCACAATATTCGCAAACAATGATTTTCTTGTGCATCTTGATATCCAACTGGCGCTGGGGTGGAATCTTGTTGAAGCATCCGCCACAGGCGTCACGCTGCACATACACGATACCGAGACCATTGCGTGCGTTCTTGCGAATGCGCTGGAACGACAGGAGCAGACGCGGCTCAATCTTTGCCTCCAATTCGATGGTCTTAAGCTTCAGACGCTCTTCCTCTGCGCGCGTCTCTGCCATAATGTCGTCGAGTTCGCTCTTCTTCAGCTCGAGCTCCTTCTGACGGTCTTCAAGCAGTTCTGTGCTCTGGCTCTTTTCGAGGTTCTTCTCGTTGATACGGTTCTGAGCTTCGCGAATCTTCTTGTTGCAGAGCTCAATTTCGAGCGTCTGGAACTCGATTTCCTTGCTCAGAGTGTCATACTCGCGATTGTTCTTCACCTCGTCGAGCTGAGCCTTGTAGCGCGCCAAACTGGTCTGTGCCTCAAGGATTTCAGCCTTTTTCGACACAATGGCATGCTGAAACTCGTCAATCTCGTTCTGTATCTTCTCGATACGTGTAGTCAGACCTTCAATCTCGTCTTCAAGGTCTTCCACTTCCAATGGCAACTCACCTCTGAGCGCCCTTTTCTCGTCGATAGCCGACAAGGTGGTCTGCAGCTGATAGAGAGTCTTCAGCTTGTCTTCCACCGACAAATCCGTAGGATCTTTCTTTGCCATATTCTTTTTTACAGATAAATTATTGGATTTGTGTTGGTTTCTGCCTGATATACAGGCAAATTCCCACACGCCTCACTGATTATTGATTTAAATATTTCCGAAGTAAACTGCTCGCTTTGGTAGTGACCGATGACGCATATCTGTATCTTCTGCTCATTACCGAAGTACATGTGATAGTGCATCTCGCCAGTGAGAAAGGCATCCGCTCCCTCGCCTATCGCATTGGGTAAAAGGAAATCTCCTGCGCCTCCACATATTGCGACACGACTGACTGGACGCTGGAGCAACTCATTACACATGGCGCACTCCACGCAGAATGTCTTCTTGACAAATGTCACAAAGTCACTTGCTGACATCGGCGAGGGCAGTTCGCCCACCACTCCGCTGCCGGCATCCGCGCCAGCTTTTTGGGCGAAGAACCTCACATTGTCAAGACCTAATTTCTCAGCTATCTTGAAGTTGACACCATCGCGCGCATTATCTATATTGGTATGCATCGACACCACACAGATGTTGTGCTTAATCGCCTTGATTACAGAGCGTTGCACATAATCGGCACCGCTGATACACTTCAGTCCGCGAAACAACAATGGATGATGGGATACAATGATGTTGCACCCCTTGGCAATAGCCTCGTCAACAATATCCTCGTTGACGTCAAGACACAATAAAGCCCCTGATGCTTCCGCCTCTGTTAATCCGATTTGCAGGCCGGCATTGTCCCAGTCTTCCTGCAATGGCAGAGGCGCGAACCGTTCAAGGGCGCTCAACACTTCCTTTATTTTCACGCTGCAAAGTTACACTTTTCTTATGAAAACTCCAAGAAATGAATCTCTTTTTTATGTTATTTTATCATTTTTGGCGTTCAAATGCCCCAGTCTTCGATATTTGCCTCGGCTTCCACCTTGTTTTCCACGTCATCAGGCAACGACGGGAAGAAGTCGATTCCCGTGATTCGCTCCACCTGATCGACGGTGTTCACATAATCTCCCTTGGGGCGATTGCCCGAATGGTTTTTATATATGAAACCGATAGCTTTTGGAGTGTCTTTCATCGAGAGCACAACCTTGAAGAAGGCTTCAGGCACAGGTATCTTATTCTTACCAATCTTTTTGTGGGTGGCACTTCCATAGAATATCGGTCCGCAGACGATGTATATCTCGCCTTCCTTCTCAGCCCATTTGCGGCATTGCTGCTCCATCTCGTTCCAGTCGCCTGCATTCAGACCGTGAATCTGCGGACAGATATTTGTGAAGAGAAACGACTGCTCCTGTGCCTCCTGGCTCCACTTGTTGTCGCCCGACGGACACATGTGTCCCCTGTCGTATCCCGAACTGCGATAGTCGGCATCCGTGGCTCTTGGTTCTGGCACATCCTCATCTTCATGAAACTTAATTCCTTTCCTAAGATAGGGACCAGTGACATGATCTCCGGTAAGTCGCCATCCCACCCAATTCGGTTGCTTGTTAGCGATGTTATATGATGTAACATACCCTACCCTCGTCAATAATATTTCTCCGTCGGTATCAGCGCTTTGCGCCAGAATTTCAATATTGTAAGCATTGCTTTGGGCATTGGATTTTCCATCCATATCTTCAGCGCTCTCACCCTTTGTTACGACTGCGCTATTATCCACGTCCGCCACATCTACCTTGTCGGCCGAAATCTTCTGCACAGCCACAGCCGCCAATATACACAAGGCGGCAAATCCATATACTACTACTTTACTTTTCATCTTAATTCAACTTGTTTTCTGCAAAATTACGAGTTTTTCTTCATATATGCAAGAAAAACATAGAAAAAGCGCAAAAAAAAGAGAGACCGAATGAGGCTTTTCAGCCTGCATCCAGTCTCTCTCTCTTATGTCTTTATACTCACTACCGGACTATTAAACCGGCAAGTTCACTCTACCATAGTTGTACATTTTCAGTACGTTGACGCAATACTTGTTAAACTTCTTGCTGTCTGCGATTTTGTTAATCATACGTCTCATAATGTTACCCTTTCATTCTTTAATTAAACAATCTTTTTCTAATCTCTTCTGGGCGTTCCTTTATTCGCCCTCTTCGAATTAATCACTTGTGTTATCCTGATGTCTTTTTGTCTTTTGACGGTGCAAAGGTACGACATTTTTTCCAATCCCACAATACTTTTCCCCCTCTTTTTCCTCCAAATCCCCCATTTGTTGACCTTCGTCATTTCCTCCACCTTCTCATTGACATTGGTCAATGTGACACTCAATAACAAACACTTCAGAGAGTTCGATCTGCGAATATGTTGCGTAGGTTGCCGTATTTGTCAAAGGAGCGACTATCGGCGAGATAGAGGGTGATGCCAAGAGAGAGCATCGAGGCGGCAAAGGTGATGATGATTATCATCATCTGATACTTGATAGCCACTCCGGGAAGCGAACCTCCAAGCAACTGACCTATCATCGTGCCGGGAAGCGACACCAATCCCATCACCGCCATATTGGCTACACAGGGGGCGAACGCCTTCTCCACAGCCTTGCGCACGAAGGGAGTGATGGCTTCGAGATGAGAGGCTCCGTTGCCAAGCAGATATTGATAGAGCTGATGCTCACGCTGCAGTGCGTCGTAATAACTGTTGAGGGCTATCACCGCCACACTCAGCATATTGCCCATCAGAATGCCCATGATGGGAATGAAATAACGGGCGTCAAAAGGATGTCCGAGTCGGAGGACAAAGACGAGGAAATACGCTCCAACCACAAGTGCCGAGGCGAAGAATCCCACTGACACAGGCAAGAGAAAAAGCGATTTCTTGAGGTGAGTGCGATTGGTGGCAGTGAACGATGCCACGCCCACCATCACGGCTACCCACAAGAGATTAATCCACGCACTGTTCCATATAAACAGATACTTGAGATACAGGCCGATGAGAAACAGTTGCACCACCATTCTCACCGTTGCCACAACCGTCGAGTTGACGAGTTTCACGCCGAAGCGCCAGAATATATAAAGGGGTATCCCCATCAGCAGCAGTCCCACTGCCATGCTGAACCATGAAATGTCCATTGTCTTCTTGAAAGAATAAAAAAATTAAAGAATTAAAAAATTAAAGTTGACGCCCACGCTCCCAGAGGCTACGCAGTGACGACTTTCTTGTCGCAACCATCGGTGAAGGCGGGGTCGTGGCTGACGGTTATCACTGTGGCACCGCCGGCAGCCAAGGCCTTGAAATAGGCAAGCACGAGAGCCGTGGTGTGGGCATCGAGAGCCGATGTCGGTTCATCGGCAAGCACAATCGTCTTCTTCAGCAGTCCGAGGGTCGAAATGATGATTCTCTGTCGCTGTCCTCCGCTCAGTTCGCTCACCTTCTTGTCATATAGTTCGGGAGCGAGGTCGAGTTTCTGCCATTCCTCCATCAGCCTTGCCTTGGAGAACGGAGTCGCGAGATTAGCCTTCAGCGCAAACGGCATCCTCACCATCTCGCCAACTGTCTCCATGGGCATTGCGAGATCCTGGGGCACATAAGCTATATACTTGCGAAATTCGCCGGCAGCTGCAGGAGTGAGCAGTTCACCATCCACACTGATGTGCCCCTCTTGCAAAGGAATGAATCCGAGGATAGCCCTGAGTAGGGATGTCTTGCCGCACCCCGAGTCGCCTGTGATGCACACCACCTGCCCATCCTCGGCACTGAACGAGAGTCCGCCAAGCAGCTGTTGTTCGCCCATTTTTATCTTCACATTCTTTATTTCCAACATCGTTTTTTGTCTTTTTTATATGTTTCGAGGCGCAAAATTAGCCTTTTAATTCCATTTATGCAAACAATTTGGGATGAAAGTGCACGAAAATAGAAAAAAATGTGTAATTTTGCACCATTATTATATAAATAATGTAAGGATATGGAACAACAGGACACGAGCAGGAAGGTGCTACCCGCAGAATGGGCACCCCAAAGTGCAGTGATGCTCACATGGCCTCACTCCAACACGGATTGGCAACCGATCCTGCCGCAAATCACTGAGACATACGTCAGGATGGCAAAGGAGATTGTCAAGCGCGAGCGACTCATCATCGTCACTCCCGAACCCAACAAGGTGCGACAACTATTACCCCACTCCCCACGTATCACATACGTCAAGTGCGACACCAACGACACATGGGCGCGCGACCACGGATTCATCACTCTCGTAGATCGCGAGCAAAAGAGTCCGTTTACGGGGCATCGTCTGCTCGACTTCCAGTTTAATGGATGGGGAAAGAAATTCGAGGCCTCTCTTGATAATCGCATCAACCGCAGCCTGTTTGACGCCGGTATTGTCAACGGGGAGTACATCGACTACAATGACTTCGTGCTCGAAGGCGGTTCGATAGAGAGTGACGGCGAGGGCACCGTGTTCACCACAACGGGCTGCCTGATGGCTCCCAACCGCAACCAGCCTCTCAGTCAGGACGAGATAGAAGAAGAATTGAAGAAACGACTCGCCGCTGACAGGATTCTGTGGATAGACCATGGCGACCTTGTGGGCGACGACACCGACGGACATATCGACACCCTCGTGCGCGTGGCTCCTGCCGACACGTTGTTATATATGGGATGTGACGACGAGAATGACGAGCAATACGAGCAGTTGCATAAGATGGAGGAAGACCTGCGCATGCTTCAGACAAAAAGCGGCAGGGGATATCGCCTGTTGCGCCTTCCCTCCCCCCGCCCGATATACTACGACGGCGAGCAATTCCTCGACAGTCCCACGGAGGGCGCCGAACGTCTGCCAGCCACCTACGCCAATTTCCTCGTCATCAACGGAGCGGTGCTCTATCCCACCTACGCCCAGCCCGACCTCGACGCCGAGGCTGCAGCTGTAATCGCTGACGCCTTCCCCGACCGCGAGATTATCGGCATCGACTGTCGCCCTATCATCATCCAGCATGGCTCGCTCCACTGCTGCACCATGCAGTTTCCCGCAGGAGTTGTTGTCAAGGCGAAGACCACTGAGTAGGTTTTCAGACCACAGATTAACACAGATTATCACAGATTGAGAGCCTTTGGCTCTGATTTATTAGGATTGAAATATTGAAAAATTGAAATCTGTGAAAATCAAAATATCTTTAGATATTGAAAAATCTGTGTCAATCTGTGCTAATCTGTGGACAATAAAACATCAGTGGACAGAAAAAAAAGAAACATCTGTGGATAAAAGAAATCTGTGGATAAAAGAAATCTGTGGAAAAAAGAAAGAGAAATATGAGAAAGATAAAAATAGGATTCCTCCAGCAGCACAATGTAGCCGACAGGAGGACAAACATTCTGAGATTGGCAGAAGGCATTGCCGACCTTGCCAAACGTGGAGCACAACTCGTGGTGCTTCAAGAGTTGCACAACTCCCTCTACTTCTGTCAGGAGGAGAATGTGGATAACTTCGAATTAGCCGAGCCCATCCCCGGACCATCCACACAGATGTTCGGTGAGATAGCCAAGCAGTGCGGAGTGGTGATTGTTACATCACTGTTCGAACGCCGTGCTGCCGGACTCTATCACAACACAGCCGTAGTGATAGAGAAAGATGGAAGCATCGCCGGCAAATACCGCAAGATGCACATCCCCGACGACCCAGCCTACTACGAGAAATTCTACTTCACCCCCGGCGACCTCGGATTCCATCCCATCGACACGTCCGTAGGCCGACTCGGCGTGATGGTGTGCTGGGACCAGTGGTATCCCGAAGCAGCCCGACTGATGGCTCTTCAGGGAGCCGAACTACTCGTCTATCCCACAGCCATAGGATATGAGTCGAGCGACAGTGAACAAGAACAAGAGCGCCAGCGCAGGGCATGGCAGACAGTGCAGCGTGGACATGCCGTGGCAAATGGACTGCCCGTAGTGGCAGTAAATCGTGTAGGATTCGAGCCCGACCCCTCGGGGCGCACCAAGGGCATACAGTTCTGGGGCACCTCGTTTGTCGCCGGTCCACAAGGTGAAATCTACTACGAGGCCTCCAATGAGGAAGAGGAAAGCGTCATTGTAGGCGTTGACCTTGATCACAGCGAGGATGTGCGCCGTTGGTGGCCCTTCCTTCGCGACAGGCGCATAGAGGAATACAGCGGTATCACTCGGCGATTCATCGACTGATAATACAAGCAAACTTCAAACAACAAAAAAAAGAAATAGGAAATGTCTGAGAACTTAAGATTCCAAGTGGTGGAAGAGGCCTTCAAGAAAAAGGCTATAGATGTCCCCACCCCAAAAGAAAGACCGTCGGAATACTTCGGCAAATACGTTTTTACACGCCAGAAGATGTATAAGTATCTGCCTGCCGACGTATACGAGAAACTCATAGACGTCATCGACAACGGTGCCCGCCTCGACCGCTCCATTGCCGACGCAGTGGCAGAGGGAATGAAACAATGGGCCATAGAGCATGGCGTTACCCACTACACCCACTGGTTTCAGCCCCTGACAGAAGGCACTGCCGAGAAGCACGACGCCTTCGTGGAGCACGACGGCAAGGGCGGTATGGTGGAGAACTTCAGTGGCAAACTGCTTGTGCAGCAAGAGCCCGACGCATCATCGTTCCCCAATGGCGGCATACGCAACACCTTCGAGGCCCGAGGCTACTCAGCCTGGGACCCCACATCGCCCGTGTTCATCATCGACGACACACTGTGTATCCCCACCATCTTCATCTCCTACACCGGTGAAGCCCTCGACTATAAGGCTCCACTGCTGCGCGCACTGCATGCCGTGGATCGTGCCGCCACCGACGTATGCCAACTCTTCTATGACAATGTGACAAAGGTGACGTGTAACCTGGGATGGGAACAGGAATACTTCCTCGTGGATGAAGGCCTCTACTCAGCCCGCCCCGACCTCATGCTCACAGGCCGCACACTCATGGGCCACGAGAGTGCCAAGAATCAGCAGATGGACGACCACTACTTCGGCACTATCCCCGACCGCGTTCAGGCCTTTATGAAAGACCTTGAGATACAGGCTCTCGAACTTGCCATCCCATGCAAGACGCGCCACAACGAGGTGGCTCCCAACCAGTTTGAGTTGGCTCCGATATACGAGGAATGTAATCTCGCCGTCGATCACAACATGCTCTTGATGTCGCTGATGAAAAGGGTGGCACGCAAGCACGGATTCCGCATCCTCCTTCACGAAAAGCCATTCGACGGCATCAACGGTTCGGGCAAGCACAACAACTGGAGCCTGTGTGCCGACAACGGTGTGCTGCTCCATGCCCCTGGCAAGACACCCGAGGAAAACCTGCGCTTTGTCACATTCATCGTCGAGACACTCATGGCAGTATATCGCCACAACGGATTGCTCAAAGCCTCCATCATGAGTGCCACCAACGCCCATCGCCTTGGCGGCAACGAGGCACCTCCAGCCATCATCTCGTCGTTCCTCGGACAACAGCTCAACGAGGTACTCGACCACATCGAGCAGTCGGACAAGGACGACCTCTTCAACATCAAGGGCAAGCAGGGAATGGAAATCGACATACCGCAGATACCCGACCTCATCATCGACAACACCGACCGCAACCGCACCTCCCCGTTTGCCTTCACCGGCAACCGCTTTGAGTTCCGCGCCATCGGCTCCGAAGCCAACTGCGCCTCGGCGATGATAACCCTCAATGCCGCCATGGCCGAGGCTCTCGTCAGCTTCAAGCAGCGCGTGGATGCCCTCATCAGCAAAGGCGAGAGCAAGGTGAGTGCAATCATCGACGTTCTGCGCGAGGACATCAAGACCTGCAAGCCCATCCGCTTCGACGGCAACGGATATAGTGAGGAATGGGTGGAAGAGGCACGCCGCCGCGGACTCGACGTGGAGCGCAGTTGCCCTGTGGTGTTCGAGCGTTATCTTGACGAGGATAGCATCCGCATGTTTGAGTCGGCCAAGGTAATGTCACGCAAGGAACTTGAGGCGCGCAACGAGGTGAAATGGGAAACCTACGTCAAGCGTGTGCAGATAGAAGCCCGCGTGCTTGGCGACCTCTCGATGAACCATATCATCCCCGTGGCCACCCACTATCAGAGCCAGCTCATCCGCAATGTGCAGGCGATGAAGTCGGTGTTCACTGCCGACAAGGCCGAACGCCTCAGCACCCGCAACCTCAAGCTCATCGAGGAGATTGCCGAGCGCACCGAGCGCATCGAGACCTATGTTGACGAACTGGTGGAATGTCGCCGCATAGCCAACCGCATAGAGGACATCCATCAGCGCGCCATCGCCTATCACGACGAGGTGAATCCCAAGATGGATGCCATACGCAAGGAGATCGACAATCTCGAACTGATAGTAGAGGACGGACTATGGACTCTGCCAAAATACCGCGAGATGTTGTTTATCAGATAAACGACTTGATAACAAACCAAATGACTGGGACTGCAAGGGCTGGAAGAAAATTCAGTGTCTTGCAGTCCTTTAGGTTTAGGAGGGCAAGTCCGCTGCCCGTAATCATCAGTCCGCCTACGATAAGGAGTTCCGACATCAGGGCATCACTCACCGCCTGGCTCGACAGATGGGCAACGAGCCAGAACATTCCCTGCCAAAGGAAAAGCACCGGGGCTGCAAGAATCATGCCAATGCCGTAGGTGGAGGCAAAGACTATCGACGACACGAGGTCGAGGGTGGCATTGGTGAAGAGGAAAGTGTTGTCACCCTTGAGGGCACTGATAACTGGGCCGAGCATGGAGAGCGGACCGATGCAGTAGAGCAGGATGGCTGTCGAGAGGCCGTCGGCAAGTCCATTTTTCCCCTTTCTATCCACAAGACGATGAAATCGTCCGTTGATGTCGAGCCTTGTGCCTATGATGCCTCCAAGAGCCATAGATATGATGAAGAGCACGGGATATTGGCTCTTTGGCAGATGAGTGATAGTGGCATTGAGTCCGATGGCGAGACTTGCAAGTCCAAGTCCGTCATACAGCACACGCTTATATTTCTCCTTGATACCCCTGTGGAGCACCGTACCCACTATTGACCCGATAATTATCGTGCATGTATTCACAATCGTTCCTAACATCCCGTCGCCAACTTTAATTTTTTAATTCTTTAAAACCTCCTTCAGCGCCTTGTGTTCCTTGCAGAGCTTTCTCACCGCCTTGTCGCGTATTTGGCGCACTCGCTCGCGCTTGAGTCCCAACTCCTCGCCTATCTCTGCCAATGTCATGTGATGTACACCAATACCGTAGGCATGGCGAATGATGTGCTGCTGACGCTCGTCGAGCACATCCAGTGACTGCTCTATCTCATCGAGCATCGCCTCATCCACGAAGGCGGTATTGTCGGTCAGACTCTCCTCGCGCTTTATCTGCTGCGCAGCTGTGTCGCTCTGCTCTCCCACTGCCTTCTCCAAAGCCTCGCGAATGGCGGGGGCTGCATACACCACAAAGCGCTTGTTGGTGTGGCGGGGATATTTCGCAGCAGCCTTCAACAGTGCTATATTACCCTCGCTGATAAGGTCTTCCACATCCACTCCCTTGCCGGCATATTGCTTGGCCAGTGTTACCACAAACTTCAGGTTTGCGGTAGTCAGTTTCTCTATAGCCTTGGCGTCTCCCTGCGCAATGCGCTCAGCCAAAGCCTTTTCCTCGTCATCCGTAAGCAGAGCCTTGCTGCCTATCTCGTCGAGGTAAATATCCAATGCATCTTTCAGTTCCATATCTTTTCTTTAAAGTTCTACAACAGTGATTCCCGCGCCCCCAAACTGCACATGCTCATCTCTGAATGAGCTGACATTCGGGATAGTGGCAAGATACTGGCGAATGAGCTGCCTTAGCACACCCGTTCCCGTGCCATGAAGTATTCTCACCCTCGACGCCCCCATCAATATGGCATCGTCGATATAGTGCATCACGGCATTCACAGCCTCGTCGCCCCTCATTCCCCTCACGTCAATGTCCTGACGGAAGTTCACCTTGTGCGAGTCGATGGTCTCACGCGTCATGCGGCTCGACGGCTGCACCGCCAGGTCTGCATGCTTATGCTCACCTGCCGCTCCGGCGCTTCCCCCACTGGGTGGCTGTGGGGCAGCTCCCTCCAGTCTATCCACCCTCATCTTCGTTCTCATATCACCGAAGATCACGGTAGCCATCTTGCCGTCTATCTGCTCGATGCGACCTACAGACGTCAATCCCTTTATCCTTACCGTAGAGCCCACTGTCAATTCATCAATCTTAATGTCAATCACCGAGTTGCCCTTACGCGATAGAGAAACATCCCCACTCGCCTCACCTTTTCCGTCCTCAGGCGAGCCTCCCCCGTTTGGCATGTTAGCGGTATCTCTCCCCACTCCGGGGGGCAGGGGGGCCTTCTTCTTCCTCTCCTGCCTTCTCTTTATCTTCTCCATCTTGCGCTGAATCATCTCGTCGTTGGCCTTGGTGTCGATGTCATCTACTTCCTGCCTGAATTGGTTCAGCTCCTCGCGTATGCGCTTCGTCTCTTCCTTTTCGGCCTGACTCTCGCGTATCTCGCGTATGGCGTTCTCTATCTTCCTGTTGCTCTCCCCAAGGAGTTCCTCAGCCTGCTGCTTGGCGCGTCGCAGTATGTCCTTGCGCTGCTTCTCGATGTCGGCAATCTCCGCCTCCATCCTTGCAATCTTCTGCTCCAACTGCTTTTCGTGCTGATGTATGGTCTGGCGCTTGCCCTCCCAATAGCGTTTGTCGCGCACGATGTCCTGCAGATACTTGTCGCTCTGTATATAATCCGAACCCACAATCTCCGAGGCGTCACGGATTACCTCTTCGGGGATACCCGTCTTGCGCGCAATCTCGATGGCAAACGACGAGCCAGGCCTTCCTATCGCCAACTGGAAGAGGGCTCTCATCTCGTGGCGGTCGTATAGCATTGCACCATTCACCACGCCATCATGATCATCGGCAAAGTGCTTCAGGTTCTGATAGTGGGTGGTTATCACGCCGTATGTCTTCTTCTCGCAAAACTGCTTCAGCACAGCCTCGGCAATGGCACCGCCAATCTGCGGTTCCGTTCCTCCGCCAAACTCGTCTATCAGCAGCAACGTCCTGCCATTGCCCTGGCGCATCATGTTCTTCATATTGAAGAGATGACTCGAATACGTACTCAGGTCGTCCTCTATACTCTGCTCGTCGCCTATGTCTATCATCACGTTGTCGAATACACCCGTGCGCGAACGCTCGCCCACTGGTATCGGCAGTCCGCATTGCAGCATATACTGCAACAATCCCACCGTCTTCAAGCACACCGACTTTCCTCCGGCATTAGGGCCCGAGATAAGCAGAATGCGCTTCTCGGGAGTCAGGGTTATGTCCAGCGGCACCACCTTCTTGTCGTGTTTCGCCAATGACATCTGCAACAGCGGATGCACCGCCCTTATCCAGTCAATCAGCGGATAGCTCTCCACCTTGGGCTCTATTCCGCCTATGGTCTTTGCCAATTCCACCTTCGCCCTCACGAGGTCAACATTGCCGAGGAAGACATACGACTCCAACAGTTGCGGCACGTATGGACGTATCTCAGCCGACAGTTCAGTCAGAATCCTTATCACCTCCCTGCGCTCCTCCGCTTCCAGTTCGCGCACCCTGTTGTTGGCTTCCACCACCTCAGCCGGCTCCACGAACACGGTCTTTCCCGTAGCCGACTCGTCGTGCACAATACCCTTTATCCTTCTCTTCAGCGTGGGCGCCACGGGTATCACCAGTCGTCCGTCTCTCAGTGTGGGCGCAACATCCTTATCCACGAGTCCCTCACTCTGGGCCGCGCGTAATATATTATATAAGGTACGCGAGATACTTCCCTCGGTCTTCGCCAAGTTATGGCGTATGTCGGCAAGAGCCGGTGAGGCAGTGTCCTTCACCTTTCCAAACTTGTCGATTATCTGGTCGATGCGCGTCACGATGTTCGGGAAAGCCATCACTCCCTCCGCCATGTCGTGCAGCGATGGATAGTCGTAGGTCATACCACCCTCGTCGTTGCCCTCTCCACGGTTGAACACTGTTAGTATTCCGCATATCGTGTCGAGCGATCGTCTGAGGTCAAACAGTTCCTGCTCCTCCATGTGTGTGCCTTCGAGTCGCAGTCGGCTCACAGCCTCGCGCATGTCGAAGAAGAAAGAGAGCGGCATAGCGTCCTCCTTCTCCGTCAGCAGTCGGAATTCCCTCACCTGCCTCAGCCACAAGTTCACCTGTGCGCTGTCGCCCGAAAAGCTCACTCCATCCACCGCTTCCTTGCCCAACGTCGATAGGCATCTCTGCTTGAGCAACTGTCGTATATCGTCGAATCCGATCTTGGATTCAAAATTACTTGGATAAATCATGTTGCAAAATTACACATTATTACTCAGAATACAAAGAAAAACCATCGAAATTTGCTCTTCACGGGATAAAAAACGACTTAAAAGCATCTTTTTTGCAAAATAATCCCTAAAAAATTTGGTAGTTTCATTTTTTCTCCGTACCTTTGCACCCGCAAATACGAAACCACGGTTTCCGTCACGCAATTGGAGAGATGGTAGAGTGGTCGATTACAGTAGTCTTGAAAACTACCGTACCGAGAGGTACCGGGGGTTCGAATCCCTCTCTCTCCGCAACCTCAAGAAGAAAGAAGTTCTTTGAACTTCTTTTTTTGTTTTTATCCTTAATCGACAAAAATACCCCAAAACCCTATGCTTAATCGACAAAAATCCTAAAAATTCTGCTCTTATTCGACAAAAATACCCCAAAACCCTTTGCTTATTCGACAAAAATACCTAATTTTGCATCGAAAATCATTCTTAATAGAAAATTATGAATAAAAACAAAGCTATTCACAACATATTGGAGATAATCGTCGGCTCATCCGACAAATCCGCTTCTCAACGTAATGCCTCACTGCTAAAAGAAGGTAAGATACGAAAGATTGCTCCAAGAATATACACTAATAACATGGACGATGCCCCTGAAGACATCGTCAGAAGAAACATTTTCTATATATTAGGACAACTATATCCCAATGCTGTGATTAGCCATCGCTCTGCCTTCGAACTCAAGCCGACGGCAGAAGGTGATATATTTCTAACCTATACATACACCAAGAACATCGATTTGCCAGGAATAAAGGTTCACTTGTTAAAAGGGCCTATGGGTACAGAGCGTGACATGCCATTCATCGAAAACCTGTATATTTCGAGTACAGAGAGACGCATTTTGGAGAATCTTCAAAAGGGAAGGTCGCGCAACAGCGTATCCAAATGCCTGCCAAGAACAAATATCGAGGAGCATTTGGAGAAGATGTTGGTTGTCAATGGCGAATCAGGGATTAATGTCTTTCGTGACAAGGCAAGAGAAATTGCGCAACAATTGGGTATGACAGATGAATTTGATACACTAAACTCAATCATAGGAGCACTGTTGACCACCAAGCCATCCAAAGTACTTGTGGCAGAAAGTGCAATAGCAAGGGCACAAGGCATACCATACGATTCTGAACGCATAAAGTTGTTTACGATATTATTCGAGGCATTGCATAATGAACCGTTTCAACTTATTGACGAGCCCAATGCATCTACTGCATCCTTTCGTAACTTTGCCTTTTTCGAAAGTTATTTCTCAAATTACATTGAAGGAACGGAGTTCGAGATTGAGGAAGCTTACAAGATAATAGAAACGGGTATGGCACTGCCGGCAAGAAATGCCGACTCGCACGACATACTTGGCACATTCCAGATTGTGGCAAGCAGAAGGGAAATGAGGCGCACACCCGAGTCTGCAGAGCAATTGATAGAGATTCTGCAAGACCGCCATCGCATCATGATGGCAGCCCGTCCTGACAGGAATCCCGGTGTATTCAAAATGCAGAACAATCATGCCGGCGACTCTCATTTTGTGGATTACACTCTTGTTAGGGGAACTTTACATAAAGGATTTGAACTATATCAAGCATTGGAGTCACCATTTGCCAAGGCATTGTTCATGTTGTTTATGATCAGTGAAGTGCATCCTTTCAATGATGGCAATGGACGTATATCGAGAATTATGATGAATGCCGAACTTGTGCATGCTGACCAATCAAAAATCATTATCCCGACGGTATTTCGTGAAGATTACCTGAATGGTCTAAGAAGACTCACAAGAAAAGGCGACCCGAGCGTCCTTATCAAAGCAGTCTCAAGGGTTCGCCAATTCAGCACAAATATAATTGGCGAGGACTTTGAGGAAACTCGCAGATATTTGGAAGGCACTAACGCCTTTAAAGATGGAGACGGATATATTTTAAGGTTTTAAAGATTTTATGAAGAAACACATATTAACCATGGTATTGGCAACAATGACGGCTCTTGCCGCCAATGCCCAGGAAGAAAAGCCGCAGAACAAGGCTGAGTATGACGACGAGCTATATAACCCGTCGTTGCAGATAACAACGCCTATGACGACATCGCCGACGTTGTCCGAATTTGGCGTTAGCCTCGATAGTCTCCACCTGCCAGAACTTGACGACCGCGGCAGAGTCATGAACTACAGCTATTATCCATATTATTTCGGCGGCACGTGGAGCAATTGGCGGTTGCATGAGGGACTCAACCTGAGTCTCGGAGCATCCATATTCTCCCAGTTTGGCAAGCACGCCTACGGTGGTGTCGGTTTTGCGCAGAACCTCTCGGTGCAGTATGCCACTGCCCTCACCTCTCGCCTTTCGTTAGCCGTGGGCGGTTATCTCGACAATATGTATTGGGCGAACACCACATTTCGCGATGCCGGTATGACTGCCGTACTTGGGTATAAATTCAGCGAGCAGTGGGAGGGCTACGTCTATGGCCAGAAATCCATAGTGACCAACGTCCCCATCCCCCCCTATCTCCAAGACCTGAATGAAATGAGCGACCGCATCGGTGCCGCCCTAAGATATAACATCACCCCAAATATCAGTGTGCAGATGTCGGTGGAAACGAAAAGCAAAAATTCTTTATATAGGTTGCAAAGATAATGATTTATTATGAATGTTCCCCAAAAAATGGTTTTTTCTGGTAAAAAACTTGCAGGATATATTTATTTTGATTATCTTTGCCGAAAAAAAGAATACTTTATATGCTTGAACATATTGCTGAATTTACGACATGGCCGATATTGACAGGTATTATTGTCGGCTATATTGCCAACCGCATTATGAGCGGTGAGGGCAAGGGATGCTGTATGAACCTGATTATTGGTATTGTGGGCAGTTATGTAGGTGCCTTCATCGGTTCGCTGTTTAATGTGCAGCTCCTCGGAGCGGGATACGTGAAGAACTTCATCTTCTGCGTCATCGGCTCGGTGGTAGTGCTGTGGCTGTGGAAGAAATTGTTTGGGTAGAAAACATAAATTATAATAATTAGTAACCATAATTAATATGAGAAAAACAATCCTATCATTACTAATGCTCGCCGCAACATACATCACAGCGGCAGCACAGACAGCACCACAGGTGCAGACAGTAAACGGAATCCTCGAGGGCATCGACTGCTCGGGAGTAAAAGTGTTCAAAGGCGTGCCATTTGCTGCACCCCCAGTTGGTAACCTCAGATGGAAGGCTCCACAGC
Source organism: uncultured Prevotella sp. (assembly GCA_945869265.1). Lineage (GTDB taxonomy): Bacteria > Bacteroidota > Bacteroidia > Bacteroidales > Bacteroidaceae > Prevotella. Next base: position 9,577 of record CAMBOI010000025.1, on the reverse strand, counting down.
CCGTGGAGAAATGGGAGGGAGTGAGACAGGCAAAAGACTTCGGTCCAAATCCCATGCAGGAAAACCTCTTTGGCGACATGATGTTCGGCACTAAGGAGATGAGCGAAGACTGCCTCTACCTTAATATATGGACTCCGTCGAAGACATGGAACGAAAAATTGCCCGTTTTCATCTACTTCAACGGCGGCGGACTCATGGCAGGCAGCGGCAGCGAACCCCGCTATGCAGGAATGACCCTCGCCCGCAACGGCATCATCGCCATCACAGCCAACTATCGCGAGGGCATCTTCGGATTCTTAGCCCATCCCGAACTGTCGAAGGAAACGGAGTATAAAGGTTCCGGCAACTACGGCTTCCTCGACCAGGTGGCTGCCATCCAATGGGTGAAGGACAACATCGCCGCCTTCGGAGGCGACCCCTCGCGCATCACCATCATGGGCGAGTCGGCAGGCTCGATTTCCGTCAGTGCGCTCATGGCCTCACCCCTCAGTCGCGGTCTCATCGCCCAAGCCATGGGCTCCAGTGGTTCCGTGCTTGGCAATGAGGGATGGAAAACCCTCGCCGAGGCAGAGAAACTGGGAGTGGAGAAAGTGAAGAGTATGGGATATAAGAAAATTGCGGATTTGAGAAAACTGCCCGCCGACGAACTCATGCGACTGGCAGGCGTCAAGAGCATGCCCATATTCCACCTCGACGGATATTTCATGCCCAAGCAACCGATGGACATCTATGCCGCAGGCGAACAGGCGCAAGTGCCCTGCCTTATCGGCAACAACAATGCCGAGATGCCCGCATTCGCCTTTCTTGGCGGAGGTGCGCCCACCCTCGCCGGTCTATCCCCAGCCATCGAGAATTGGCTTGGAGTAAAGGCAAGCGAAGTGCTACCCATGTATGGCATCAACACCGATGCCGACATCTTCGGATTGCCCGGCTATGCCCTCGGAGGCGACATCTTCTTAGTCTATTCCACATGGAAATGGCTCGACATGCAGCAGAGCACAAGCCCCCAACCCGTATATCGCTACATGTACTGCCATCCACGCCCCGACATGAAGCAGAAGGACCTCGTGGCAGGCCTTGCCGGAGGAGTGCAAAAGAAGGAAGATTCAGCCCCCCAAATGCCCAAGACCCCGGGAGCAGTCCACTCTGCCGACATAGAATATCAGATGGGCACCATCCCCACCAACGATGTCTTCGACTGGACCGCCGACGATTATGCCATCTCCGACGTATTCGTCAGGTTCTTCACCAACTTCATCAAGACAGGCAATCCCAACGGACTCGGTCTGCCCACATGGGATCCCATCAACGGCAAGTCCGTAGCCCCTGTGATGATGATCGACCGCCAGTCGCGTCAGGAGATCCTGCCCGACGTCGAAGCCCGCTATCGCTTCATCGACAAGTGTCTGATGAAGAAATAAGCCGAGAAAAAAATGAAAATATCGACGATATTAAAAGATATATTCTTCGCCCTTGCCTCCACCCTGCTCTTCGGTGGAGGCATCGGCTTTCTTGGCGTATGGCTATTCGATGCCGAGATATCCACCATGCTCCATGTGTCGGTATATATCTTCCTGCTGATGTTCGCAATATGGTTCCTCATCGATTACCAGGATATGAAGAACGAGCAGGCCTATCAGCAGGCCGTCCGCGAGGAGGAGGAAAAGCAGCAGCGCATGAAGGAGGAAAAGCAGCGCGCCATCCTCCATCTCGAACAAAAATACGGACATTGCTCCTACGTGATGGCACCCTATAAGAAACCTAACGCCACCGACCTCGTGCGCATCTATCCCGAGGCGCGCATGATGGTAATCCAGGGCAAGGAATACCGCTACGACGAGATACTCTCATGCCGCATCAGTGAGCGTGATGTCAACGACACCGCCATGGAGACCCATACCGTCTCCACCACCGACAATGCCCACGTAGCACGTCGCATAGCAGCCGGAGCGATGATAGGAGGCATCAAGGGAGCCACCCTCGCTGCCTTCACCACCCGTCCGCGCACCGTCACCACCACCCATTACACCTATCACCCCATCACGCGCACCAAATACTCCGTCGTCATCTCCACCACCCGCAGTCCCCACGACATCACCATCTTCATGAATGAAGACTACAATCGTGCCCTGCGCCTGATGAAACAAATAAACACGGCGAGGTATAACTAACACAGAGGCACAGAGACACAGAGTTTTTCTCTATATCTTCTATAAACTTAAAATATGACCTCCGTGCCTCCGTGCCTCTGTGTTTTATATAATAGTCACCGTCATCACCACGTCGTCCACAGGTCGGTCATTTCTTCCCGTGGCCACGTTCTGAATCTGCTCCACCACGTCAAGGCCTTCCTCCACTTCACCGAACACCGTGTATTGGTTGTCGAGGAACGGCGTACCGCCCACAGTCGTATAAGCCTTCACCTGCTCATCAGTGAATTTCGGAGCTCCCTCCTCACTGCATATGGCATGCGTCTGCGCAATGAGGTCGTCCTGCAGTTCCTGCAGAGCCGCACGGTCGCGATTGCGTCTGAGTTCCATAATCTTCGCCTTGTTCTCAGCCACCAGTCGGTTGAACACCGTCTGCTCCTGCTGCATGGCCATCTGCCTCTCCATCTGCTTCAGTTCCGCCGGTTTGTAGGTCTTTCCCCACACGATATAAAACTGGCTTCCGCTGCTCTCCCTGTTCGGGTTCACCTCGTCGCCCGTGCGCGCTGCACTCAATGCCCCGCGCTTATGGAAGAGTTGCGGATAAACAAACTCAGCCGGGATGGTATAGTCAGGACCGCCCGTTCCCAGGTTCTTTCCAGCCGGAGCACCCTTCGAGTCGGGGTCGCCGCCCTGAATCATAAAATCCTTAATCACACGATGGAACAGCGTTCCGTCGAAATAACCCTCCTTCGCCAATTTCACGAAGTTGTCACGATGACGAGGAGTCTCGTCATACAGGCGCACGATGATGTCGCCCAATGAAGTCTGAATCTTAATTCTCATTATAATATACTATTAATTAATATTGTCAGTTAATCTGCTTGCGGAATTCGGAATTTGTCTTCCTGGTATCCATTTGGGCATAGAACCAAAACACGTATCGCTTCCTTATCAAGAGAGTTCATTTTTGATGCAAAGATACAAATTAATTATCGAACCACCAAGTAATTTGCAGAAAACTTCATTTACTACCCTTCATATCCACCCCTCCTCCTCCATCTCCAACTTCCAGAATTCATCAGTTTGGCAGTTATTGCCCGAATCATATAATGCTAAGGCAATGCCTTCCCTCAAAATAACAACAAAACTCCCACTTTTTCCACAAAATACTTGGAAATCCCAAGTAATATTATTATCTTTGCACAAAATCAGAAATGTGACAATAAATAATCAATGATAGACAATGGAAAAGAAAGATAAAGACATTGCACTATTTGTAGCTTTCTGCATCGAAGAATACGGAGCAGCCAAAGGAATGGCAGGCGATCAAGTTCTTGACTTGTTTTCGCAATATGGCGTGACAGATTATCTCAGTAATTGTTTCGAACCATTACATACCCAAGGGCGCCAATGGCTCATAGCTGAGATTGATGAATATATATCTATTAACAAAAAGGACAAAAAAGGATGAAAGTATATCACGGAAGTCTATTAAAGCTTCTAGAAGAATCGAGAAATAATATGTTCCAGATAGATCAGAATAACGTCCATTTGTTGTTGCCAGGAAAAATCAGCTGGCTGGTGGAATATCTACATGATGATTATGGTTATACCCTTAAAGAAAGCCTCGACCATATTTATCATTCCACGCTATACAAAAAACTCTCCACTGCCGACACCCACTATTGGCAGTTAAGCCCCGTGGACTTATATGATGAGCTGAAGAGAGAAAGAGTCAACCTATACTAAATAAACACAAAGATAGGTAATATGTTGTCGGCGTTGAAGAAGGATGGTGTTATTCGGCTAAGTGAGAAGAAGAAGTGGATTTTAGTCGAAGTTTAGTCGAACTTTTAGTCGAAATTTAGTCGAAGTTTAGTCGAAGTATTATCATCTGGATTCATAACATCCTGAAAATCAGTTTCAATACATCCTTTATGAATTAGTAGGGAAAAGTCTATTTAGTCGAACTCACAACTTCGTTTAGTCGAAGTATCTTTGCACGAAATCAGTTACCACTGCCGACACCCACTATTGGCAGTTAAGCCCCGTGGACTTATATGATGAGCTGAAGAGAGAAAGAGTCAAGCTATACTAAATTAGCACACACATTTTATATATTACTCCAGTTGGTTACAATTTGTAACCAACTGGAGTATCCTATATCGCCAACTACTACGTAACGCAGCGCAGCCACTGTGAGCGTGGGCATCTCGCCCGCAGCCTGCTCGCAACCCTCCGCGGCTGTAGGGGCTTTACTTTATGTAAGACCGCACATCATCAAGGTGGTGACAGGGTGACACTATATAATATAACTTTTTCTAAAAAAATAAATTCGGTTACTAATAATAACGCAATTTACGTTTTGGGGAGTTTCTATAATATTAAGTGTCACCCTGTCACCCGACGACAAATTGTCCCATGCAGTTATTAAATAATACTTAATAACTGATTACACCCATAACTCCTTATTATTAAAGCCATTACGACACCAAAATCATTATTATACCCTGAGGTCCCAAATAGGTCAGAAAAAAAATAATCCTATATCGCCAACAACATAACCAGCATCTGCTTTAGCGACAATCCCTCCGCCGCCATCGTTGCATCATCATTCACGTAAGCCACAATCTTATGCTCCACAAGGAAGTCCATCAGCCTGTGACGATACTCATGATTTTGTGCTATCACCCACAAGTCGTCATACTTACATAACAGCCTCAAATGTGTTGTCTGCTAAACGGCTTGCCATCATCCTTTATATTTCAATCCACGCTCCCACATGGGGAGCGACCTCCCTGCCCTCTTCCATAGGATATAATGACGAAAAGTTTCAATCCACGCTCCCACATGGGGAGCGACTTGTTTTCCATCGGTGGGGTTCTCACGATACATGTTTCAATCCACGCTCCCACATGGGGAGCGACTCAAAACTTGATTGAGATGTACGGTACTATTTGTGTTTCAATCCACGCTCCCACATGGGGAGCGACATCACACCACCAGCAGAGGCAAGAGTACGAACAGGGTTTCAATCCACGCTCCCACATGGGGAGCGACAATTCGTTGTTGATTAAATAAATCATACAAATCAGTTTCAATCCACGCTCCCACATGGGGAGCGACCAACAACCTTGTCGAGACGAGTCTTGCTACGCTTGTTTCAATCCACGCTCCCACATGGGGAGCGACATCATGTCTGAACCTAACATTCCCATATTAGGGGTTTCAATCCACGCTCCCACATGGGGAGCGACCTGTCCGAAATCTTGCGCGAGTTTGGCATTGTCGTTTCAATCCACGCTCCCACATGGGGAGCGACCTACAAAACCTTAAAATTAATTTAAACAAATTATGTTTCAATCCACGCTCCCACATGGGGAGCGACCTGATTTATATGATTTGTTCAATCAAAATCGTATTCAGTTTCAATCCACGCTCCCACATGGGGAGCGACGTATTCTCATAACAGGACTTACACAAAATATGATGTTTCAATCCACGCTCCCACATGGGGAGCGACTCCAAATACATTTTATACAATTCGTATTTATACTGTTTCAATCCACGCTCCCACATGGGGAGCGACTAAAAAATATCGATATTTCGTGTAAGCTGATATGTTTCAATCCACGCTCCCACATGGGGAGCGACCTACTTATCACAAGCAACCGTACCAAATTATGAGTTTCAATCCACGCTCCCACATGGGGAGCGACCCAAATCTACTTCAAGTAACATACCATTATATTGTTTCAATCCACGCTCCCACATGGGGAGCGACTGAGTTCAACATTGGTGTCGCCCCTCTTCATCTTGTTTCAATCCACGCTCCCACATGGGGAGCGACTATCCCGACGGAAAATTTGGACCGTTGACAGAGGTTTCAATCCACGCTCCCACATGGGGAGCGACAATCCTGATAAGGTTGTTTGCTCGCATTGTATGGTTTCAATCCACGCTCCCACATGGGGAGCGACATACAAAAGGTTGTATATTGATTGGCACAAAAGGTTTCAATCCACGCTCCCACATGGGGAGCGACTTAAAGTAAAATCATTATCAAGAGCAACAGAGAGTTTCAATCCACGCTCCCACATGGGGAGCGACCTGTTATAGACTACGCACACGACACCGTGATAGTGTTTCAATCCACGCTCCCACATGGGGAGCGACTAAAAAGAACGCAACTATGGCAGAGATTTTTAAGTTTCAATCCACGCTCCCACATGGGGAGCGACCAAGCAGCCACACGCAAGATGTGGAGATACAGAGTTTCAATCCACGCTCCCACATGGGGAGCGACTTATGATTTCCCACGCCTCGGGAGGGACGAGAACGGTTTCAATCCACGCTCCCACATGGGGAGCGACGGTGTTTGTTCAAGTCTTTCATCGAAAACCCGTCAGTTTCAATCCACGCTCCCACATGGGGAGCGACGGCAGCTAATAACTGCTGCATAGCACCATTTACTGTTTCAATCCACGCTCCCACATGGGGAGCGACGCTACTTTCACAAGCAACCGTATCAAATTATGAGTTTCAATCCACGCTCCCACATGGGGAGCGACCTGAGGATGCTTATCTTGTTGCTCTTGACAAATGGTTTCAATCCACGCTCCCACATGGGGAGCGACGAACGGAAGGAAAGTAACATTCAGGTCTTCAATGTTTCAATCCACGCTCCCACATGGGGAGCGACGCTATCGAGATAGCCAAGCGACTGCAAGCAGAGTTTCAATCCACGCTCCCACATGGGGAGCGACTCAATGGCTCTATACTCGTTGCCTTCATATCTGCGTTTCAATCCACGCTCCCACATGGGGAGCGACGGCGCTCTCACACACACAATGGTTCGTGGTGTTGTGTTTCAATCCACGCTCCCACATGGGGAGCGACCGTACATTCTTTATATTTCTCTTTTACAATGAGTTACAACACAATTTTTGCGAAAGAGCCGAATGTAATAATTTATATATAATTATTTCTACAATTTAACATCTAAATAGCTTATAATCAGTTGGTGCGAAAAAACAGAGAAATATGTATCACATTCTATTCGCATCTTCTAAATTATTATTGCATCATTGACGTTAAAAGCAGTTTCTACTCCCATCACTTCCACACGCCTATTCTCACTTCGATTGAGGTGATAGAATCGGATGCTGTCTAATGAATGGTCGATGATTTCATCTATTCGCTCTTTCAATATACAGAACTGCACCTCTGTTAGTTCACATTCGAAGACAGAGTTTTGAACTCTCTGACCATAGTCCAGACATGCCTTTGCCACTCGACGCAAACGTCGTTGCCCAGATTTATCTGTTGTATCAACATCGTATGTCACAAGTATATACATAAGCCTTTATTTTATTAAAAATACAGGATAATCGTCAATGTCTTTTCTTATATATCTCGCCAGCATCATGGCTTGAACGTATGGCAACAACCCTATCTCCACCTTCTCATTAAGATAAGGATGAATGATTGTCTCACGCTTGCGGTTCTGCCATGCCGTAAGAAAGGTTTTGCGCCCCTTGTCTGTCATGACAACCCCATTGTCTCCTTGATGAAGGAAGTCCTTGGGAGTTATCTGGCGCTTGTTGATGAGCGACAACACGAACCGGTCCCCGAGATATGCCCTAAACTCTTCCATCATGTCAAGAGCAAGCGATGTGCGACCTGGACGAAGTGCATGAAGGAAGCCCACGTATGGGTCAAGGCCAACTGTTTCGAGAGCGGCGGCACAGTCATTGGCAATCAACGTGTATGCCAATGACAGCATGGCATTAACTGCATCTTTGGGCGGACGACGGTTTCTGCCATTGAAAGGGAAGTACTCTTTCTGATTGAGAATAAGTTTTGGAAGCACTTCAAAGTAAGCATTTGATGCTATACCCTCAAACCCCATCAGCTTTGTCTTGTCTTCTGCATGAAGAGCATATCGTTTATTGGCATCGAGCACTCTTACTGCGTCATCCACTTCCTGACAGTCACCGTAGTCACGGATGTATCTCCTGAGAATGTTCCTGTAGTTCTGTATCTTGGCAGCAATCATGAGCTTTGCCACATGCAATGACCATTCCTCATCGTCGGACAAGGCATACTGGGCTTTGCGAAGAAGCACATTGCCATGAGTGGCACCTTGAACACGACTTACAAACCTTCCATTGGGCGAGAGGAACGTGAGTGATATGCCACTGTCAGAGCATAGCTTCATGAGTCCAGGACTTGCTCCCATATAGCCAAAGGTGACAATCCCCTCGATGTTTATCGCCGGAATGCGAAACACCTCCTGTTGCTTGACAGACACGACAACATTAAGCCCATCCTTACTGAGATAGGCCTCAGGTGTCGTAACATAAAGTGTGTTCAATAGTTTTCTCATGCAAACAAGTTGTTTTTAAGATAAGTAGCCACATCGCCACAATCATTTATTTCAGGTAGGCAGATGTTCTTCAGTGAGCACTTGTCGCAATGCTTTCCTTTGGATGCCATCGGAATCTGCCGGCTTTGATATATGGCGTGCATTTCCTTAGCACATTCCCTGACGATGTCACGCAATCTTGGAGTGATTTCCACCTCAACCCTATGACGTATCTCGCCGTAGAAAAAAGCGCCGTATGCCACATGTATGGAATACATTTCTTCAAGACACATGGCTTGGGCTGCCAATTGCACCTCGTCCACCTCGTTCTTTTTTGGCTTTCCGTGCTTATATTCTACAGGTATAGGCAGCCAATGTCCGGGGTATTTTGGATGCTGGATTGTATCCGTAATATCATCTGATGGGAGAAGTTCTATAGCGTCGCTGATGCCGTAGAGACCAAGTTCACGGGATGCGATATTGACAGAGCGAAGGGTAATGTAATCACCACACTTCTGACGATAGAAAGGGTCATCAACATGCTTATGCAGCAGTTGTCCTTCAATCGTCAGCCGATTGTCGTCCCACTGCTGCTCAAGATGTATGAGAGCCCATTGTCGGGGGCAGAACCTGTAGTGCTGTATCCCCGACAACATAAGCATATCGTCTTCGCTATACATTGATTATATTAGTTCGTCAACGGTGACATTTGCTGGTAAGCCTGCCTTGTCGATTGTAACTGTATAGTCGCTGAAGGAACGAGGAGCACCATCGCATACCTTTTCCACCTTCACCAAATCAAAAAGTTTATTGGCAGGTGCATTTCCAAGAACAGAGTCATGCTTGAATACAATGAGTTTCTGCGCACTCATAAGCCCACGTGCTGCGGAGCGGTCAACATCGAACATGTTCTTCAATGCATCCCAGAAAAGTTCCAGGTCTTCTTCTGAGAATCCTGTCTGCTGGGCAAGGTTGGCAGAGACGAAACCGTGACATACGTAGAGACCATAGGGTACTGTAGCCTTGCGACCCATTGTGCGATTGTCGCCACCTTGCTTTT
>CAMBOI010000024.1 GCA_945869265.1 uncultured Prevotella sp. | reverse complement strand
CAGATTTTTAAATATCAAAGATATTTTGATTATCACAGATTATTATCATCAATCAATTTTCATCAATCATTAATCAATAATCAACCAAATCAGAGCCTTTGGCTCTTAATCTGTGCCAATCTGTGTTAATCTGTGGTCTATAAAAACCTATCTGTGGTCTGAAAAACCATCACTCCACATACAGCACCAATCCCTTGAGATATTCTCCCTCGGGATGGAATATGTTTATGGGGTGATCAGCTGGTTGATGGAGCTGATGGAGGATGCGCACATTGCGATGGGCAAGGGCGGCTGCCGTGAAGACCGCATTGCGGAAATTATCCTTGGTGACCACCTGCGAACATGAGAAGGTGAAGAGGATGCCGCCCGGGCGAATCTTCTCGAATGCCTTCATATTCAGACGGGTGTAGCCCTTGAGAGCGTTATGCAACGCACCGCGGTGCTTGGCAAATGCGGGAGGGTCGAGGATTACGAGGTCGTAGTCGCCACCTGCCTTGTCGAGATATTTGAAGGCATCCTCGCAGAAAGCCTCGTGACGCTTGTCGCCAGGGAAATTGAGCTCGACGTTCTTGGTGGTGAGTTCGATAGCCTTGGCACTGCTGTCAACGGAGTGAACGAGTGTGGCACCGCCTCGCATGGCATAGAACGAGAAACCGCCTGTGTAGCAGAACATGTTGAGCACACGCTTGCCTGAAGAAAAATGCTCGAGCAGCGAACGGTTGTCGCGCTGATCGACAAAGAATCCTGTTTTCTGTCCCTTCAACCAATCTACATGGAATTTCAGTCCGTTTTCGAGAGCTACATTGTCCTTGCTACCGCCAACGATAAAACCGTCTTCCTGTCCGAGGTCGGCCTTATAGGGAAGGGTTGTCTCACTCTTGTAATAAACATTCTTCACCCTATCACCCATCACCTTGACAAGTTGTTCAGCAATGCGCTTGCGCTCAAGATGAATGCCGACGCTATGCGCCTGCATGACGGCGGTAGGACCATAGACGTCGATGATGAGTCCAGGTACATTATCGCCCTCGCCATGCACGAGACGATATGTGTTGTTGGATGGATTATCGACAATGCCGATGGAGCGTCGCATGGCGAATGCCGACTGCAACTTACCATACCAGAAGGTGTCGTCGATCTCGACATCGTCGAACGACAACACTCTCACGGCAATGGAGCCTATCTGATAGTGGCCCACGGCGATAAAACCGCCACCGGCGGTCATCACTCTCACCACCTCGCCCTCGTCAACATCTTCTGGCTGATGTTGGATGGCACCGGAAAACACCCAAGGATGGAATCTCTTCAAACTTTCCTCCTTGCCTTTCTTCAAATATAACTTCTTATACATATCTTTATCCACTTTTATTTTTTATCCACTGAGTTTTTTGTCCACAGATTATCACAGATTAACACAGATTATTAAATATCAAAGATATTTTGATTATCACAGATTATTATCATCAATCAATTATCATTAATCAGTAATCAACCAAATCAGAGCCTTTGGCTCTTAATCTGTGCCAATCTGTGTTAATCTGTGGTCTGAAAAAACTATCTGTGGTCTATAAAACCTCCATAGTTTCCTCATCCCTAATCACCTCAAAATCACCCGTCTGCAGCAGGCGCTCCATCTCCTCGTAGAGGAGGACGCACGCCCAGGCATCGGTGGCGGCATATCGCTTCTGACTCTCGGAGAGGATGTCAGCTTCCCAGTTGGTGAGACGCTGCCCCTTGCTAATCCTTTCGCCAAAGAAATTGGCGAAGAGCTTCTGCAAGCTCAGGTCCCCGACACCAAATGCCTTCACCTTGTCCTGGAGTTCGATGAAATACCCAGGCTGAAATTGCGCCACTTCGTGCAACTGGCGTATGTCGTCGTGGAGCGACAGACCAATCTTGGGAATGGTGGTATCCTCAAGAAGGCGAATGATCGACTCGCACATGCCAGTGTGCTTAAGACGGAACAAAAAACAGATGTCGCGGGAAGATACCTGCAACAACGATACATAATACTTCACTCCCTTGCGAAAAGAGGGTCGCGTCTCGGTATCGATGCCAATGATGGGTTGCTTAAGCAGATAATCCACCGCCTTGGCAGCCTCGCTCTCCGACAGTACAACCTCTATCCGTCCCTCAAACAAAGCACGCGGAAGTTGATGGATTCGTGCCTTGTCGAACTTGCTATATATGACTTTTTTCATCTTATTTTGATTTCAAGATGCAAAATTAATAAAAAAAATGATGAAAACGGATGTTTTTTCAAAAAAATGAGTTACTTTTGCACATTATTACAGAGTTTAAACGAGAAAATGGCTAAAAAAAAGAAAACTTCAACCAAATCTTCGTTCAATGCGGTCACGGGATTTGACATGTTCAAGAACGAAAAAATGAACTTTATAGTAGGACTGGTTATGCTCAGTCTCAGCATATTCATGACGGTGGCATTCGTGTCGTTTATCAACACCGGCGACATCGACCTCAGCATGATTGAGTCGCCACGACCAGGGGAGATAATGAACGAGAAGGGCGAATTTGTCAATGCATGTGGTTCGCTCGGTGCTTATCTTGCATATTTCTTCATGAAGAGATGCTTCGGACTGGCGACCTTTGCCATACCATTTTTCCTTGTGTTGGCATCGCTGAAGATGATGAGAGTGTATGACATCGTATTGTCGAAGTGGTTCCTCGGCACATCGATTGTGATGGTGTGGGCATCGGTGACATTGGCTAAATTCCTGTCGCCTGTGTTCATCGACAGTTGCTACAACCCTGGCGGCGACCACGGCAGATACGCATGCCAATGGACGGAGAATCTCGTGGGGACACCCGGACTCACAGCCCTGCTGCTTATCACCGCCATTGGATTTCTCACCTATCTAAGTGTCGAAACCATCTACGTGATACGCAAGATGCTCAACCCCACCCTATTATTTAATAAGGTGAAATTCGAGGTGAGCGGAGGCAGGCACGATGAAGCGGCAGAGATGGAAATCATAACCACCGAGCCTGACCCCGAGGTGTTTGACGACCCCGAACAGCAGACGGTGGAATTTGACATCGAAGAGGGCAAGGGTGACAATCCCGCCGCCGACATTGCCGCCGACATTGTCAAAGATAAACCTAAAGACGAGACGGACAATGCCAAGCAAGCGGCTGAAGGCGAAGGCGACGACATCAAGCTCGACGTGGAGAAGATGAAGGACGAAGCCAAAGCAAGCGGCAAATCGCTTGTGACCGTGGGCGACAGGGAGATGGAGGCATACGACCCGAAGCTCGACCTCGAGAACTACCGCTACCCCACCCTCGACCTGCTGAAGCACTACGACAATGCCGACATTGCTATCGACATGAAGGAGCAGAACGACAACAAGAACCGTATTGTTGAGGTGCTGCGCAACTTCGGTGTGGAGATAAGCAGTATCAAGGCTACCGTGGGACCAACAATCACCCTATATGAGATAACTCCTGCTCAGGGCGTGAGAATCAGCAAGATACGCAATCTTGAGGACGACATTGCCCTCTCGCTCTCAGCTCTCGGCATACGTATCATCGCTCCCATACCCGGAAAGGGAACTATCGGTATTGAGGTGCCCAACGCCAAACCGAACATCGTGTCGATGGAGTCGATACTCAATTCGAAGAAATTCCAGGAGTCGCAGATGGAACTGCCTTGCGCCGTAGGAAAGACCATCACCAACGAGGTGTTTATGTTTGACCTCGCCAAGATTCCCCACCTGCTCGTGGCTGGTGCCACTGGACAGGGAAAATCAGTGGGACTCAATGCCATCATCACCTCTTTATTATATAAGAAGCATCCCGCCGAACTCAAAATCGTGCTCATCGACCCGAAGAAGGTGGAGTTCTCCATCTACACTCCGCTTGAGAAGCACTTCCTCGCGATGGTGCCCGACGAGGGAGCTGAGCCTATCATCACCGACGTGACGAAGGTGGTGCGCACACTCAACTCGCTGTGCAAGGAGATGGACACACGCTACGACCTGCTGAAGGTAGCGGGAGCGCGCAACATCAAGGAATACAACAAGAAATTCAAGGACCGCCAACTCAATCCGCAGAACGGTCATAAGTTTATGCCGTATATCGTGGTGGTAATCGACGAGTTTGGCGACCTGATAATGACTGCCGGAAAGGAAATCGAACTGCCCATCGCGCGTATCGCACAACTTGCGCGTGCCGTGGGAATACACATGGTGATAGCCACTCAGCGACCCACCACAACGATCATCACGGGTAATATCAAGGCCAACTTCCCTGGACGTATCGCATTCAAGGTGAGCGCAATGATCGACTCGAAGACTATCCTCGACCGTCCAGGAGCCAACCAGCTCATCGGACGTGGAGACATGCTCTTCCTCAACGGCAACGAACCAGTGCGTGTGCAGTGTGCATTCGTGGACACTCCCGAGGTGGAGCGCATCAACCAGTTTATCGCACAGCAACAGGGATATGTCACTCCATTCGAACTGCCTGAACCCGACACCGGCGACGGCGAGATGGGTGGTGCAGCCGATGTGGACATGCAGCATCTCGACCCGCTGTTTGAGGACGCCGCCAGGGTGATTGTGCTCAGTCAGTCGGGCTCAACGAGTCTTATCCAGCGCAAGTTCTCCATCGGCTACAACCGTGCCGGACGCATCATGGACCAAATGGAGAAGGCGGGCATCGTGGGTGTGGCGTCGGGAAGCAAGCCTCGCGAGGTGCTCATACAAGACGAGATGTCGCTCGAAAATCTATTGACGAATTTTAGATAATTAAGGAGTTAAAGGAGTTAAAGACAATTGTATATGAAAAGGATTTTGAACATATTACTGATGCTGATGATTGCTATTGGATCATCGGCACAGACCGCCAAGCAGGTGCTCGACAAAACAGCTGCGGCACTGAGCAACAAGGGCGGAGTGACTGCCAACTTCACGGTGACGGGGAAGAACATCGGCAGCACATCGGGACGAATATCAGTGAAGGGACGAATGTTCCAAGCCACTACGCCACAGGCCATCGTATGGTTTAACGGCAAGACTCAGTGGACATACATGAAAAGCCAGCAGGAGGTGAACATCAGCAATCCCACTGAGGCGCAACTGCAGGCTATCAATCCCTACAACTTCATCAATATCTACAAGAAGGGATATTCGTACACGATGAAGACCGTAGCCGCGGGATATGAGGTGCATCTGAAGGCCACCGACAAGAAGCGCTCGATACAGGAGATGTATGTGACGGTGAACAAGACCACGTATGCTCCTTCGCAGGTGAAGATGCGCCAAGGCACCAAGTGGACCACCATCAAAATCTCGCAGCTGAAGAAGGCCAACATCTCCAACGCCTCCTTCACATTCCCCGCCAAGGATTATCCGAATGCCGAGGTTGTGGACTTGAGGTGATTTGATAAAAAAGACAATCAGTGGATAAAAATGAATAGAATAGAGTTATATAAGCTGTTGCGCCGCAACATGAAATTGAGCGAGAAGCGCCACCCAATGTTCGAACAAAACCAGTATGCCAAGGTTTTAGCCTACCTCGGCCTTGCCTTCATGAGTATCTACTTCATCGGCATAGGCACCTTCATAGGATGGTCGGCACGAGGTGGCGACGAGTCGGCTATCTTTATCATGATGGCATTCCTCATGATATTGGATTTCGGTATGCGATTCGGTGGACAACAGACTCCATCGCTGCTCATCAAACCCTATCTGCTCATGCCCATCAAAAAGAGCCATATCGTTGACTGCTTCATACTGATGTCGATGATAAGCTCATATAACATCATCTGGCTCACCGTCATCCTGCCCTACGCATTCATTGTATGGTGCGGCGGATTGGGAGGATGGGAGACCATCGCTCTGATTCTGCTCTGCCAAGCGATAGTCATCCTCAATGCGCTATGGTATATGCTCGTGCGCACACTCGTCAATCAGAAGATATGGTGGTGGGCGCTACCTTTGGCTGTATATGGCGCTGCCATCGGAATACCGATGCTCGTTTACGGAGTGGAAAAGGGATTTATCAAACTTGTTGAGTTCATCTTTGACTACGGATTCTCATGGGCTTGCGCCGCTGTAGTGGCAGTGCTGATATGCATACTGTTTGTGGTGAACAGTTGGTTGTCGCGCCGCCTTGCCGACTCCGAGGTGGCGGCTGAGGAAGAGAAGACCTTCTCGCCCACTACCCGATTCTCGTTCCTCGAACAATTCGGGATGATTGGCGAATATCTGTCGCTTGAGGTGAAGAGTGCCATGCGCAACAAGGCCATACGTCAGAGATATATCCAGGGACTGCTAGTAATCACCATGCTCAGTTTGCTACTTGCCTTCACCGACACCTACACCGGTGCCTTTGCCGTGAACATCTGGTGTCTCTACTGCTTCGTGTTCTTCGGAGCGGTGAATCTCGTGAAGATTATGGGTCCCGAGGGCAACTATATCGACTTTCTGTTCACACGTCGCGAGAGCATCCTCGACTTGCTGCGCGCCAAGTATTATTTCTTCTGCATAGTGTTGGTGCTGCCTTTGCTGCTGCTCATTCCGCCAATCGTGTCAGGACGATTCTCTATATTGATGATTCTTGCCTACCTGTTTATCACGACTGGCGTGGCCTATGGATTGCTCTTTCAGTTGGCTGTGTATAACAAGCAGTCGCTGCCACTCAACCAGAAGATAACATCGAAGGGAAACTTCGAGAACAAACTGCAGTTCATCATCGAACTTGTAGTGTTCTTCGTGCCGGTGTTCCTGGCCCTTGCGTTCACTGCCCTCTTCGGCGACACCATCGGATATATCATCATGATTGTCATTGGTGTGGTGATGACAGCAGCACATCCTTATTGGCTGAGGAATATCTACACTCGCATGATGCGCCGCAGATATGAAAACATCGAGGGTTTCCATGCAACGAGATAAGATTTTCCGTGCCAAAAGAAAGTAAAAAAGAAAGATATGAGGAAAGAAGATTTAAGAATAGTGTTTATGGGTACCCCGGAATTTGCCGTGGCTACCCTCGACGCCCTCGTCAAGGGCGGATATAACGTTGTGGCAGTGGTGACGCAACCCGACAAACCAGTAGGACGCCATGGCAGTGTGTTGCAACCATCACAGGTGAAGCAATATGCCGTGGAGCACGGACTGCCTGTGCTCCAACCCGTGAAGATGAAGGATGAGGATTTTGTCAACCAACTGCGCTCATACAATGCCAACCTTCAGGTGGTAGTGGCCTTCCGCATGTTGCCAGAGGTAGTGTGGGACATGCCCGAATACGGCACCTTCAACGTGCATGCCGCCCTCTTGCCACAATATCGAGGTGCCGCACCCATCAACTGGGCAGTGATTAACGGCGAGACGCGCACTGGAGTGACCACCTTCTTCCTCGACCACGACATCGACACCGGAAAGGTGATAATGCAACTGCCATTCGACATACACGACGACTACAACGTAGAGAACGTGTATGACGGGTTGATGTATCTCGGTGCCGACATCTGCATGCAGACTCTCGAGCGCATCGTGGATGCCGACGGACATCCCGAGGCTATACCGCAGGAGGAACTCATAACTGCCGGTGAAACTCTCCTACCCGCCCCGAAGATATTCAAGGAGACATGCGAGATTGACTGGCAGAAGAGCACCAAGCAGGTGTATGACTTTGTGAGAGGACTGAGCCCCTACCCCGGTGCATGGACAACACTCGAAGACGAAGACGGCAAGCAGACGGTGCTGAAGATATATGCCACGACGAAGACCAACGACGACAAAGGCAATGCCGCCCCGGGGGAAATCACCGTGGATGGCAAGCTACTGCTCGTGGCCACATCCGACGGATGGCTGCAACTCGACGAGGTGCAGTTGGCGGGAAAGAAGAGAATGAAGGCGCGCGACTTCCTCAACGGTGTAAAAAAAATCGGTAGGATACATAATAAATCATAGAGTCGTGCGTTATTTATGATAGAAGATATCATTAAATAACAAATCGCCTATGAAGTATTTTACTCAGCTACCATCTCCGAGTGAAAAGACACTCGAACTGATAAGAAAAATCGCCCGCTCTTACAGGGTTATCCAATTATCTGACGGCACTTATGTGCCATTATGTATAAACTAAATAATAACATTATTACAAAAAAACTATGACAATAGTATCACCCTCGTTGCTGGCAGCAGATTTTCTGCATCTCGACAGCGACATTGAAATGATAAACCGCAGTGAGGCAGAGTGGCTGCATCTCGACGTGATGGATGGAGTGTTCGTGCCAAACATATCCTTCGGTTTCCCTGTGCTCGAGGCCGTGGCAAAGAAATGCACCAAGGCTCTCGACGTGCATTTCATGATAGTGCACCCCGAGCAGTATATCAAGCAAACCGCCAAACTCGGTGCGATGATGATGAACGTGCACTATGAGGCTTGCCCCCACCTGCACCGCACGATACAAGAGATACACGATGCCGGAATGAAGGCTGGTGTGACGCTCAATCCCTCAACGCCTGTGTGTGTGCTTGAGGATATCATCAAGGATGTGGATATGGTGCTGCTGATGAGCGTCAACCCCGGATTCGGCGGACAGAAATTCATCGAGAACACCATCGACAAGGTGAAGCGCCTGCGCCAACTAATCGAAGAGAAGAGCTCGAAGGCACTAATCGAGGTGGATGGAGGTGTGCAAAGCGAAACAGCCCCAAGACTTGTGGCTGCGGGTGTGGATGTGCTCGTAAGCGGTAGTTACATCTTCAAGAGTGCCACCCCCGAGGCTGTCATCCACTCGCTCAGAGAACTTTGAAGTCGGACATCTTCCTAAGGTTGAGGATGGCATAGCGCATACGTCCAAGAGCTGTATTGATACTTACCCCCATAATCTCCGCTATCTCTCTGAACGTCAGTCCCTCGAAATAGTGGAGATAAACCATCTCGCGCTGTTCAGCAGGCAACTGATCAACCATGTCGTAGAGCGTGTCGTAGGTCTGCATGCGCATAATTTCGGCCTCATACGAGTCAACAGTGATAGTGTCGCTGTAGAGTAGCGAGAGGTCGTTGTCGGAATTTGCGTCCTTCATCAGTCTAAAATCACACCTGCGCATGCGGTCGGCTAGGACGTTGTGGGCGATACGCAAAAGCCAATAGCGGAACAAGCCCATCGACTTATACCGTCGGTTCTGCATGTGCACCACCATTTTCACGAATGTCTCCTGGAACAATTCGTTTGCCTCGTCTTCATTCTTCACTATATACAGGAAATACGAAAACAGGTCAGACTGATACCTTGCAAGTATCTCGTCGAACGCTTTCACATCGCCGTCCATATAGCTTTGAGCCAGACTTTCGTCTGACATGTTCTTGTATTTATTCATATACCTTTTTTATTTTTTGGGGTATAGTCTTTTCAATAGGCAAACTGTTTTTATTGTGAATACTATTATTAATTTGCTTGCAAAAGTATGTATTTTATTCGGAATATGCAAATATTTTGCCCAAAAAGTGTCGTTTTATGGCATTTTTCATCCACGATATAGCCATTTTAACAGGTTATTAAGCCATGGATTGGTGAAAAAGAACCATCTGTAGGTGCTCACCGGTTTGCCGCCAAACCGTAGGATGAACTCGCGCAGCGAATTGCGGCGGAAAGGCAGACCCACATCAAGAAAGACGATATGAGCGCATCTGTCGTCCTGGGCCTTCTTGATGGCATTCCACAATGTGATGTCATCGGGGTGGAGCTTCATATAGGTCTTCCTGAGGAATGCCGAATACCACAGATAGGCGTTGCCGTTGGAGTAGATGAGAGCGGCACAACCGATTGACTTCGAGTTGTATTTCGTCAGCAGCAGATGGCAATCATCGCTATTCTTGATAAGATGGAAGAACTTGTTTGCGGGAATATATCGCTTAGGCTTAAGTAGGTTGTGGTTGTGAAGCAGTTTGATGAAACGATCCACGTCGGCATCGCTCGTGGCTTCCTCCGTACGCACACCTCGCTTAATGGCATTATGCAGTTTTTTCTTCAGTTTGTCGCCAATGCGCTCCTCGGCGGGTTTGCTGTGCAGCGAGTTGTGTATGCTCATCCACGACACGGGGAAATATCCCATACTGCGCAGCTCCCTATATCCGAACATCTTCGACGAGAGGTTGCTCAACTCAATATAGAATACCCTCAACCGCAATTTCTGCGTGATGGCGCGAATCATAAGTCCGAAGATTTCCTCCTTTTCCGACTTCTCCAACCCCTCGTCGTAGTCACCCTCGCCGTATATTCGGCAGTGCCAATAGATAAAAGGCGGTATCCAAGTGCCTCTTGCCCTAACCACTGCCAAAAGACATGCCACACCCCTGCCGTTCTCATCATTGGCAATCACCATGAATGGTGAGTGTCGTGGTGTCTGCTCGTAGATGAGAAACAGTTGCCTGCTGTGGAAAAAATCCCTGGATGTCCATTCCGGCAAGGCACTTGAACTGGTCAATATGTCTATTTTCCACTCTTTCACGCCGCAAAAATAATAAATTATTCCAAAAAAAACAATAAATTGTACGTTTTTTCACATTATTTCCATACCTTTGCAATGATTTATGAAGAATTAGGATATATATACGTATGAAAATAGCAATGATAGGGGCTGGAAATCTTGCCACCAACCTTGCCAAGGCTCTGTATGCCAAAGGCCATGAGATCATCGAGGTGTATAGTCGCACGATGGAGTCGGCACGTGAGCTGGCTTCGTGTGTGGAGGCTACGCCACGAAACGACATAAATGATGTGACATGTGACGCCGACATATACATATTGGCACTGAAGGACTCGGTGCTGGGCGACATCATCCCCCCACTATGCGAGGGTCGCATCGACTCGGTGTTCGTGCATACCGCCGGCAGTGTGTCGATAGATGTGTTCAAAGGGCATGCCATCAGATACGGAGTGGTGTATCCCATGCAGACTTTCTCGAAGTCGCGAGAGATGGATTTCAGCATCATACCAGTGTTTGTGGAGGCGAGCGACAAGGAGACGCTCGGCACACTCGAAACGCTTGCCTACAGTGTGAGTGATGACGTGCGCAGGCTCGACTCCCCCTCGCGCCGTTATCTGCATCTTGCAGCTGTGTTCGCATGCAACTTCGCCAACCACTGCTATGCGTTGGCGGCCGACATGGTGGAGAGGAGCGGAATGACATTCGACAGCCTCTTGCCACTCATCGACGAGACGGCGAGGAAGGTGCACCAACTGCCTCCGCACAAGGCACAGACAGGGCCTGCCGTGAGATTCGACCGCAACGTGATCGACGCACAGAGCCATCTGCTCGACTCCACTCCGATGGCTCAACAAATATACAACATAATGAGCGAAAGCATTCATAAAAAAAGCAAAGATAATGATTAATTACGACTTGAAGAAAATACGCGCCATCATCTTCGATGTGGATGGGGTGCTAAGCAGCGAAACCATACCACTGCACCCCGGCGGCGAACCCATGCGCACCGTGAACATCAAGGACGGATATGCCATACAGTTGGCTGTCAAGATGGGGTTGCGCATAGTGATTCTCACTGGCGGCAAGACCGAGAGCGTGCACCTGCGCTACTCCAACCTCGGTGTGGAGGATGTGTATATGGCTTGTGCCGTGAAGATAAAGAAGTATGAGGAATTCCTTGAGAAGTATGGCTTGCACGACGACGAGATAATGTATATGGGCGACGACATCCCCGACTACGAGATTATGCAGCGTGTGGGGTGTCCTGTATGTCCTGCCGATGCATGCAGCGACATCAAGCAACTGTGCGTATACATCAGTCAACGCAACGGCGGCTGCGGATGCGGTCGCGATGTCATCGAGCAGGTGCTGAGAGCACAAGGCAAATGGCTCAACGGACAAAAAGCTTTCGGATGGTAGGAGGGCTAATATATGGATAAAAAAATTATTTTGGCAAGCAATTCGCCAAGAAGACGGGAACTGCTTGCAGGCCTCGACCTCGAATTCGAGGTAAAGGTGATAAAGGGCATCGACGAGTCATATCCCAACACGCTGCCTCCAACGGAGGTGGCACAGTATATAGCCGCCAAGAAAGCCGACGCATACCTTACGACTATCACTGACAACGACCTCGTCATCACTGCCGACACGGTGGTGATAGTGGATGACGAGATACTCGGCAAACCACACGACGAAACCCAAGCGAAGGCAATGCTGAGACGTATCAGTGGCAGGAGTCATCAGGTGGTGACTGGCGTGTGCCTTGTCACTAAGGACAAGCGACGCGAGTTTTCTGTCTCCACCGATGTCACTTTCCGTTGTCTCACTGAGTCAGAGATCGACTACTACGTCTCCCATTACCGCCCCTTCGACAAGGCAGGCGCCTACGGCATTCAGGAGTGGATAGGCTACGTTGGAGTAACTGCCCTCAATGGCAGCTACTTCAACGTAATGGGTCTTCCTGTGCAGCGCATCTACGCTGAGCTACAGAAGATGTAGTCCCCAAACCTCAGCGATGGCCGGGAATGTGATTTTGCCTTCCACCATGTTCACACCCTTGGCGAGAGCAGGGTCATCATCACATGCCTTCTTCCATCCCTTGTCGGCCAATGCCACTGCATATTTGAGGGTGGCATTGGTGAGGGCTATCGTTGACGTGTTGGGTACTGCCCCCGGAATATTTGCCACGGCATAGTGCACAATACCATCCACCTCGTAGGTCGGTTCGCTATGCGTTGTGGGATGAGATGTCTCGAAGCATCCACCCTGATCGATAGCCACATCCACGAGCACCGTTCCCGGTTCCATTAGTTTCAGCATGTCGCGGGTGATGAGGTGAGGAGCCTTGTCGCCGGGGATGAGCACACTGCCCACGATGATGTCGGCATCCTTGATTTCCTTCTCGATGTTATGGCGCGACGAATAGACGGTAGTCACGTTGGCAGGCATCTCGATAGACAGTTGGCGAAGTAGAGGCAGCGAGATGTCCATAATCTTCACGTCGGCACCCATACCGGCAGCCACCCTTGCGGCAGCCTGACCCACTATGCCGCCTCCAAGCACTACCACCTTGGCAGGAGGCACACCAGGCACACCGCACAGCAACTTGCCCTTGCCGCCCTTGGTCTTCTGCAGATAATATGCTCCGTTGATTGTGGCCATGCGTCCAGCCACCTCACTCATCGGTATGAGCAGCGGCAGTCGCCCGTCGGCTGTCTGCACCGTCTCATAGGCAATGCAGATTGCCTTGCGCTCTATCATTGCAAGCGTCAGCTCCTTGTCGCTGGCAAAGTGGAAATATGTAAACACGACCTGTCCCTCGCGGATAAGAGGATATTCAGGCTCTATAGGTTCTTTCACCTTAACAATCATGTCGGCTGCGGCATACACATCCTCGATGGCAGGCAGAATCTCCGCCCCCACGGCCACGTATTCCTCGTCGGCAAAACCACTACCCTCACCTGCGGTGTGCTGCACCACCACCTGATGTCCGTGCTTCACAAGTTCGGCAACTCCCGATGGAGTCATTCCAACGCGATTCTCGTTGTTCTTGATTTCTTTTGGAATTCCTATTTTCATACTCAAAGTTTGTGTTAAAAGGTTAATTTTTTACCAATAATTATTCACTGAATTATGGTGCAAATATACGAATGAAATAAAAAAAGTGTTCATTTCATTATGATTAATTTATATAAAAAACGTTAACCATATATCATCTCCGATTTCATTTTCTTCACGATTTTCATGTGACATGTGACGCTTGAAAAAAAAGCAAGCCCCATCACTCGTGATGATAGGGCTCGTTTTTGATAATTGTGCATGCTCGATATAGCTGTTCGGTGAAAATGAGTCTCACCATCTGATGTGAGAATGTCATGCGCGAGAGAGATATCTTGTCGTTGGCGCGCTCATATACAGACGGCGAAAAACCATAGGGACCGCCGATGATGAACACGAGGCGGCGTGCATTGTTGGCAGTGCGTTGCAACCACGAGGCATATTCCATGCTGCGCATCTCCTTGCCGTGCTCATCGAGGAGAACGACGGTATCGGATGGTTGCAACTGCTTCATTATCAGTTCGCCCTCCATTGTCTTCTGTTGCTGTTCGCTCAAGCTCTTTGTGTTTTTGAGCTCGGGGATAGTGATTATCTCAAAGGGCATATAGTGGCTGATGCGCTCGGCATAGTCGCTGATGCCTGCCTGGAAATGTTTGTCGGTGGTCTTTCCCACCAGGATTAATATCGTCTTCATTCTTTCTTCCACAGAGTTATTTTATCCACTGAGTTTTTTATCCACAGATTTCCACAGATGAAATTTTTTTTGAGATTATCACAGATTTTATTTTGGCACGGAAATCCACGGCTTTTTCAAAGACACGGCTTGGCTCCGCATTGATATTTTCCACGGCACTTCGTGATTACGGCTTGCTTCGCAAGTTCACGGCTTAGTTTGCTCTGCGGTAACGAGCCGTGTCTATACTTTCAGTATAGCCCTTAGCAAATATAGCCTTTACCCATCGCGCAGCCAGCCGTGCCTTTTTCAAAAGCCGTGTCCATCCGTGCCTAAAAATCAACCTTCCGTGGAGGAAAAAACCTACTCCTCACTCATGTCCTTCACCATTTTGCGATACATACCATACATGCGCTGGCGCGAGATGTAGCCCTTGAGATGATTCTCGTTGTCGAGCACAGGGAGCCAGTCGGCATGGGTCGTTTCAAATGTCTTCATCACCTTCGTCATCGGCATGTCGTCGTTGAGAGTGGCGGCTGGTTGCACCATCAACTGGTGAGCCTTGAAGTGATGATATAGTTCGATGCGGAACACCACATGCCTAATCTTTGCGATGTTTATCTCGCCAAGCAGATTGCCGGCAGCATCGAGCACAGGAAGAACACTGTTGCGACTCCTACTAATCTTATGCACTATCTGACCGAGTTCCATGTCAGGACTCACCGCCTGATAGTCGCGGTCGATGACACTGTCAAGACTCATCAGCGTGAGCACTGCATGGTCGGTGTGATGGGTGATGAGCTTACCCTGGCGTGCCAGTCGCATACCATAGATGCTATGCGGCTCGAATATGTATATAGTAAGGTACGCGCATACGGAAACAATCATCAGCGGCATGAAAAGATTGTAGCCAGTAGTTATCTCGGCTATGAGGAATACTCCCGTGAGCGGTGCGTGCATCACTCCCGACATCACGCCTGCCATACCCAAGAGGGCATAGTTCTTCTCTGGAAGAAAAATTCCTATCTGATAGATATTCCATAGTCGAGAGAAAAGGAATCCAGTGAAACAACCGATAAAAAGACTTGGTGCGAATGTTCCACCGCAACCGCCTCCACCATTTGTTGCGGATGTGGCAAACACCTTTGTAAACAACACCAGAGCCACATATATCAGCAGCATGTCTCCCTTGCCGGCAAAGAGCGAGTTGCTCATGATACCGTTCCAGTCGGCCTCGGTCTTGCCGTTGAGCAGAAGGTTGATGGAGCGGTAGCCTTCGCCATAGAGCGATGGGAAAAGGAAGATGAGCAAACTGAGGATAGCACCACCGATAAGGAGTTTGATATATGGTTTGTCCTTAAACTTACCGAACATATCCTCCACGGCAGTCATCGTGCGTATGAAATACAGACTGACAAGTCCGCAGGATATACCAAGCAATATGCATGCCGGCACTCTCTCTACAGGCCAATCGGCATCGAGATGGAAAGAGAACAGGGCAGTACTTCCACGCAGTATATACGTGAAACAAGTTGCTGTTACGCACGAGATAAGTATAGGTAGCAACGACGACATTGTCAAGTCGATCATCAGCACCTCAAGCGTGAACACCAATCCAGCTATCGGAGCCTTGAATATACCTGCGATAGCTCCCGCCGCACCGCATCCCATCAATAGCATGAGCGTGCGGTTGTCGAGCTTGAACGCCTGTCCCAGGTTGCTGCCAATGGCCGAACCTGTAAGCACGATAGGAGCCTCGGCTCCCACTGAACCACCGAATCCAATGGTTATGGCTGATGCCACCACCGACGACCAGCAGTTGTGGGCGCGCAGTCGGCTGCGTTTGCTACTGATGGCATAGAGTATGCGTGTTATACCATGACTGATGTTATCCTTTACGATATATCTCACGAAGAGCGAGGTGAGATAGATACCCACCACGGGGAAGACGAGATAGAGCCAGTTGGCTCCTGTCTTGTCAAACGAACTGGTGAGCAGCGCCACTATCTGGTTGATGAGTCCGTGGAGCACGAATGCTGCCACGGCGGAGAACAGACCGACGAGGAATCCCAAAATAAGTATAAAACTCCTTTCGCTGACGTGCTCTTCACGCCAGTCGCAAAACCTCTTGAACCAACCCGTTTCTTCCTTTACTTCTTTCATATCTTTCTTACTTGCGAATGATTTCCACCTCTCCCCCACTGCCGAGTTTGATTATGCTCGACGGCTTATGGGGCTTGTGCTCCTGTCGTCGTGTCCAGCACACGTAATCCACTGCATCGATAATCTCCTGCGAGATGTCGCAATAGTTCTGTGCTGTCGGTTCGCCGGAGATATTCGCCGATGTGGAGACGATGGGTTTTTGGAATCTGTAGCAGAGTTCCTTCGAGAACGGCTCTGATGTTATTCGCATGGCTATCGAACCGTCATCGGCAATGAGGTTCTCTGCCAGGTTCACTGCTCCGTCGAGGATGACGGTAGTGGGTTTGTCGGCACACTCGAAGAGTTGCCATGCCACATCAGGCACATTCCTCACGTATCTCTGCAGTCGGTTGTCGCTATCCACGAGGCATATCAATGCCTTCGAGTCGTCGCGATGTTTTATTTTATATACCCTCGCCACTGCCTCGGCATTGGTGGCATCGCAACCTATTCCCCAGACGGTGTCGGTGGGATAGAGTATCACTCCTCCCTTTCTCATCACCTCCACTGCATTCTTTATATCTTCTTCTGTCTTCATATTCTTCTTTTCTTTATCCACTGATGTTTTTTTTGTCCACAGATTATCACAGATTATTTTTTGGGGGCACGGAAATCCACGGCTTTTTCAAAGACACGGCTTGGCTCCGCATTGATATTTTCCACGGCACTTCGTGATTACGGCTTGCTTCGCAAGTTCACGGCTTAGTTTGCTCTGCGGTAACGAGCCGTGTCTATACTTTCAGTATAGCCCTTAGCAAATATAGCCTTACCCATCGCGCAGCCAACCGTGTCTTTGAAAAAGCCGTGTCCATCCGTGCCTAAAAATTCACCTTCCGTGCCATGACCCTTAGAACTCCGATGTGAAATGGAACTTGATGTGCTTGAAATCCTCTTGCGCCATACTCAGCACATAGCCGCTGTCGGCGAGGAAGACATCACGGCCATCCTTGTCCTTGGCCATATATTGATACTTGCGCTTCTTGAAGTTGTCGAGTTCGGCAGGGTCGTCGCTCTCTATCCAGCACGCCTTGTAGAGATGCACAGGCTCCCAACGACACTTCGCATTGTACTCGTTCTCAAGGCGATACTGTATCACCTCAAACTGCAACTGTCCTACCGTTCCGATAATCTTGCGCCCATTAAACTGGTTGACAAACAACTGAGCCACACCCTCGTCCATCAACTGGTCGATACCCTTCTGCAACTGCTTCGACTTCATCGGGTCGTCGTTCTCGATATACTTGAACAGCTCAGGCGAGAAACTCGGCAATCCGCGGAAGTGCAACTGCTCGCCGTCGGTGAGCGTGTCGCCAATCTTGAACGTACCGTTGTCAGGCAGTCCCACGATGTCGCCAGCCCATGCCTCATCGATAGTGCTCTTGCGCTGCGCCATAAACTGCGTGGGCGACGAGAATCGCAGTGTCTTGCCATGGCGCACATGCAGATATGGCTTGTTGCGCTCAAACTTGCCGCTGCACACCTTGCAGAAGGCGATGCACGAACGGTGGTTGGGGTCGATATTGGCTGTTATCTTGAAGATAAAACCAGTGAACTTCGGTTCGTCGGGCTCCACCATGCGCTCCTCGGCCTTGGTGGGTCGCGGACTCGGTGCTATCTCCACGAAGCAGTCGAGCAACTCCTGCACACCGAAGTTGTTGAGTGCCGAACCGAAGAACACTGGAGCCACCTCAGCACTGCGATATTCATCCACATTAAACTCCGGATACACTCCATCCACGAGTTCGAGGTCCTCGCGCAGTTTGGCGGCATCAGACTCACCCACGGTCTTGTCGAGCTCATCGCTGGCGATGTCCACCTCCACCTTTTCCGTCACCCTCTGTTTGTCGGGAGTGAAGAGATTGAGTTGTTTTTCATATATGTTATACACGCCCTTGAACTTCACTCCCTGGTTGATAGGCCATGACAGAGGTCTCACCTTTATTTCGAGTTCCTGTTCGAGTTCGTCGAGGATGTCAAAGGGGTCGCGTCCCTCTCGGTCCATCTTGTTGATGAAGATGATTACGGGTGTGTTGCGCATACGGCAGACGGTCATGAGTTTGCGTGTCTGTGCCTCCACACCCTTAGCGCTATCCACCACGATGATAGCCGAATCCACGGCAGTAAGAGTACGGTATGTGTCCTCGGCGAAGTCCTGGTGTCCAGGTGTGTCGAGGATATTCACCTTATAGTCCTTGTAGTCGAACTCCATGACGGATGTTGACACCGATATACCTCTTTGTTTCTCGATGTCCATCCAGTCGGATGTGGCAGTTTTTCTTATTTTGTTGCTTTTTACGGCTCCAGCCACTTGTATTTGTCCACCGAAGAGCAAGAATTTCTCTGTCAGTGTAGTTTTTCCCGCGTCGGGGTGCGATATAATCGCAAATGTCCTTCTTCTTTCTATTTCCTTATTCATATTATTATATTTTTAGCACGGAGAACACGTTTTTTTATTTTGGCACGGATTGACACGGCTTTTTTTAAAAAAGACACGGCTTGGCTGCGCATTGTTGTTTATCCACGGCACTTCGTGATTACGGCTTGCTTGCGCAAGTTCACGGCTACTTTGTACATATCTTCCTTTTAACTTCAAGATCATGTCCAAAATTTATCAGAAGTCCAACTTCCAGTCCTGTTGCAGTCAGATAATTAACCAATTGCCATTCATGTTCATCCTTTAATGCTTTTACTGCTTTTAATTCAATTATTACACTATCTTCCACTAATATATCAGTCACGAAATGCCCCACAATATCTCCTTTATAATAGACATCAAGGGGTTTCTCACACTCGCATTTCAAGCCCATAGAAACCAGCTCTTTTTTCAATGCTTTTTGATACACCGATTCCAAGAAACCAAATTTCAATATATTATGAACGGTATATGCTGCATGGATTATCTTTCCTGTCAACTCTTTATCTATCATAGTTATAGTAACTAAGCCGTGTATTCATTTATGAATCCAAAGTTCAAACCAAGCCAAAAAGCCGTGTCTTTGAAAAAGCCGTGTTTATCCGTGCCTAAAAAAATCAATCTGTGGATAATTTCTTGATGCACTTCTCCAGCGACTCCTCCCAGTAGGGGATTTCTATGCCGTAGGTCTGCTTGATCTTGGTCTTGTCGAGCACACTATAGGCAGGACGATTGGCAGGAGTAGGATATTCGGCGGTGTGGAGCGGACGCACATGGCACGACGTGATGCCGGCAATGCGATGAATAGCCTTGGTGAAGTCATACCAACTGATGACACCCTCGTTGCTGAAATGATATACCCCCGGCACAATGCCCTTGTTGATGGCAGTCATGATGGCGGCGGCAAGGTCGGCGGCATACGTGGGAGTGCCTATCTGGTCGAAAATCACACCCAGTTCCTCCTTCTCCTTTCCCAGTCGAATCATCGTCTTCACGAAGTTGTTGCCGAAGGTGCTGTAGAGCCATGCCGTGCGGATAATCATCGTGCGCTTGCAGAACTTCGACACGCCCAACTCGCCAGCGAGTTTCGTACTACCATACACACTGTCGGGCGACGGGGTGTCGTCCTCGCGATATGGTCTGTACGACTTGCCGTTGAATACGTAGTCGGTGGATATCTGAATCATCCATCCCCCGCGCTTCTCCACGGCAGCAGCAAGGTAGGCGGGTGCCACGGTGTTGAGCGACGTACAGAGCTCCTTGTTGGTCTCTGCCTTATCCACTGCTGTGTATGCTGCACAGTTGACGATTCCGTCGATGGCGTTTTTCTCTACAAAGTCCTCGATTGCCTGTTGGTCGGTGATGTCGAGTTCGGCAACGTCGGTGTTGAAATACGTGTGCTGTGGATTTTCCTTCTCCAGCAACTGCATCTCGTTTCCCAGTTGGCCATTACAGCCTGTAATCAATATATTCATAGTCTTATCCTTTTTATTATTTCCACTTAATTCTTTCCACTGATGTTTTTATATTAATCACGGATATTATTTTTATAGGCACGGATGAACACGGCTTTTTTAAAAGACACGGCTTGGCTCCGCATTGTTGTTTATCCACGGCACTTCGTGATTACGGCTTGCTTGCGCAAGTTCACGGCTTAGTTTGTTTTTCTGCGGTAATGAGCCGTGTCTATACTTTGTATAGCCTTTATGCAAATTAAGCCATTATCATCGCGCAGCCCAGCCGTGTCTTTTCTTAAAAGCCGTGTTCATCCGTGCCTAAAAAAACCCTTTGTGCATCTCCGTGCCTAAAACTAAAACTCCAGCGGCTCATCCCTGTCCTTTAGATAATAGTCGTTGAGCATGCCGATGAAGGTGGATATCTCCTTGACGGCATTCAGCGTCTGCTGACTGATGTCCTTCTTCTGCAGCCGCAGCATCATCACCCCGTAGAGCGAGTTGAAGCACGTCTCAATCTCGTCCTCCTGCTTGTCGACTCCACGGTTGCGCAGCTCCACGATAAACGGCAGCACCTTGTAGTAGGCGGCACTGTAGAAGGGGAACTTCGTCGAGTCGAGCAATCGCTTGTGCAATTCCTCAAGGTTCCACAACGTCACTTTATTTATAGTGATATGCCCCTTCTCGCGGCATCCTTCCTCGTTCATCATCCTGATGAGATTGCCAAACCAGTCGGCTTCCTCCTCCTTCTGCTCGTCGGTGTAGTCAAACTGCGATATATATTCGCGCCTTATCCTCGACAACTGGCAGTCGAACGCCCTGATAGTGTCCTCCACCTGCCACATGTACAACAGATATTCGGCGATGTTTTTCTTTCTTAGTTGGTCGGCGATAAACATTATTTAAATATTAAAAAATTGAAATATTGAAATATTGACATATTAAAAGAAGCGGTAGAGGTTGGTGACTGTACCTAAGAGCATGAGCACCGAGCACAGCATCACCACGGCACCGATAATCTGATTGATGAGCTTGATGCCGTTGGAGTCAAATTTTCCCCTCACCTTGTCGATGAGCCACGTCAGTCCATACCACCACACAAGGGCGCCTCCCACTATACTCGCAAATCCCACCAACATCTCGAATGGATGATTGGGCATCACGAATGCAAACTGTGCAAAGCATGCCAAGAATAGGAAGATAATCAGCGGATTGGAGAATGTGACAAGAAACGCTGTCAATCCGTTGTGCCACAATGTTCCCTTACCATTGCCCGACTGGTGAATCTTCTTCGTGGGGTCGGAACGCCACGTAAACAATCCGAAGGCGAACAACAGTATGCTGCCCACAATCTGAAGGTACATCCTCGTTTGCTGGTTGCTGAGGAAGTCCATCACAAAACTCATACCGAAGCCGGCGATAGCGGCATATATCATGTCGCTCACTGCTGCACCTATTCCGGTGACGAATCCATACCATCTGCCCTTGTTCAGTGTGCGCTGCACGCAAAGCACTCCCACGGGTCCCATAGGTGCCGATGCGATGATGCCTATCAGCATGCCCTTGGATATGAAATTTAATATGTCTATCTGTATCTGAAATGCCATAACGAGTGCAAAATTGCTAAAAAAAAGCGAAATATACAAGTTTTTTCGAAGTTTTTTTTGTTTTATCGCAGTTTTTTTCTAACTTTGCCCTCGGAAATCGTCAATAATTAAAAATTAATTCTAAAAATGAACGAAAAATCAACTATCAAGCCCTATGTGATTGGCTTAGATTTAGGAGGAACTAACTCCGTGTTTGGTATCGTTGACAGTCGTGGCGACATCAAGGCCACAACAGCCATCAAGACCCAAGGTTATGAGACTAGCGAGGCTTATGTGGATGCAGCTGTCGATGCCCTTCAGATTATCATCGACCAAGTGGGCGGTATCGACAAGATCAAGGCCATGGGTATTGGTGCACCTAATGCCAACTATTACACTGGTAACATCGAGCATGCCCCCAACCTTGTATGGGGCAAAGGTATTGTACCCCTTGCCAAGATGTTCTCCGACCGTCTCGGCGGTATCCCCGTGGCAATCACCAACGATGCCAATGCGGCAGCCATCGGTGAGATGACCTACGGTGTGGCACGAGGAATGAAGAACTTCATCGTCATCACCCTCGGCACTGGTGTAGGATCAGGAATCGTTGTCAACGGACAGCTCGTATATGGTCACGACGGATTCGCCGGCGAACTTGGCCATGTCACTATGGTGAGAGGCGAGGAAGGACGTTCCTGCGGTTGCGGACGCACTGGATGCCTTGAGGCATATTGCTCTGCCACCGGTGTGGCACGCACAGCCCGCGAGATACTCGAAAAGAGCACCGAGCCATCCCTTCTGCGCGACCTCAAGCCGGAGGACATCACATCCCTCGACGTGAGCATAGCAGCAGGCAAGGGCGACAAGATAGCCAACGAGATATTCGAGTTCACCGGCAAGATGCTTGGAGAGGCCTGCGCCGACTTCGCCGCATTCTCCAGTCCCGAGGCATTCATTTTCTTCGGCGGTCTTGTCAAGGCTGGCGACCTCATCATGAACCCCATCAAGAAAGGCTACGACGACCACGTGCTCAATATCTTCAAGGGCAAGGCACAGTTCCTCATCAGCGGTCTCGACGGAGCCTCGGCAGCCGTTCTCGGTGCCAGTGCCATCGGATGGGAAATCAATGCACAGTAATTTTAGTAAATGGATATATCAGTAATAATACCACTCTTCAACGAGGAGGAATCGCTGCCCGAGCTTTACGCTTGGATTGAGCGCGTGATGAAGGCCAACGGATTTTCGTTCGAGGTCATCTTCGTCAACGATGGCTCCACCGACCACTCGTGGCAGGTGATACAGCGCCTCGGCAGCGAGTCGGACCACGTGAAGGGTATAAAGTTCAGACGCAACTACGGCAAGAGTCCTGCCCTCTACTGCGGATTCAAGCAGGCACAAGGCGACGTTGTCATCACCATGGATGCCGACCTTCAGGACTCTCCCGACGAAATACCCACCCTCTACAAGATGATTGTCGAGGACGGGTATGACCTCGTTTCAGGATACAAGCAGAAACGCTACGACCCCCTGTCGAAGACTATCCCCACAAAGCTCTTCAACGCCACGGCGCGCAAGATCAGCGGTATCAAGAATCTGCACGACTTCAACTGCGGCCTCAAGGCCTACCGCAAGGCTGTGGTGAAGAACATCGAGGTATATGGCGAGATGCACCGCTACATACCCTACCTTGCCAAGAACGCCGGTTTCGACAAGATTGGCGAGAAGGTGGTGCAGCATCAGGCACGCAAGTATGGCTCGTCGAAGTTCGGTCTCAACCGTTTCTTCAATGGCTATCTCGACCTCATCACGCTGTGGTTCCTCAGCAGCTTCGGCCGCAAGCCGATGCATGTGTTCGGATTCCTCGGCACCCTCGTCTTCATCATCGGATTCATCTCGGCGTTTGCCCTCGGAGCCGACAAGCTCTACTGCCTCGCCAATGGCATCAAGCAGCGTCTCGTCACCGACTCGCCCTATTTCTACATCTCGCTCACGATGATGATGATAGGCACGCAGCTCTTCCTGGCGGGATTCATCGGCGACCTCGTGAGCCGCTCGTCGAGCACTCGCAACGACTACCAGATTGAGGAGGAGATAAGATGCGGAGAATAATCCTTGCGCTTGTAGCCGCCATTGTCGTATGTGCCTGCTCGTCGATCGACTGCCCAGTGCAAAATGCGGTATATACCAACTACGCCCTCTACAAGAGCAACGGAGAGGTGGACACACTGAGGGACACCCTCAGCGTGCTCACTCCCACCGCCTCGGGGCGCGACACCCTCGTGTTCAATCGTGGTGTGGGGCTCACCTCGTTCAGTTTGCCCATCAGCTATGTCAACCCCTGCGACACGTTCTATTTCGGACTCAAGCCCCAGGGCGACAACACCGAGTGGATTATCGACCGTGTCCTTGTCAACAAGACCAACACTCCGCGCTTTGAGTCGGTTGACTGCCAGGTGGCTTATTTTCACACCATCACGTCGGTGGAGACATCACACTTCTTCATCGACTCCATAGTAATCAACAATCCAAACGTCGATTATGACACCGAAAGAAAGCATTTCAGGATTTATTTCTCCAAGCGATAGTGCGTTGGGGCGCCTGTGCGCCTCGCTCGCCCTTGCCGTGGCTCTTGCCTTCGGCGGCAGTGCAGATATGCGTGCACAGGGCAAACTGTTTGCCATACAAAAGGACTCCGTGGCTTTCTTCCAGGGATTGCAGGTGTCGGTGGATATCGCCGGACCTGTCATCCGTGCCGTCAGTGATTATGGCGAATACGAGGCTGCGCTCAAGGCCAACCTCCACAACCAGTATTTCCCTACTATAGAAATAGGTATAGGAAGCGCCGAGCACGACGACATCGTCACTGGCAACTACTACAAGACGTCGGCACCCTTCTTCCGCATCGGTTGCGACCTCAACCTCGCCAAGCAGAAGCACACGCCAAATTTCGTGTATGCCGGTTTGCGCTATGCCTTCACCTCGTATAAGGTAGATATGTCACGCACTCCCACCCCCGACCCCATTTGGGGCAACGACGCCACATTCTCTGTCGAAGGCGAAACGTGCTCGCAGCATTGGGCAGAGATTGTGGTGGGACTGAAGGCCAAGCTCTTCGGACCGATACATGCGGGATGGTGCGTGCGCTACAAGCGCCGACTGAGCCATAAGGATTGCTCTGCAGGCAACACATGGTACATCCCCGGCTACGGAAAATATGGCGACACCCGCATCGGTGCCAACTTCAACGTGATAATCGACATCTAATATCAGCATGAACAACAAAAGACGCCTCCTATGGCAATTGCCCTTTTTGGCATTCCTCGTCATTGGCACAGTCATCATCGTCAGCCGACAGCAATCCACGCCCTATCAGCACGACCGTGGCATGGTGTTCGGCACTGTATATCATATCACCTATCAAAGCTCTAAAAGCCTTCAGAAGGACATCGAGGCCGAGCTTGCCAAGGTGGATGCCTCTCTGTCGCCTTTCAACGAGCGTTCAATCATCACCGCCGTAAATGAGAATCGCGACACGGTGGTCAACAAGATGTTCTCCGACGTGTTTGCTCTTGCCATGAAAATATCCGACTCCACCAATGGTGCTTTCGACATCACCGTGGCTCCTCTCGTCAATGCCTGGGGATTTGGTTTCAAGGGCGGTGCCATGCCCTCGCGCCATCAGGTTGACAGTCTCAAGGCTCTTGTGGGCTATCACAAGGTGAGCCTTACCAATGGTCGTGTCAGCAAGACCGACCCGAGAATTATGCTTGACTGCAGTTCGATAGCCAAGGGCTACGGCTGCGACGTGGTGGCAAAGTTCCTCAGTGCCAAGGGCATCGACAACTATATGGTGGAGATAGGCGGCGAGATTGTCACCCGTGGCATCAGCGAGAAGAGATTGCCATGGAAGATTGGAGTCACCAAACCCACCGACGACTCGCTGAACGTCAATCAGGAGATACAGACCATCATCAACGTCACCGACAAGGCAATGGCAACCAGCGGCAACTATCGCAATTTCTATTACAAGAACGGACGCAAATACGCCCACACCATCGACCCCTCCACAGGCTATCCAGTGCAGCATAATATCCTCTCATCCACAGTCATCGCCGACGACTGTGCCACTGCCGATGCCTATGCCACCGCCTTCATGGTGATGGGGCTCGACAAGGCAAAGGCCATTATCTCGCGCCATCCCGAACTGATGGCATATTTCATTCTTGCCAGCGACGACGGCACCAACAAGGTGTGGTTCTCCCCATCCATGAAGGACAAGATAGCCAAATGATAGGATTTGCCCCGCTGCTCCAGCTGCCTCTCTTTATGGGAATGGCTCGCGACGACCTTCAGCAGATTGTCGCCCACACCAAGTTTGACTTCTTCAAGCGTACTGCCGACTCCAAGGTGATCAGCGAGGGCGACCGCTGCGAGGCTGTGGTCATTCTCACCCACGGTTCGCTCTCCGTAGAGAAACAGTCTGACGATCATGGATATGGCGTGCGCGAGATTGTCAATGCCCCCCTTGTCATTCAGCTTGAGCATCTCTTCGGTCTCACCCAGTGTTATTCCGCCTCTTTCACTACTCTCTCTCCATGCAATTTCATGTCCATCGCCAAACCGGAGGTGATGTTCCTCTTCGAGCAGTTTGATGTCTTCCGCATCAACTATCTCAATCTCCTTGCCGCCAAGACGCAGAAAGCCCAGTCGCGCCTTTGGCATCCCGCCATCACCGACCTTCGCTCTCGCGTCATCCATTTCCTTGTCTCCCACTGCACCATTCCCACAGGCCCTAAGGAGTTCTCCATCCTCATGACTCGTCTCGCCATCGAGGTCAACGCCAGTCGCCTTGATGTCTCCCGCGTGCTCAACGCCCTCCGTAGCGAAGGTCTCCTCCAGCTTCGCCGCGGCAAGATCCTCATCCCCGAACTACGAAATTTATCATGATTTCCATGTGACATGTGACGCTTGCTCACAAGGAATAGCAACCACTTTTGAACAGAGTGAATTGATTATTTCACTCTGGCTATTTAGAATATATCACTTTAGCTATCCATATTTTATCACGAAGCTTAGTTTAAAGTTATCTGAAGCCTATGTTTGAGTTATGTTCCGCACTGCGGTATGTATATTCCGCAGTGGTGAATGTACGTTCCGCAGTGGTGAACGTACGTTCCGCAGTGCGGAACATAGATTAGATGCCTGTTCTGATATAATTATGGTAGCTTTAGTGAATACTTTAAAATAACTATAGTGAATACATTACAACATCTATTGTCACACATTCACTACTACAATCCACATCTCATCTAATTGCCCACTCCACTATGTGCGCATCCACTGAAAGCGCAGTTGTCTCGCCTGCTATCTATGCACAGTAAAACTCCCTCTCACGCGCGTACGCGCGCGCATCAGTGATTTTCATTTTCTTCTGCCACCTCTGCCACCTATTACCTTAAATATCGTATTATCAGATGATTAAGTGGTGGCAAAAGGGTGGCAGAAGGGGTGGCAGAAGTGGCAATAGAAAGGCTTTTTAACTATAAAATCTTAATTATTTAACATATTTTTACCTCGCGTAATACCGCCCACTGCCGCATGCAAACAAGGAAGCTGGCCTTAAT
Organism: uncultured Prevotella sp.; assembly: GCA_945869265.1. Taxonomy (GTDB): domain Bacteria; phylum Bacteroidota; class Bacteroidia; order Bacteroidales; family Bacteroidaceae; genus Prevotella. Next base: position 17,594 of record CAMBOI010000024.1, on the reverse strand, counting down.
CACTCTGACAAATAACTTTCAATCTGACGTTTTAGTATCGGTAAATCATCATTTATCACAAGCCACATAATCTCAACATCTACAGCAAAATAGTCATGCACCAAAATATGGCGCATTTTTTCAATTACTCGCCAAGGGGTATCAGGATGAGAATCCTTGAACTCTTTTGTGAGCTTATAAATAGCTTCCCCAATAATCTGAATGTTATATGCAGTCGCATGAAGATGCAGAGAACTTTCAAGTAATTGTTGTTTGTTCTTTCCATTTACATAATCCTCAACTTTCTGAATTGCGTTGAGTATATGCATTAATCTCGTTCTGTCTTTAACGGTTTCTCTCATACACCAATATTTTATCGCGATTTGCACTCTCAATTGCAAATGGAAGGAGTTGTCCTTCCCTTACCATATCAACACGGCGATTAAGGCGGTCTTCAAGGTCACAAATCATAGCAAAATAACTTAACCCCATGCGAGCATCAGGTGACAACTCTACCATTATGTCAATATCGCTATCCTCCCTTTCCTCATTGCGGGAAAAGGAACCGAACACCCAAGCCTTTTCAACTGGTTTTGTCTTGAAGTATTCACGAATAGAATTCACTACACTTGCATTCATAATGATAATATTTTTATCAACGCTGCAAAGATACGTTTTTCTAACGACTTTCGCAATAGTTGATGTCATTTTTCCAGCGACTTTTATATATTTTTATGCCTTTTTCCTGACGAGGTTCACATTTCCGTTGCTTTTTCCCCAAAAATAGCATCTATAAGTTCAATGCAGAAATCAAAGTTTATTGTTGGAATATGCCGAAATACTCAATGGAAATCCTATCCGAACAATCCGTTTGTCATATAGGTCTTGAAGTGCTTCGAATGTATTGTCCATAATCAAAAATTATAAATATTGATGGCAAAAGTACATAATTATTCTGAGAATTTACTATCTTTGGAGAAAAAAATTATGATTTACGGTTATATTCGTGTTAGTAGCGACAAACAAACAGTCGAAAACCAACGTTTTGAGATTAATAACTTCTGTAAAAAGGAGAAGTTGATAATCAACGGATGGATTGAGGAAACCATCTGGAATCATAGTGACAGGTTCACTGGTCCGGAAGAGTGAACCAATGTACCTGTCCCTATGACCCTACTAAACGAACCATCAGAGTACAATCATTTTATGTACTCTAATGGCTTAATCAGTTAATAAGCAAGATCAACAGCTGCAGTATCTATAGCTGCAACTGTGTCTGTATCTAATTCACTATCTTTTATATTATCTGGGAATAATTTATTCAAATATCCGAATGATATTTTTGACATATCATCCTCTTCAGAGACATTTTCAAATTCTGCTATATCAATTTGATCAAAATCTTTTATACCACTTCCCCATAGAGCAAATACATTTTCTTTTTTCATTGCAATAAACGCTCTATTTCCATTATTTAAGCTATAACAAGCAGCACCATTGTTTTCTTTTACAATTTTACCAAATGTTTTAAACTTGGCACAAAGCGTTGTAAATACGTCACGAAGTTTACCCCTCATACGTCCATCATTACCAATAAATAACGAAAGATTTCTAACGTTAGTTTTATTCCACACATAACCAGTTGGTATCTTATCATCATGATACCAATAATAATCCCCTATAGTATAATCAATAACTCTCTTTGTTCGATAAGTTTGTCTGCTCAAATTGTCATTAAACTCGATGTTCGTATATACCATAACACCTGCAACTTTCTTAGAAAAACCTACATTTGAAGTATAATCAAACCAATAAGGTGTCCCCGCGGGATGTGACTTATCACCAGAAGTTTGTCCAGCCTTAACCAATAATGCGACGGCCTCTTTAGGAGTTGTTTTAAACGAAAAATCAGCCAAAGTAGTTTCTGATATGTTTAATTCCTGCATCATCTTTTTTAAGTCAACATAATCACTGGACACATAATCTTCACCTTCATAAGTACTAACATCAACAATATCAGGTAATCCTTCTAATTGTTTGCCTTCTTTATTTATTATTGAAAATATTTTATCATTTGGTTTAACAATAGCATGTTCCCCATCAAACATAGAAAACACTGTTGCTCTAACATAGGTGTCATCTCCTATTTGCTCATCCTTTTCATTAACATATTTATATTCATAAGTTCCCTCATTCTTTTTCATCAAAGCGAGGATTGAACCATCGACATCACAATAAAGATATTCATATTTTGCTCTTATTAAGGTTTCACCCTTTATATTCATAAGCCCCCATCCTTCTCCGTTGTTATATGAAAACATATCACCTGAAATAGAACCTATACCTTTTATTTTGTCTGTCGGTTTTACTACTATTTCACCTTTATCATCAATGAGGCCCCATACTTCTTTTGCATCCTTCTTTACACTAACAGCAAGAATACCGTTAGAATAACTTTCACCAATATCAGAATATTTTCCACCATTTATTTCAAATAAAATATTACCATCAGAATTAATGACAGAAATTTTTATCTTATCTTTCTTCTTAGATGCAACGTCTTTTTTATATTTTTCATTAATACCAATAAATTTCCCATCACCACAATCATTTAGTGAACAGTAATGTGGTTTTACAACACAATCGCCTTTTTTATTAATTGCTCCATAGAGAGAATCCTCTGTCATAAAAACAGCATAGCCGTTCTTAAACGGTCTTACCCCATCAATCTGTTTACCTTCCAATCTATCCAATACCTTCAGTGGTTTACCATCTGTATCTATGATTGAGACTGGTTTCCCCTTCTCTGATACTAAAGCGACACCATTATTAAAACCTGAAACGTGAGCATATTCAGAACCAATCCTCTTTGGCTTTGGATCAGAACTATACATTTCCCAACCGCCATTTTTCTTTTTCACGAAAAATCTACCATCTTTCACCACTGTAGGCTTAGTCTTGAACTCTTCTGAGAATAAGACTTCACCTGTCATTGAAATCATACCCCATTGTCCATCTACAGTTTCCTGAAATGGGATAAACTCTACCTTGCCATTTTCTGAATTTGAACAAGAAGACAAATACATAGCTGCGAAAGCAGCGAAAATCGAAATAAAGAAACTACTCTTCTTCATAGTTATAAATATTAAAAATTCAACATGTTATTTAGTCAAACTGAATCATATTTTTGGGTAATACCTTTTGGGTTCCATCCATATAGGTTATAACGACTTTATTGATTGACATATTAGATGCATCACCTGCCACATAATATGAACTATGATCCCAATTCCAAGATGCACTCTCAAATTCCGCCAATGGACCAGTCCCCTTAAAATTACCTGTTTTTCTTACATCACCGACATCATTGGTTACAACAAAGAATACGTTGATATATTTAATGGTTTTACGATTCAAATTAGTATATTCAAAATTGAACGTAATTGATGAATACTCATTATCCCACCCCCACTCATTAAAGAATCCATATGGAGCTTTTTTCTTCAACTGATTTAGAGCATCGCTATAACATAATAAATTAAAAGCCTCAGGAGATTCTGCCACATGTAAATCATCCTTTTTTAAGGAATCACCAAATACTTCTATATGCAATTGAAAATCTTCATATTCCCTAACAGATTTGGAAATTGGCAACTTATGCACCTGAGGGTATATTATGCCAAGAGATAGTTTTTCCCAATACAAAGTATATAATGTGTCGTTTTTTAATGCTACACAAAGCAAAGTGTCTTCACTAATTCTTTTTTCACATAACTCACAATCCATATAATTATATTTCCCTATTGGTACATTTTTCCAGTTATGAGTATTACGATAATTTTCGATTTTAGCCAAATGTATAGCTTTATCAATAGAATCTTGCTTAGCTTTAGCTATTGAATCTGCGAGTGCCTTTTCACGGGCTTTTCTTGCCTTTTCTTCCAAAAACTCCCTCATTTTTTGGTTGAGTTCATTGTATTTATTAATCAATACGACATTTGCATCTTCAATGGCAATATCCAATTCATTCCCTTCAAGATGCTTCAATCCCTTCATTTTTTTTATTTCTTTTGCCTTTTCTTTTGTCAAAGTAATGGCATAGTTCGCATTATTTGACATACAATAAACTGTCTTTGTCTTTTTGTCATACGCATAGTATTTCTTTATATCATATACATCGTCGAATGATACATCCGTTCGTTTGTAATAAAATCCATCATCTGCTCGCTCATATATCAAAAGAGCCTTAATATTCACAGAATTGCCACTACCAAATTGTGCATATGCACTAATCGTCGAACATAACACTATTGTTACAATAATAATCCACTTCATATTTACTTTTGTATTTGTTTTCATAACTATATAATTATAATGTTATTATTCGTTTCTCCCTTCTACAATAGCTATTTCCTCGTCTGTCAGACCATAGAGTTGATAGACGAGCTGATCGATTCTTGCTTCTAAAGATGATGTGTCAGTTCCTGAATTCATACGTTTAGTTCGCAAAATATCTTTTACTATTTCTATGACTTTTCCGTCGGATTCTGATGGTATCATTACTTGTTTTAGATATTCTGCCTTAATTGCCAAGTTCAAAAACTTTGTGGCAAAAAGATAATTCATTAGCTTTGAATTTAGTATTCCTAATAAGTAATATAAAGACACTCTTTTTTTTGTTGGTATAATAAAATTAATTCCTTGAGTTGAATATACTGCACTATCATCAATCACTGCAACAAGTCTCTGTTTCAATGATTCATTTCTGGTATTTTGGATTAATAATTTCTCCTTAATATCTAACTCTGATTTAACTCGTGGCCATTGAAGACCATACCAAGAAATAACACCCTTCTGTGCTTCTCTTCTTTTCGATAATTGTTCCTTAAAAATTAATAACCATTGTTTTGTATTAGGATAATCCTCAATATCAATATTATTGTCAATATATAGTATTCTTCTTTCACGGCTTTTTATTTCATACCTTCCAATATCACGCCCATGACACAATGGATGAAGTAAAGCCACATCTACCCCATGAGCAATTGCATCATCTTCATTTTCAAAAATAAATGCCGTATTATTTCCTGTAACTATTCCTTGAAAGACAGTAAATGCAGAACCAATAGTAATAAAGTCCTTATTGAATAATTTGTCATATATTGTATTTCTCTCTCCAATACTTATTACGTTCTGGAACTGAGAGAAATAGTCTTTGTCAACTTCATATATCTTATGGCAAGAAAAGTTTACCGCATCTTTTAATATAATTTTATCATTGCCATGCTTATTGCACCTGATGATTGTTGTATCAACAGTTGGAGCATTAAACACTTTGCCTCCTGTATAGCATACTTCCGACAACCAATACTTATCCAATATCATATCCCTAATTTTTTGATAAGACAAATTAGAGTGTATAACAGACGGTATTATATATGTAAGAATGCCATCTGATGAAGATAACGACAAACCATTCTCGATAAAAAGGGCAAATATATCACAACGTTTAAAGAAAGTAGAAAAAAGTTTCTTATAAAGCGCCTTATCTTCTTCATACATTAGTTGAACATTGATATACGGCGGATTACCAATGACAATATCAAAGCCATCGTTTCCATTGTCAAACACCTCGGTAAACATTATTCTCCAATCAAAGAAATGTATATCAATTTGAGAACGTTCAGCTACAGGAATAGAATTGTCGGTTAATTTGGCATGCAATGATTCTGCCAATGCAATAGACTGTAGTTTTTCTTCAGGTAACGATTGACGTACTTCATCGAATGGCATATTCTTGACATCATCAAATGATAATGATGTTTGAACTGCATTATGTTGATACCATGCTCTTGACTCATATCCCAACTGGCGGGATATGAGTTTTAAGATTGTATCCTTTATCTGTACATTCAATTCATGTTTATCTTCACCCTCGGCCTTATAATATTTTTGTTTCAGCTCATAAAGATGTTGCTTCTCTTTCTTCATCGCCTCAACATTGATATGCTTTTGCGACTTGGTATCAAGGTTTATAAACTTCCCATCAAACGTAGGAATAAGCGAGTTGCCTTGCATAAACTTATAATCGAAGTTGGGGAGGACATGTGGGGTGCGCTCATCTACGATGATGCTGAGCCAGAAACGGAGGCGGGCAATGTCGATTGCTCCCTTCTCAATATCCACTCCATAGATGTTGTTGGAGATGATTTCTGTCTTCAGGGCTGCATAATCGCCTTCAAGGAGATTACCCTTGTCGTCTTTTGCCCATGCATTGATGAAGACACGACAACGCACAAGTTCGTTGAGCAATCCCATAGGGAAGGCTCCCGAACCAATGGCTGGGTCGCAAATCTTCACGTTACGGATATACGAACCAAAGTCGTCGAAATGATTTTTTTTCATATTTGGCACAATCTCTTCCGGTTTGTTAAGCAGGTTGCGCACTGATTCTTTTATCTCGTCTTCGGGCTTGTGATTCTCACCTTGCTTCTTCATCACACAGGTTGTAAGATATGCAATGAGCGACTCATGACACATATATTGCACTATCTCCTTGGGAGTATAAAATGCCCCCTTGTCCTTGTTATCTTCAAGAAGATTCTCGAATATGTGTCCAAGCATCTCAGGGTCAATGCCCACCTCAGCATCATTAGGATCGTTCTCGTCGATTGTGAAGTTGTATTGATAGAAGAACTCAAACAAATCCTCAAAGTATGAGGCTGGGAATGTGGATTTGGGTTCGTCGAGTACATCACGCTCAAACAAGCCTCCATTTAGATAAGGGATTCTCGTTGTGCGAAATCCTTCTACACCAAGGTCGAAGATATCATTGGGACGTTGAGTATTGAGAGCACCTGCGAACAAAGGTTCGAGAACACAATCAAGATAGTTGTCCTTCTGTTCAGGAGTACTTGCCATAAAGAGATTACGCATGAACTGAGTATCGCCTTCTCCCCACTGCTTGTCAACAGGCACACCAAGCCATCCCTTCTTCTGAAGGAAATGAAGGAAGACAATACGACCTAGGAGTTTCTTCACATAGTCGCGAATGAGCTTCTCATCCCATTCGGCAAACTCATGTCCAAAAAGATCCTCATCGTTGCGATTGTCGTAAATATAGTTGCAGAACTTTTCATACTTGGCCTTGTACTTGTCGAAGAACTCCTTGCTGAGAGCCTCAACGTCAAATGCCGCAACTATGTCATCCCTATTAATATCTCCATGCTTGTCTATCAGTTTCTGGAAATTCTCGGCAGCAGTACGGCATGACTGCCCAGGACCTAAAAGGAATGTGTAGCGTTTGGCTTCCGTGACTTCCTTATTGTCCTTCTGACAGAAAGAGAAACGCCAATCCCACGAGTCGCTGTCCTCATAGTGGAAGATGATGAAAGCGGATGTATAGTCAAGCATTATTCTGCGGATAAGTTGCTGGATGCCAACACGGTTACGACGCATCATCACTCTATCGCTCACCGTAACGTCGTAGATATTGATTTCCGTTGTCCCCACTTGCACCAATCCATACTGAATAGCACTCTTGATTCCTGTACGTCGCGCCATGGCTTGCAAGTCCTCGTTGTCCAATGCATCAACATCGTACATGTCTTCAAACTTTTCCTCACCGAAAATGGGGAATACTATATTCTCAAGGAACGACTCGCGTCCTTCAAACTTCTTGCTCAGATATGATTTCAGTTCCTTACTCATTGTTATACTATTTTGACAGACCTATATATACCGTAGGAGTGCCTCCACTTCGGTTGCCAAGTTCGCTTACGATATTGTCAAGTCTCTTGTTTATTATCTCGTCAATTTCACTTTCTCCAAACGCAAATAGGTTTTTCTCTGCCGAGAAGACTTCCGCACCAATTGCGTTTATGGTTCGGATTATGTCGATATTGCCACCTCGAACCAATCTTGAAGCAATCTCCAATGTTGTCTTGGTTTCTTTCCTGCTGACTTTTTTGTCCAGTTCAATCAATGTGCCTCGCGCTGTTGAGGCAGCCTTACTCTTCGACTGGTAGCCTGTAATCTTGTTTAGATGCTGTCCGACAGTCTTAACGGCGGTCTTCTTCCTCGCCTCCCAATCTTCAGGCAAATCCGTTCGCGACTCGTCTTCAAGACACTTGAATCTGGAATACATGTCCATTCCGCTGATTACGTGTCCCTTGCCTTCATTATCTACCATAACAAACAGTCCCTTCATCCTTGGAGTCCGGACAACAAAATAACTGCATCCGTCATTCGTTGTAACAGCCATCTCAAGGTCGTTCTCTTCATTTATGATGAATTCGAAACGCTCGGGATGATTATCACGATATGTCTTTAGTTCATAAAGATATTTCTCGTATGGAGATTCCTCGCCGTCTGTAATCTTCTGAAGGTCATAATGAGAAACTATTTCCTTCTCGGTGAATATCTTGGAGTCCTCACCGAAGAGGGTGTGGAACGACTGGAGCTTGATATGTGCCTTCTCCACCAACTGTATCTGTAGGTCTCCCTCAGCACTTGGCATGAAGTTATATACATATACCACTGGCTCCTGACTTCCGATGCGGTTTACTCGACCAATGCGTTGCATCAAGCGAGTGGAGTTCCACGGGGTGTCGTAGTTAAGAATGCAGTTTGCCCTATGAAGATTGATTCCTTCCGCCAAAACTTCAGTGGTGATGATTATCTGATAGTCATTCTTCCACTCTCCACGATAGTTGGCATCGAAATTCTCGCGTATCTTCGATTCCATGTCCTTACGGTTGGCTGCAGTGATGGCTAGAGTACTGAATCCCTTGTTTTCACATGCCCTTGTTAACGAGTCAACGGTATCTATTGCCTCGGAGAAGATGACAAGTTTCTGCGGGCGATTGGTATTGGGATTAAAGAGAACTGGTTTTAGGTTCTCCTTAAAGGCATCGAATTTCGGGTCTTCGGAGTTCATTGCCCATTGCTCGCAGAGCCACTTGATATACTTGTTGTCCGACTTCAAGAGGTTAATGTATTCAGGGGCAAAGTCGTCTCGGGTATATTCGGCATTCTGTTTCTTCTCGTTCTTGCCTTTCTCATCGAGTTTCCTAATCTTCTCCCTTATGTCTTTCACGCACTCTTCGAGAGTAACCTTATGACCTCTCTTCAAGGTCTTTGCTTCCTCGTCGAGTTCTTCATTCACATTAATTCCTGGACAAATAAAGATGGTATTGTTTTCCCACATCCTTATCATGTTCTCTGTGTATTTCTGAAGATTATGAAGCGATTCCTTGAATGCCGTAAACGAACTTTCGAGACGCTTTACCAACAACATCTGCATGATGCGTGCCAACTGGGCGGATACTGCCTCGGCATCCCTTGCTCCTCGTCCGGCATACTTCTTTCTCATTTCTTCATCTGCAAGAAATTCTATGGCTCTATAACGATAATATGAGAGATAGCGGTCGCTCGTCTCCTTGTATTCATCACTTGGCACAATAATATCCATCGTTGTGTTGAACAAGTTTACGAGCCATTTGTCCATCTTGTATTTCAAGGCATGAGGACCGCTTATCTCTGGGAATACAAGATGCTGCCTCGTCATATCTTCTTCATAATACTTCTTGATATCAGTGCGAGTGCGACGCACAAGAATATCACAGAGCACATGGTCACGAATCTCAGAAGAAAGTATGCCAAACTCATTGTCTATCTCCTTTTGTCTGTCTATATCATCCTGAGTCTTTCTCTCCTTGGCTGAAATCTCGCTTGCCTCATGACGTAATGACGTAAATTGGCGCATAATGCGCGAGAAGAATGCTTCGAGATTGCGTCCATCTACCTTGTCGAGCGTGCAATATTGATGATTACGCTCGAAGAGATAAATCTGATTCTTCAAGTCATTAGGTGTATTGTTCTGAGGTGTGGCTGAGAGAAGACCAACGTAAGGATAGAGTCCCGTATTGCCTCCTATCTGGGCTATAAGATTGTCAAGCGAACGATACATATCGGTATCACTGTTGCGGAACTTATGGCTCTCGTCGATAATTATCAACCCATAGTTCTTATATGTCAGCTCGTCTTCAAAGTCTCCGTTTTCCTCATCTTCATCTGCATCAGGATCATCAACAAGATTACCTATCGAACCTGTTGTTATGAAGTCTATATATGGAGAAATGACATTGTCGCTCTCTTTATCAAACTCCCTGATTGTGTCTTCCCATGCCGACCTTATAGCAGGAGGAGTGACGATGAGTACGTTGCGCTCTCTGCCCTCATCGGGATAATTGAGGAAGTATTTTATTACCAGTGTTCCGACAATTGTCTTACCAAGTCCCACGACATCAGCAAGCATAAAACCGCCATGGGCTTTCATCGTCGAGAAACATTGCTTGACGGCATCAAGTTGGTATTCAAGAGGAGAGTATTCCTTTGGTAGATAATTAGAGATGACTTTTGTGGTATCAACATCTATCATATCTCCGAAGTTATAATGGAGTAGTTTGATATATAATTCGTATGGAGTAAGCGGCTCTTGAGTTGGCTCCTTTTCCATATTCGTTTTTTCCTCCTCCATAATTTGCACTGGTTTGGAGGTTAGTAGAACCTGTTCGAGGAATTCCTTAGTCCAATCATCACTCTGGCTCCATTTCTCTTCAAACCATGTTTTATGTCCCTTTATATCTGGTTCTGGTGACTGAAGAATGACATACGTATTTGTTTCCACATAATTCAGTTCCGCATTTCCTTCCAAACCTTTCTTGGTGAAATTACTGCTTCCGACAATAGCGCATGTCGGCTTGTTGCGTGCGTCAGACGAAGTGAAGATATAACACTTACTATGCATGAATTGCCCATTGTCATCCTCATCCTTTTTATAAATATGTATTTGGAATTTGGGATTATCTCCCTTGCAATGGTCGAGCAACAGATTTAGTGTATCCTTATACTCGTCTAGAAGATTGTCTGCAAGTTCATCAATGTTTGTGCGGATGAATCCGTCGGGATAATGTTTGGTGGCATACTTTGGCTCTTTCACCATATTGGCGTACACGTAAGGGTCTTTGCCTATCAGTAGTTTCAGCACTGTGCCTTCCCTATCAAGATATTCCTTCAGTTCGTCCTTAAGAAGAGCCATACCTGGAATATCCCAATAGCCAGTAGCTATGCGGATAATGTTTATATCTGTGTCTTTGATACATTTGCGCAATGTATCTACCATCTTCAGATTCTCAGAATTATCGAGAAGTGTATTGGATATGTCCAAAATACGTGTCTCCTATATGTCCGTTGAGGCTCCGAGTTTTGGGACTTACTTTTAGTTATTGTTCTTACCATATATACAAAAAGCGGGAGCCTCATCCTGTCGCTCGTCTGCCTTGCCGAGGCTCCTAGGAAAAGCCCATCCAATCGAGACGAGCAACGATCAGTGACCCCACACCGATATGTAATATACACCCATCGTGCGCCATGGCTTTCGCCAAGGGGCAGAAGGGTATGAATATACATAACCCGTAGGGCGTATCGTTGCTTTGTATTCTGACAATACTTGAAATTTTCCTAGGATTTCTAACCATCAAAAGCAAAGAGCAAAATACGCCTTTTTTCTATATGTTTCTGGCATCCGGACAGGCTCGCTGCCCCATTGCCTTCTGTTGTTTCCCTCCCGCCTTGCGGCGTGGAGTTCGACTAACTGCGTGCAAAGATATACAAAATCTCCCGAACTGCCAAACAATTCGGGAGATTTTTTGCGATTACTCTTGAGTTTTATTGTCACCCATGTTTATTTTCCCCTTCTTGCCAAGCATCTTTATACTGTCAAGATATGCCTGTTCAACTGGCGAGAGAGTTTTCACCTGATATTTACGATATTCGCGAGATTGTAATGATAAAAAAAACTCCAAGCGTCACATGTCACATGGAAATCTTCGATTTTTTTCTTCCCCACACCTCACCCCTCCACCTTTAATTTTTTAATTCCTTAATTTCCGAAGGACACCGAAACTTTAATTTTTTAATTATTTAATTATTTAATTTCGAAGCTTAAGCTTCGATCTACCTTCGCTATACCTTCGCTGTACCTTCGCTTTTTGCTTTAGAGGGAGCATTGGTACTTACAAGTGATATCCCACTTGCCTTTTACTATAACCTGCGTACCTTATTATATTAATTAATTTATTAATATATATTAATATATATAAATATAAATAAACAAAACTCACTCAGAAATACAAAAAAAAAGGAAAATCTGATGTGACATGTGACGCTTGCAAAAAATACCTATCCCTAAAGAGCAAAAAAACACTGAAAACGTTTGGCTATTACAAAAATATTTTGTAACTTTGCACCCGATTTAATATAGAATGAAAAATGAGCGAACAACAACATAAGAATCCGTTTTTTGAGCAATACAAGACAGTGCACGAGACTGTGCCTTTCGGCGACTTCACCCTCGCCGACGTGGAGGAGGCATTCGTGGAGGGAATAAGGCGTGACGACGAACTGATAGAGAAAATCACCAACAACCCCGAAAAGCCTACCTTCGACAACACAATCATCTATCGCGAAGACGGCAAGGAACACTACTACGCCGTGCTCGACAAGGTTTCGACCGCGTTCTTCAACCTCATGAGCGCCGACACCAACGACGAGATGGACCAGCTGGCGCAGAAGATACAGCCCATGCTGACCAAGCACGCCAACGACGTGAGACTGAACCCTAAACTCTTCGAGAGAATAAAGCATGTGCACAGTCATCACAGACGTCTTACACCCGAGGAGAAGGTGCTGCTCGACGACGCATACAAGGGAATGGTGCGCAGCGGTGCATTGCTCGACGACGAGGGGAAGGAGAAGCTCAGACAACTGACGGAGGAGGCGGGAATGCTCTCGCTGCAATTCTCGCAGAACCTGCTGAAGGAGAACAAGGCATACGAACTGCATATCACCGACGAGGCCGACCTCGACGGACTGCCAGAATCAGCACGCGAGGCGGCAGCACAAACCGCCAAGGAGCAGGGAAAGGAGGGATGGGTGTTCACACTCGACTTCCCAAGCTACAACCCCTTCATGACCTACTCCACACGTCGCGACCTCAGACAGAGGATGTATATGGAGAAAAACACGGTGGCTTGCCACGGCAACGGCGAGGACAACCGCGAGATATGCAAGCGACTCATAAATCTGAGACGAGAGATAGCACAGCTGCTGGGATACAAGACATACGCAGACTACGTGCTCGAAAGACGTATGGCTGGAAACAAAAGGAGCGTGTATCGACTGCTCGACCAACTCATCGACGCATACAAGCCCACGGCTATCAAGGAGGTGGAGCGCATAGAGAAATACGCAAGGAAAATCGAGGGCAAGAATTTCAAGATGGAGCCTTGGGATTTCGGATTCTACAGTCATAAACTGAAGTTGGAGAAATACAACATCGACGCCGAGATGCTCAGGCCCTATCTCGAACTCAACAAGGTGATAGACGGAGTGTTCGGACTCGCAACACGGCTCTACGGCATCACATTCCGCGAGAACAAGGACATCAAGGTGTATCACCCCGACGTGAAGGCATACGAGGTGTTTGACAACGACGGTAAGTATCTCGCTGTGTTCTATGCCGACTTCTATCCCCGCAAGGGCAAGCAGGGAGGAGCATGGATGACAGAATACCAGGGGCAATACATCGACCGCAAGGGAGTGAACGTGAGACCGCATGTGAGTGTGGTGATGAACTTCACCAAACCGACGGATGACAAACCGGCACTGCTGACATTGGGAGAGGTGGAGACTTTCCTGCACGAATTCGGACACTCGCTGCACGGCATGTTTGCCAACACGAGATTCGAGAGTCTGAGCGGAACGAACGTGAGATGGGATTTCGTGGAACTGCCGTCGCAGTTTATGGAGAACTACGCAGTGGAGAAAGAGTTCCTGCGCACATTCGCATTCCACTACCAAACAGGCGAACCGCTACCCGACGAACTGATTGACCGCATAGTGAAGAGCCGCAACTACAACGTGGCTTACGCTTGCATGAGGCAGGTGAGCTTCGGACTGCTCGACATGGCATACTACACGCTGAAGGACGAGTTTGACGAGGACATCGTGACGTTTGAGAAGAAGGCATGGCAGAAGGCGATGGTGACGGAGCAGCTGAAGGACACATGCATGACGGTGCAGTTCAGTCATATCATGGCTGGAGGATATGCCGCAGGATATTACAGCTACAAATGGGCGGAGGTGCTCGACGCGGATGCTTTCAGTGTGTTTAAGCGCAATGGGATATTCGACCGCGAGACGGCGCAGAGGTTCCGCGACTGCATCTTGTCGAAGGGCGGCACCGAGCATCCTATGACGCTATACAAGAATTTCCGCGGCGGCGAGCCTACTATCAAGGCTCTGCTGAAGAGGAACGGAATAAAGGGAACACAGATTAACAAAGATTGAAAAAATGAAAAATTGATGATTAGGGAGAAATTTTAGGCACGGATGAACACGGCTTTTAAGAAAAGACACGGCTGGGCTGCGCGATGGGTAAAGGCTATATTTGCTAAGGGCTATACTAAAAGTATAGACACGGCTCGTTACCGCAGAGCAAACTAAGCCGTGAACTTGCGAAGCAAGCCGTAATCACAAAGTGCCGTGGAAAATATCAATGCGGAGCCAAGCCGTGTCTTTGAAAAAGCCGCGGATTTCCGTGCCAAAAATTATAATCTGTGTAAATCTGTGATAATCCGTGGACAAAAAAAACTCTGTGGACAAAATAAAATCTGTGATAATCTGTGGATAAAAAAGAATTATGGACGAGAAACAATATAAACTTGACTTGCGCTATCTGAAGATGGCGCAGATATGGGCTGAAAACAGCTACTGCAAGAGGCGACAGGTGGGAGCATTGGTGGTGAAAGACCAGATGATCATCAGCGATGGATACAACGGTACGCCAAGCGGATTCGAGAACGTGTGCGAGGATGACAACAACGTCACCCTACCCTACGTGCTGCACGCCGAGGCCAATGCCATCACCAAACTGGCGCGAAGCTCCAACAACAGTGAGGGTAGTACGCTATACATCACCGACTCTCCTTGCATCGAATGTGCCAAACTGATTATCCAGGCTGGTATAAAGCGAGTGGTGTATGCTCGCGAATACCGATTAACCGACGGTGCCGACCTGCTAAGACAGGCGGGAATAAAGGTGGACTTTATTGAAATATAAAAATATGAGCAAGAACAGACAAAACAGGTATATGCCACTGATTATGGCAGTGTGCGTGGTGGTGGGAATCATCATCGGCACATTCTATGCCAATCATTTCTCAGGCAACCGACTGAGTATCATCAACTCAAGCAGCAACAAGCTGAACAACCTGTTGCATATCATCGACGACCAATACGTAGATACCGTGAACGTCAACCAATTGGTGGAGAAAGCCATGCCACAGATATTGGCTGAGCTTGACCCCCACTCGGTTTATATCAGTGCACAGGACGTGCAGGCTGCCAACGACGACCTCAAAGGCTCGTTCTCGGGAGTGGGAATCGAGTTCACTATACGCGAGGACACCATCAGGGTGCAGAACGTTATAGGCAACGGTCCGGCGGAGAGAGCGGGACTCATTGCCGGAGACAAGATCGTGAGCGTTGACGGCAAGCCGTTTGTGGGCAAGGAGGTGACCAATCAGGAGGCTATGCGCCGACTGAAGGGACCGAAGGACACGAAGGTGAAACTGGGTATCGTGAGATATGGCGAGAAGAAGGTGAAATACTTCACCGTGACTCGCGGCGAGATACCACAGAAGAGTATCACGGCTACATATATGCTCGACGACGAGACGGGGTATATCAAGGTGAAGAACTTCGGCGAGAACACCTATCCCGAACTGCTCATCGCACTGGCCAAACTGTCGCAGGAGGGCGTGGAGAACCTTGTGATTGACCTCAGGGGCAATCTCGGCGGCTATCTCAACTCGGCATACCAGTTGGCTAACGAATTCCTGCCCAAGGGCCGACTCGTGGTATATACACAGGGAAGGAAATCACCCCGACAGGAATACCGCAGCGACGGACGCGGATCGTATCAGAAGATACCGCTCGTGGTGCTCATCGACGAGAGTTCGGCATCGGCTTCGGAAATCTTCGCCGGAGCAATGCAGGACAACGACCGTGCCACAATCATCGGACGACGCTCGTTTGGCAAGGGACTCGTGCAGCAACCCATACCATTCAACGACGGGTCGATGGTAAGGCTCACCATCGCACGCTACTACACTCCCTCGGGACGATGCATACAGAAACCCTACACCATGGGCGACGAGAAGAGCTACGAGGAGGACATCCTCGTGAGATACCAGCACGGAGAATTCTTCTCGCAGGACAGCATTAAGCACTCGGGCAAGGTGTATCACACGTCGATAGGCAGAATGGTGTATGGAGGTGGTGGTATCACTCCCGACATCTTCATACCTGAGGACACGCTGAACATCACTTCCTATTATAAGGAGGCGTCGATGAGCGGACTCATACTGCAGTTTGCATTCACCTATACCGACAACAACCGACTGAAGATGAACAACTTCACCGAAATGCAGGAACTTGCCGACTATCTCGTGAAGCAGAACACGGTGGAGAAATTCGCCGACTATGCCAACAAAAACGGATTGAAGCGACGCAACCTCATGATAAAGAAGTCACACCGACTATTGGAGAGATACATCAACAGCCGCATCATATACAACATGCTCGACGACGAGGCGTGGACGGAATATCTCAATCAGGACGACCCTGCCCTGATGAAGGCGCTCGACGTGTTTAAGCGCAAGGCTGCATTCCCGAAGAAGGAATCCAAGTATATGCAGACTTCAATGGTGGGCATGGATGCCTTGCCAATGATGAATACTGGAAAAAAGTGGGTAGCTTGTTTTGGTTGAAAATACATGATTCAGAAAAAAGAACTGAGAAAAGAAATACGTGAAAGGAAGCGCGACATTCCCGTGGAAGAACTGCGGGAAATGTCGCGCTTGGCTTGTGAGCGACTTCTTGCCGACAAGCGGTTGGGAGATGCATCGACGGTGATGATGTATTATCCGCTCGGCGACGAGGTGGACGTTACTCCTGTGATTGAACGACTATGGGATGAGGGAAAGACGGTGGTGCTGCCCCAGGTGACGGGAGAGGCTGAGATGGTGCTGCGCAAATATACTGGTGATGATGACCTGAGGGAAGGCGCTTTCGGGATTATGGAGCCATGTGGCGAGCTGTTCACCGACTACGAGGCTATCGACGTGGCGGTAATCCCTGGAATGGCTTTCGACAAGGATTGTCATCGTCTTGGCAGGGGGAAGGGGTATTACGACAGGTTTCTGCCACTGCTTCACGCGCGTGTTTATAAAATAGGTGTATGCTTTCCTTTTCAACTCCTCGATAATATTCCCACTGAGGAGCATGACATCGTAATGGACGCTGTTTTATCCACTGATGTTTTCTTTATCCACTGATGTTTTCTTTATCCACTGATGTTTTTTGTCCACAGATTATCACAGATTAACACAGATTGTTTTATATCTAAAGATATTGTGATTATCACAGATTTTTAATTTAGGCACGGAAATCCACGGCTTTATTTTTAATAAAGACACGGCTTGGCTCCG
>CAMBOI010000023.1 GCA_945869265.1 uncultured Prevotella sp. | reverse complement strand
AGACAAGATGCTGGTATGGGAAAAGCTGACCAAGGGAAAAGTGGAGTTCACTAGTTATTTGGTATGTTCTACTATTACCTACTGGTTTTGGGAACAAGCTGGTGGTCAAGCTAGTGGTCAAGCTGCTGAACAACCTAAGGAACAACCTAAGGAACAAGCTATGGTACAAGCTGGGGTACAAGCTAAGGAACAAGTTCAGCGTCTCGTAAATGTAATTAGGGAAGATGCATACACCGTTTCAGATCTCCTTAGATTATTACATCTCACGGGAAGAAGGAATTTCGTAGAAAACTACCTAAAACCTGCGATTGAGGAAGGATACGTACTTCGTGCTTATCCTGATAAGCCCAAACATCCTAACCAGCGATACTTCCTGTCTGAAAAGGGATTGAAGCTAGTAAAGTAAAGCGAAAAGGCGATATTTGAGGTGTATGCCGAGTTTGACAGAGATTTAACTTGCCGGTAACTTGCTGGTAATTTGCTAAAGAAGAAAAATAGACATAGATATGTTATTCGGAAAAAAGATTAGAGAATTAAGAGATGAGAATGGCGTACTGCAACGCCAGTTGGCTGCACTATTGGAGATAGATACTCCGATGTTCAGCAAGATAGAACGCGGTGACAGGCGTGCTAAACGTGAACAGGTTTAAAACTTGCAGAGTATTTCCATCAGGACGAGAACGAAATGCTGACCCTCTGGCTGGCTGACAAAGTGCTTGATGCGGTGGATGGCGAGCAAGAACTCAGTTCGCAAGCCATTGAAGTTGCCCAAGAACAAATCAAAGAACTGTAAAAGTATGGAGATTGACATTTTTCCCATATCACATCGGAAGGATGGGACGGCTCGTAACTTTGACACGGTTTTCCTTGGCATTCTCATCATCACTTACATCATCGCTGCTTTTAAGACGGCTCAGTGTATCGTAGGCAATGATGCAGAAAAGGAGTTCGTATGCTTCCTGCTCACAATACCGATATTCATAGGCTATTACGCTATGTTTGTACTTGTCTGTCATTGCATCAAGAAGGGACTCTATGCTTACTTCAAGTCTCATCGCAAAGAATGGAACAACATAGCAGATCGCGAAGAGATGGAGGAGCACATCACTCAAAACCTTGGTCAGATACAGAAGAAGGTGCAAGAGAAGACGGCAACTATCACCAATACAAAGAATGCTGCACCTATTGCTGATGACACTCCCAAAAGAGAACGTAATGTAGAATCACATAGTCCAAAAGAAATAACTGTTACTCCTGAGGCATTGGAAAAGTTGCAGTTGAAGCGTGACATCCAAAAGGCACATGACGAGTTGGAGGTATTCATCAATCAAGTGCAAATTGACCGCAAGCAAATGAATGAAGCAAAAGTCGCTCGCGAAGCAAGGAAACTTGAAGCCATCCTCAAATATACCCGCTATACGCTCATGCATCATGGTTTCACGGATGAGGAACTGTATCAGATAGAGGAAGCTGTCAAACTTCTTGTTGAACTCAATGGTGTTACCCGAATGGAAGTCCTTTCCATCAGCAAGAAGAAAGGACTGAAGCAAGCCGACCTAAAGAACTTCTGCTGGAATATAGCAAACCAATACGGAATTGATCCGAAGACAACGGCTCTGTTTGCGCTCAATCTGTTTTATGCCTGGTTTAGCAACACCGAACCTTCAAGCATACAAAAGACGCTGCGCAACACTGCGGGCACGTATACAATCGAAATCGACGCGAACATCATAGACCATCTGCCTCAGTTGGAAGAAAAAGTACTTGGCAAAAATTACCAATAGCGTTCTTATCGATTCCTATGTTTGTTTATCACAACCGCCCTTATTACATCCTCTTATCGTTCACGTGTATTCGTAACTCATTGATACACAATAGCGTTTAGATTCGAGGAGGTGAAGTAAGCCCCTATAGAAATAGAATACATTATAGGTAATACATTAATCAAATGAAAAGCGTGTGTCTCTTCTGAGTCACACGCTTTTCTTGTTTTAGAACACCCGATTATAATGACATAAGAACAGGGCATCCTAAGGTCAAAAGAACACCCTATTCTTGTATCATAAGAACTGGGTATTCTAATGTCACAAGAACTGGGTATTCTAATGTCATAAGAACCGAGTATTGTAATGTCATAAGAACCGAGGTCTATAGATCTCCAAGATACTCCATTTTACATTAAAATGGACAGGGGAGATTTGGACGGGGAGGCAGGGGATGATGATTGATGGCTGATTGATGACTGAGGGGTCCGATTGATGATTCGCAGAAATTCGGCAAGGAGAACGAGAAAAACGGATATAAGTTTTGATATATGAAAATTAATTATTACCTTTGCAAAAAATCTAGGAGATAAGAATATATGAAAAGAAAAATAAAGAAAGGTTGTTTGGCAAAGGGAATAGTTTTACTCTCTATTGCTATCGTAGGCTCTATAATGAGCGTGAAGGCATGCTCGGATAATAACGAGGAGGAACTGGAAAAGGGAAAGGAGGAGATGGAGAAAGAAGCGGCTATTGTAGATACTGCTCTCGTAAGCCGACTTGCGGATTTTGCATCTAAGCAGCGACCGGAGGGGAAGTTTGCCTTCCATGTATATGATATAACAGCCGACAAATCTGTTTATGGATGCAACGATACGCTCGCCCTGCCTTCGGCATCATGCATGAAACTGCTGTCGGGAGTGGCAGGACTGAAACTGCTGGGTGCGGACTATCACTACTGGACAGGTATTTTTATGCGGGGCACAGTGGGAAATGAGGGAACGCTTAATGGCGACATGGCGTTTCGTGCAGGGC
Source organism: uncultured Prevotella sp. (assembly GCA_945869265.1). GTDB lineage: Bacteria > Bacteroidota > Bacteroidia > Bacteroidales > Bacteroidaceae > Prevotella. The sequence continues at coordinate 47,752 of CAMBOI010000023.1, read as the reverse complement.
TCGACCCACAACTGATGGTTCCTGACCTGAACATCTTTGCAAAGGCGATAAGGCAAAAGGGAGTGAGAAAGATTGGAGGAAAACTTATCGTGGATCTGCATATCTCCGAACCTGTGAAGAGCGAGGAACACTGGTATCCATGGGACCTCACCTTCTCCAAATACGGTTTGTTTTATAAAGGTGAAGAACGTGTTGTAAAAGCGTTGAAGGCATCATTAAGGGGACAAGGAATCAGCGTGAAGGACGAACAGATAGTGGTGGCATCAGTGCCCAAAGGAGCAAAATGCCTTTATGTCAAGCGCAGGTATATAGACGACGTAGTGAAGAGGATGTGGAAGAACAGTTCGAACACACAGGCAACAGCCATGCTATACACCATCGGCAGCAAGGTGAATCCCAAGGGAAACCCCGTGACGGAAGGAGTTGACTATCTGCGACGTTTTCTCGCCGATAGTCTATCACTCACCTCTCCATCACTGTGTATCCACGACGGTTGCGGACTGTGCACTCACAACCGACTCTCGCCGCTTGCCCTAACCACAATCTTGCGCTATGGCTATCAAGACGATGACATTCGCGCCTCACTCATGCGCAACCTATCAATATCAGGACAAGACGGCACGTTAGCCCGCGAGATGGCAAGCCCCAAACTACGTGGCAAGATACGCGCCAAGACGGGCACTCTCTCCCACCCCTACGGCATCAGTTCGTTGGCTGGATTCTGCGAGGGCAGCAACGGGCATATTCTTGCCTTTGCCATCATGGACAGTGAGATGTCGGTGCTCGACGCCCGTGTACTCCAGCGCAGACTATGCGAGGCATTGGTGAAATAAAGAAAGCCCTTCCGACTCACGTCGTCAGGGCTTTTGAATTTAAAATAAATGTGTTTTCACTAAAACATCTGTATTTTTATGTAAATAATAAATTACCTAATTGGAATTTTCCCTGTCAATGGCAATGATACGTGCCTTGACAGATTCAAACTCAGCCTTGAGTTTCTCAACCTTGCGGTTCATGTCGTCGATGAGTTTATTACCCTTCTTGCTGCTCACGCTGAGGAATCCTATGTTGTTCTCATAGGTCTGAATCTCGCTCTTCAGCGAGTCGTACTGACGTTGCAGGCGAAGACGCTCATCTAAGGGACTCTCACCACGGCGTTTTCCACCTTGACGGCGTGACTTGCCTGGCAATATGCCGAACTTGACGTGCAGACTGTCGATGGCCTTGTGATACTCATCATAGAGCTTGTCCTTTTCCTTAAAAGGCACATGGCCCACTGTCTTGTATTCCTCGACCAACTCCTGCAATGAATCGTTGGCTGCATCGGCATCCTCAGTATCAACGAGAACTTGCAGTTTGGCGATAATCTCACGCTTGCGGGTGAGATTGACGTGCTCCTCATTGCGCTGTCCGGATGTTGCGGCATTGCGTGCCTCGAAAAAATGATTACATGCAGCTAGGAAATCCTCCCACAGTTGGTCGCCAATTTTCTTTGGCACCATACCGATGGTCTTCCACTCCTTCTGTAAGGCAATAAACTTATCAGAGGTAGATTTCCAGTCGGTACTATCCTGCATGGCACGGGCTTTCTCCACGAGCGCGCGCTTTTTCTCGGCATTCACCTTAAAGGCTTCCTTAAGTTCACGGAAATACAGTGCCTTACGTCCGAAGAAATCGTCGCATGCAGCGCGGAAACGCTCAAATATCTTAACATTCATCTTCTGCGGTGCAAAACCAATGGTCTTCCATTCCGCCTGTATATCCATTATCTGCTGAGTCTGACGTTCCCAATCTCCCGAGCCTTTCTTTTCCTCGGCTGCGATGGCCTCAACCTTCTCGCAGAGTGCGGTCTTGCGCACGAGATTATCCTCTTCCTTGGCGCGCAGGTCGTCGAAATGCTGCTGATGGCGCTTGTTTATCACAGTGCTTGCAGCCTTAAACCTAACCCACATCTGCTCGCGTAACTCCTTAGCCACAGGTCCCGTCTCGCGGTATTCTTGATGCAGTTTCTGCAACTGATGGAAAGCACTGATGACATCAGGCTCCTCTGCCAGTTTTTCAGCAGCCTCGCACAGATGGGTCTTTATCTCAAGATTCTTCTTGAAATCATATTCGCGAGCCTCGATGTTGAGTTTGAACATATCGTAGAACTGCTCTACATACAACTGATAGTTGCGCCACAGTTCGTTGGCCTTTGACGCCGGCACACTCTTTATCTCCTTCCACTCCTGCTGCAGGGCCTTGAATTCGGGGTACGACTTGCCCGCATCCTCGGGAGAAGTGACCATTTGCTTTATCTTGTCGATTATCTCGAGCTTCCGCTGCAAATTGCGCTCCTTCTCTTCCTCCTGCTCTTGCATGAGCTTGGCACGCTTCTCCTTGATAATGCCCATCTCGGCCTTGAAAGCCTCCTCAAGCTCGTCGGGGAGAATCTGGAAACTGTCGGGGTCGCCTCCGCCTTCAATAAAATCCTTATAACTTTGCTCGCGCTCTGCAATATGCAATTTGTAGAACGCAGTCTTGAGATAATCCACCTCGTCCTTGTCGGGAACGGTCTCACCATGCGCCAATTCGCGCACACGATCGAGCACCTCACGCTTTGACGTGTAGGTAGGAAATACTGTCTTGCCCACTTCAAGGGCATTGTTTTCAGAGTCCACCATTAAAACCATTTTTAGTTAATGATTCAGTTATATTAATTGAATTTGCCACAAAATTAGTAAAAAAAATCGAAACTACCTAATAATATTAAGTTTTTTTTGTAATTTTTCCCGCTAAATAAGCCTTTTATGGCGGAAAATCCACCAAAACAGTCCTGAAACGGCTACGGAAATGACCAATGCTGTTGCAAATCCGTAGGGGCTTGTCTCCATGCCGTTGACGAGGTTCATACCGAAGAGGCTGGCTATGAGCGTTGGGAACATCATGAGAATGGACACCGATGTGAGGGTACGCATGACGGTGTTCATATTGTTGTTGATGATGCTCGAATATGTGTCCATAGTGCTCTCAAGGATGTTGGAATAGATATTGGTCGTCTCGCGCGCCTGCGACATCTCGATGTTGACATCCTCGATGAGATCGGCGTCTAGTTCGTCAATCTGCAGTTTGAACTTCAGTTTCGAGAGCAATGTCTCGTTGCCACGAATGGATGTGATGAAATATGTGAGCGAGTCCTGCAGTCGGCTGAGTCCGATGAGTGACTCGTTGTTCACCTCGCGGTCGAGATTGCGCTTTGCCTTCTCGATTAGTCCGTTGATTTGCTTGAGTCGTTTCAGATACCACACTGCCGACGAGAGGAACAGGCGGAATGTCATATCCACATAGTCGGTGAAGCCCTCGCCTCGCTTCTGCTGGAAACTGACGAAGTCTATCATCATGTTGGTTTCGTAGTAACAGACGGTGATGGTGACGTCGCGCTTATGTATGATACCCAATGGCACCGTGGTGTATGGCGTGCGCGAGCGTATCTCCTTGACGTATGGAATACGCAAGATGATAAGCATCCAACCATCGTCATACTCGTAGCGGGCACGCTCATCGGTATCGCTGATGTCGGGCATGAAATAGTCGGGTATCTTAAACTCGTTCTCAAGGTAGAGCTGGTCTTCCTCTGTCGGACACGTTACCTGTATCCAGCAGTTGGGCTGCCATTCGTTGATGGTTGTGAGGCCACCGGTGTAGTTCCAGAATGTTTTCATTGTTCCAATCCGTTTTTACTTTGTTTCTACGAAATGATTCCTTGGGCAAGAGGATTGGCGTCTTGCCTCATCCTCACGCCTAATTGTTGAAGTTTTCCGCGTGATAATCGTCCATTTTTACTTTATTTTTTGTTTACGGGTGCAAAGGTAATAAAAAATTAGGAATTAGGAATTAGGAATTAGGAATTATCTTTCCTTTGTAACAGTTTTTTAACATTTTTCCCTAAATCCTAATTCCTAATTCCAAATCCCTAATCCTCCAGCGCTGCAGTGAGCAATCGCCAGAAGGGCTCAACAGAACTTGCAAGAGCACGCTCGCTTGTGGTGTGAGGTGAACGGATGTCAGGACCCAAAGAGACTACATCGAGATGAGGATACTTGCCCAGGATGATAGAGCACTCGAGTCCAGCATGGTCGATCTGCACGAGAGCGTCCTCACCGTTCTGCTCCTTGTAGATACGCATGAGTTTGGCGAGAAGCGGACTGTCGGGATTAGGATCCCAACCGCCGTAGCTGCAAGACGTCTCCACCTTCATACCTGCCATAGAGAAGCAACTGGATATCATTGTGGTGACATAATCCTTCATGTCTTCGCGCGCACTACGGGGGAAAAGTTTGATGATTGTCTTGCCTCCCTCGATGTCGATGATGGCGAGGTTGCTGGATGTCTCCACTACGTCGGGATAGGCAGGGATCATGCGTATCACACCGTCGTGAACAGCATAGATGGCATCCACCAGATTGTCCTGAATCTCAACAGGCACCTGTGTCTTTGGACATTCCACATCCTCGGCAAAGAACTCAATACCATTCTCTATACCCTTGTATTCGTCGATGAATGTATCGCGCCATTCATCCACCATATCCTTCAATGCCTCTACATTCTCCGTGGGCAGTGTGAGCACCACCTCAGCGTTGCAGGGGATGGCATTGCGCATATTGCCGCCGTGCCATGTGGCGAGTCGGGCTTCACATTCGGCTATTGCCTCGCGCACGAAACGCACCATAAGTTTGTTGGCATTAGCGCGTCCGACATTGATCTCCAATCCTGAGTGTCCGCCGCGCAATCCCTTTAGTGTCACCTTAACCGCAACATCCTCGGGGTCGGTGTCCACCTCTTTATAATCGAGTGTGGCTGTGACGTTAATACCACCTGCGCTACCGATGACAAACTTTCCCCAGTGCTCTGAGTCAAGATTGAGCAGGATATCGCCGTGAAGTTCGTCAGCAGGCAGGTTGTTAGCACCATACAATCCTGTTTCCTCATCAGCCGTGATGAGCCCCTCAACAGGACCATGCTTTAGAGTCTTATCCTCCATCACTGCCATGATGGCAGCCACTCCCAGACCGTTGTCGGCACCGAGTGTGGTGCCCTTTGCTCTCACCCATCCTTCCTCGTCGATATAGGTTTGGATAGGGTCGGTCTCGAAGTTATGTGTACTGTCGGGAGCCTTCTGCGGCACCATGTCCATGTGTGCCTGGAGAATGATTCCCGGTTTGTTTTCCATACCCTCGGATGCTGGTTTGCGCATCACGATATTATTAGCTTCATCCTTGAAAGCCTCGACTCCCACGCGCTTGGCAAAGTCGAGCAGGAACTGCTGCACTTTATCGAGATGTCCCGAGGGGCGAGGCACTTGTGTCAGTGCGTCGAAGTTGCGCCAGATACATTCTGGCTGTAGATTCTTGATTTCCATAGGCTTTAATATTTTAATTCTTTAATTTTTTAATTCTTTAATATCATTTCTTTCTTAGAAAGAAATGACAATGCCACCCAAGCATATATGCCCATAATGATTACGAGCATCGTCTGCACGGTGTGCACGATGAGAACGAAGTAGAGGGCATCCTGGTCGGCCACTCCATAGAGGATAAGCATCGTTTTGACGGCGAAATGCCATGGTCCGGCACCATTGGGAGTAGGCACCAGCACAGCTATGCTACCCACCACGAAGGTCACCATAGCACAGCCCAAACCTAAGTGCGAAGTGAAGTCGAAGCAGAAGAACGTGAGGTAGTAGTGCAGGAAATAACTTGCCCATATACCGAAGGTGAATAGGATGAATAGCGGCACGTTCTTTACGTTCTTCAGGGATATCACTCCCTGCCATATTCCGCCCAAGGTAGCTTTCACCCTATTATATATAGATAGCTTCTTGAGCAGAAAATGAAGCAAGGCAAGAGCCGACAGACCGCACACCGCAGTGACGAAATATCCCATCAACGAGAAACGGCTCATCACCGACTCCACACTTGTGCCTGTCCTGTCGAAGAACACGTTGAAGACATTCAACTGCAACAAGAGTGTCAGTCCTGAAAAGCCAGCCACCACTAATGAGTCGATAGCGCGCTCGGTGACAACAGTGCCCAATGCCTTGGAAAACGACACGCCGTCATAGCGTTTCAATATTCCGCATCGTGTAAACTCGCCTACCCTCGGCACCACAAGACTTGCTGCGTATGAGATGAACACCGAATAGACACTGACGGAACGTCTCGGTCGCTCGCCAATCGGTTCAAGTGTCTGACACCATCTCCATCCACGGAATGCCTGTGCCAATATACCGAAAGGAAACGACAGCAGCATCCACGTCCAGTTCATCTCATGGAGAAGGACATGACGTATGCTACCGAAATCAAAATCCCGATACATCCAGTACAATATCGCGCCTCCCAACACCAAGGGCAATATCACCTTTATTATAATGCTCGACAGCTTCAATATTTAATTTTCAAAATAGTAAAGGAACAAGGCATTACCCTCAAGCGCAGGCTTACGCTGGTCTTTGATTTCGATGCGGAACTTGATTTCGGCCTTCACTGTGCCACGCAGGTTGGCAATAGAGGCGAGATCAGCAACAAGACGAATTGACTCGCCCGACTTCACTGCCTGTCCAAACTTCATCTTGTCCATACCATAGTTGACCATCATCTTGAGATTGTTGACCTCGATAATCTGGTTCCACAGATAGGGAAGCATCGAGAGAGTGAGATAACCATGGGCAATAGTTGTCTTGAAAGGACTCTCCACTGCTGCCTTCTCAGGATTGACGTGTATCCACTGGTGGTCGAGAGTGGCATCGGCAAAAAGATTGATACGCTCCTGCGACAGTTCGACATAGTCGCTCACACCGAGATTCTTGCCGAGCATAGCGGCAAAATCTTCATAATTGTTGATTACTAACTTGCTCATATCTTCATTAATTTTTAATCTTTTGCTTGCAAAAGTACAAAAATTATTGTGAATACGAAAATTTTTGCCCTATATTTTTGTATTATAAACAACTTTGATTACCTTTGCAGACAATATTAATAGAAATAAATACATTTTTTAATCAATACAAACATTTAGAATGAGAAAATTATTGGTAATACTGTGTATGGCTCTCAGTTTCTCTGCCAATGCACAAAACAAGGAGAAGCCAACCGAGGTGATGCTTGAGACAACAGCCGGAAATATCCGACTGAAGCTCTATGACTCCACCCCACTCCACCGCGACAACTTCCTAAAGTTGGTGAATCTGCATGTGTATGACTCACTGCTATTCCATCGCGTTATCAAGGACTTCATGATTCAATGCGGCGACCCGAAGAGCAAGGATGCCGCCCCGGGTGTGTTCCTGGGCGAGGGCGACCTCGACTGGACCGTGGAGCAGGAACTACGCCTGCCGCAAATCTTCCATCGCCGTGGAGTGTTGGCAGCAGCCCGCGAACCGGATGATGCCAATCCCTATCGCGAGTCGAGCGCATGTCATTTCTATATTGCGTGGGGAAAGAAATTCACCGACGAGGAACTTGACAAGATGCAACAACGACTCGACACGCTCTATGGATACCGCGTGAAACTGACGCCTGAGATGCGCACTGCATACAAGACCGTGGGAGGCATTCCTCATCTCGACGGAGGATACACCGTCTTCGGCGAAATAGTGGAGGGACTGGATGTTGTGGACAAGATCCAGCAGACTGCCACCGACAAAAACGACCGCCCACTGGAGGACCAACGAATCCTGAAGGCTTACGTCATAGCACCTATAGTTGCGAAGCGACAAGGTTTGTCAGATCGACAAACTCGGCGACGCTGAGTTGCTCGGGACGGCGGGTCATCACGTCGTGCTGATAAAAGTCGGGAGACACCTCGCGACCTGAGAATATCTGACGAAGAGACACGCGCAACATCTTGCGGCGCTGATTGAACACCGTCTTCACCACGCGCTTGAATAGTTGCTCGTCGCAACCGAGGTCGGTCACCTCATTGCGAGTCATACGTATCACAGCACTCTTCACCTTTGGCGGAGGATTGAACACATTCTCGTCAACGGTGAAGAGATACTCCACGTCATACCACGCCTGTATCAGCACACTCAATATGCCGTAGGCCTTGTTGCCTGGTGCAGAAGCCATTCGTTGTGCCACCTCGCGCTGAATCATACCCGTGCAACATGGAATTAGATCCTTGTTGTCGAGCATCTTGAAGAATATCTGCGAGGATATATCATAGGGATAATTGCCCGTGAGCACAAACTGCTTGCCATCAAACACCTTATTAAGGTTCATCCTAAGAAAATCCTCACCTAATATATTCTCGCGCAGGCGCGGGAAATGCTCGTTGAGATACTCCACCGACTCTGTATCTATCTCCACCACCTTCACGGGGCGAGGCTTCTCCATGAGATACTGCGTGAGCACTCCCATACCGGGTCCCACTTCGAGAACCGGCAATTCAGGACATGCATCCACCGTGTCGGCGATGCGCTTGGCTATCGAGAGGTCAATCAGAAAGTGCTGACCAAGATTTTTCTTCGGGCGAACCTGTTTCATGTTTTCTTTTTTTGGAGTTAAAGAAGTTAAAGACAATAGTATTGTACATATAACTTCACTTATCTTAAAACCCAGTACAAGAAAGAGCGCAACCTTTTTTGAAAGATTGCGCTCTTCTTTGTTGGGATACCCGGACTCGAACCAGGAAAGGCAGGACCAGAATCTGCAGTGTTACCATTACACCATATCCCAATTTCCTTTGCAACCGAAATATTGCTTGATTGCGAGTGCAAAGGTACGGCAAAAATATTAAATCTCCAAATATTTTCCAAACTTTTTTCAATTTAAGCCCTATTTTTTCGTGTTTTATGACAAAACACAGGCTTTATCAGCAAAAAATCGAGAAGTTTACACTACCATATGCCCTGTGCTCCACGAATCGGGGATGGGAGGAGAAGTCATTATCCTTGCCATGCTCGAAGACGAAAATACCTTCGGGAGCAAGAATGTCCTTCTGGAATACGAGGTCGGGAATCTGCGGCAGTTCCTTGAGTGCATAGGGAGGGTCGGCAAAGATGAAGTCAAACTGCTGGCGGCATGACTTTAGGAAACGGAAGACATCTCCGCGGATGGGAGTGCAGGCGTCAGTGTCGAGTTTCTTGAGGCATTGTGAGATGAAGGCATGATGATCGCGGTCAGCCTCTACGCTCACCACACGCGCACAGCCTCTCGACACGAGTTCGAGGGATATGCTGCCCGTGCCTGAGAAGAGGTCGAGGGCAGTGATACCGTCAAAGTCGATATAGCCATTGAGCACATTGAATAGGTTCTCCTTGGCGAAGTCTGTTGTCGGGCGCGCCTTGAACGAGCGCGGAATGTCGAAGTGGCGACCCTTGTATTGTCCTGTAATTATTCGCATTGCATCACCTTCCCTTTATAAAATACGTCATCAAGTCATAAGGCATTCCCTTGATCTGCGCCACGGGCGAGCGATTGAAGTCGCCCGAAGGATTGATGATATATGCCCGTTGCAGATAGCGCTTAAGCTCGGCGAGTATCCAATCTCGCTCGGGGATATCGCCTACGAGATGCATCTCGTCGTGCTCGGGCTTAAGCATGAGCTGTTTCCACACATAAAGCAGGAAATAGAGCGAGTCGTGGGCGTTGGCAGTGTCGAAGGAGTTGCAAAACTTAAATCGGTTTTGATTAAAACTGAAGACATCGAGACGCTTGTCGTGGAAATAGCCGTAGAGCTTGTTGCGCGCACCCGTGAAACTGCGGCGATGGAGATAGCGCCACACCGGGGCAACGGCACAGATGAAGCGTGCCGAAGGCAGATGATCGGTAATCACCATGCGCAGATCCTTGTTCACCGAAAAGAGTGCCACCGCACTTAGGTCGGGCAGCACATTCGTGAGCACGGCATCCGAAGTGAGTTCGGGGAAGGAATGTGCATAAATCATGTTGCAGTCATCCTCTTCATACAGGTCGGTAGGCACCATCAGCACTGGCGACTCTACCATCACCACCGCCTTGGCATACGACTTCTGCAGCGCAGGCTCGGTCTTGAATGCCTCGCGCATGTTTGCAGCCATCGACACGCCGCTCTTGACGACATACGGTATGAAATTCACCGAGCCGTCGGCAGAGATTGTAGATACGGACAAGGTAGTGCGCGCCACCCGTATCACGAGGCGCATGGATGTATCTTGCATAATATGTTATTCCCAGTTTCCCCTGTTATCACTCGGCATGTTAAGGTCGCCAAACTTCACTCCCGGAAATACTCCCCTTGCCTGGGCGTCTTCCTTCATCTCGGAGATATAATCCTCTTCAAGTCCATTGAGATAATCATCATAGTAGGCACGACATTCTATTACATGAACATTGCTGCCGCTGCTCGTAGTGATATAACTGTTTAAAAGTTCGAATTGCTTGCCGTCGCTATAAGGGATATACTTAAGCGAATCGGCAATATATCCCGTCATGACAAGAGAGTCGAGCGTTGTGCAGAACATCCCGTCGTGCACCTGTCGATAGCGTGCCTCAGCAGAACGTATCTTTTGCATGCGTTCGATAACCTTGTTCTCGCGGGCTTTAGCCTCATTTGTGAAATTGACCGGACTCATAATGCTGGCAGCAATAGCCACCACCAATGCCAAGACAACAATCCCAAGCAAAATATTTAAGGTTCTTCTTCTATTTTCCATATATAAATATGTCTATTTTGTCTTTCTTGGCTGCAAAGATATGAAATCCTTTGCGAAATTCCAAATTTTTTCATTAATTAATTTGCTTTTATCGAATATTTTTTATATGTTTGCAGTCAAATAAATGAAAATATACATATGATAAGAGATTTTTATATCGAAAATATACGCAGGCAGATGAGCGTTACTCCCACAATGGAGCAAGACACTGCCATGCGACTCTTTGCCGAATATATGACTTGTCGCGACGATCACCCTGTGTTTATCCTCAACGGGGCTGCCGGAACGGGCAAAACTACTCTCGCCTCAGCCATTGTGAGGGCTCTGATGGAGATGAAGCAGAAGATTGTGCTAATGGCTCCCACGGGCAGGGCGGCAAAGATATTTTCGCTATATTCCGGTCAGTCTGCCTACACCATCCACCGACGCATTTACCGTCAAAGGACGGGAGCCGTGGGTTTGGAGGGATTTTCGCTCAACGACAATCTGCACACCGACACCTTGTTTATCATAGACGAGGCGTCAATGATAGCCAACCAGGGATATGGAGGAGGAGGATTCGGCAGCGGACGCCTGCTCGACGACCTGATGCAATACGTGAATGGCGGGCGCAACTGCCGCGTGATGCTCATTGGCGACAGGGCACAGTTGCCGCCCGTGGGCGAGGACGAGAGTCCTGCCCTCATGCCCCAAGTGATGGGGAGCTATGGGCATATAGTGATGCACGCCACACTCAGCGAGGTGGTGCGACAGGAAGAGGACTCGGGCATACTGTGGAATGCCACTAAGGTGAGGCAGATGGCTGACAATGAATATGCGGAGGAACTGCCCAAGGTGTGCTTCAGGGGATTCGACGACATACGCAACGTGCCCGGCAACGAACTGATTGAGGAGTTGGCGTCAAGCTACTCGCGTGCAGGACTTGACGACACCATCGTCATCACACGCAGCAACAAGCTCGCCATAAGATACAACAACGGTATAAGGAATATGGTGCTCGGCAACGAGGACGAACTATGCTCGGGCGACCGGCTTATGATTGTGAAAAACAACTACTACTGGACGGAGAAGGAGAAACTCCCTCTGCCCTTCATCGCCAATGGCGACAGGGTGAAGGTGGAGAGGGTGAGGAACATCCGCGAACTGTATGGCTTCCGTTTTGCCGATGTCACCATGTCGTTTCCCGATTATGACAACATCGAGTTGACTGCCACGGTGAATCTTAACACGCTGAGGTCGGAGGCACCTGCACTGACGCGCGATGAGAGTGAACAATTATATAACAAGGTGATGGAGGACTATCAGCATATACCTCTGAAGGCAGATCGTCTTAAGGCTTTGCGACAGGATATTTACTACAATGCCCTGCAGGTGAAATATGCATTCGCCGTCACGTGTCATAAGGCTCAGGGCGGACAATGGAGCCACGTATATGTTGACCAGGGCTACATGACCGACGACATGCTCACTCCCGAGTATCTCCACTGGCTATACACCGCCTTCACTCGTGCCACCGAGAAGCTCTACCTTGTCAACTGGCCGGAGAAGCAGGCTATTTTAAATGAAGAATGTAACTAAGCCGTGAACTTGCGAAGCAAGCCGTAACCACGAAGTGCCGTGGATTACATCAATGCGGAGCCAAAGCCGTGTCTTTGAAAAAGCCGTGTCTTTCCGTGCCTTAAAAATCTGTGATAATCAACATATCTTTGATATTTAATAATCTGTGATAATCTGTGGATAAAGAGTCAGACCACAGATGTTTTTTTTAGACCACAGATTGTTCTTTTCTACCTCACCCGTCCTCTCCTGCTAGGAGAGGCTCCACAACCCCTCCTAAATCCTCCCCTTCTCAGAAGGTGAGGACTTAAAGCCTGGCCGGCCGGGCCTGTACTCGCAAACAAGCTCTCGCCCCTTCGGGGTTGCTCGTGATTGCCTACGCAACAGAGTTGCGATTATTTGACGCAATAGAATTGCGATTATTTGACGCACATAGTGCGATTATCTATGCGCCGAGGGCGCGGCTGACGCAAGGGGTTTATAGACCACAGATTGGCACAGATTAACACAGATTAAGAGCCAAAAGCTCTGATTGGGTTGATTAATGATTATTGATTATTAATTGATGATAATAATCTGTGATAATCACAATATCTTTAGATATTAAAAAAATCTGTGATAATCTGTGCTAATCTGTGGACAAAAAAACTCAGTGGAAAAGAAAGCCGTGAACTTGCGAAGCAAGCCGTAACCACGAAGTGCCGTGGATTACATCAATGCGGAGCCAAAGCCGTGTCTTTGAAAAAGCCGTGTCTTTCCGTGCCAAAATATTAAATCCGTGATAATCCGTGTTTTCCGTGCCTAAATGAAGAATGAACAGACAGTGAGGATGGCACTACCGAATTGTTGAGTATCGAAATGATACTTAGCGGTGTCGACAAGGACGGTCTTGAGATCGCGCGTGATGCCCTCGCCCGTGAGCTTTAGACACGACTCCTTCATCGTCCACAGACGGATGAACTCGCGGTCGGGCTGCGGAGCGGAAGATATCATTGAGTATTCCTCGTCATTGAGCACATAGCGGGCAAGGGATTTCTTGAACTCACGCACTTCCTCTACATCCACTCCCACGGGTGACGACGATACAACACACGCCGCCACCGACCTGCAATGACTCATATTGAAGAATATCTCGGGATGCCCCACTATCGCCGGTTTGCCATGCTCAGAATATTCAAACAATGGCGCTTCGTTGATTCCATATTCCTCCCTCAATGCCTTGCATAAGAGCATATAAGCCGCAGCCGAGAGTTTGCGTCCCTGCTCATGCTTAAATGCCATCACCTTTGTCCGCCTCTGCTCCGTCATTGCGCCGAGTGCGGCATCAAGGTCAATCTCCATCGGATTGTCGTCAATATATAATTTGTACATCTTTTTTTTAGAAGTTAACTCCTCAAACCTCTCACATCTCACATCACCGGCGCCAACAGCCTCGTCACACTCTCCCACAGTCGCGCAAAGAACGACACCTGAAGGCGTTCGAGAGGCAGGTCGTTGAGCAATATCGACGAGGTGATATCCACCTCAAACATCTTGCGGAAACGAACTGCCGTGTCGGTGTCGTAGAAGAAGACATTCGACTCGAAGTTATTCTCGAAACTGCGGAAATCAACATTCGTCGAACCGCAAGTGGCAATACAGTCGTCGGCAACGAGAACCTTGCTGTGCAGGAAGCCCCCACTATACATATACACCTTCACCCCGGCATCGATAATCTCACGCAGATATGTGCGCGAAGCCCATGCCACCACGTGGGCATCACCCTTGCGCGGCACCATCAGTCGCACATCCACTCCACCCATGGCTGCCGTCTTCATCGCTACAAGCACCGACTCGGTGGGCATGAAATACGGAGTCTGGATATACACATAACGTTGGGCCTCTATCAATGCCCTCACATATCCGTGCATGATGGAAGGATAGGGCGACGACGGACTGCCGTTCACCATCTGCGAGATGCACTTGGAGGCCAGCGACGTGTCAACGGGAGGATAATACTGGCGACTGGATATCATCGTGCGGTCAACAAAATACCAGTCGATGAGGAACGTGCTCTGAATGCCATACACGCCATTGCCTGTGAGCCTCACCATCGTATCGCGCCATGACATGCCGTCCCTACCCTTCACATAGCGCGTGGCAATGTTGAAGCCACCTACATACCCCACCTCGCCGTCGATAATGAATATCTTGCGGTGGTTGCGGTAGTTGACCTTACGGGCAAACTGCGGGAAGCGCACCGGCAGGAAGGCACTCACCTCCACACCGCCATCGCGCAACTGTTCGAAGAATTCGTTGTTGGTTGACCACGAACCCACGTCATCATATATCACTCTCACCTCCACTCCCTGGCGCGCCTTGTCGATGAGCACATCACGAATGAGCCGGCCAAGGGCATCATCCTCGAAGATATATACATCCATGTGGATGTGATGACGCGCCCTGCCCATGTCGGCAATGAGCGAGAGGAAAAACGTATAACCATTGGTGAACAGTTCCACCTTATTATTATTAAAGGGAAGAGCCAAATTGTCGTTGACGAACAGTTCCACCATCTGCTTGTATCGCTCGGGCACCTGCATGTCGTTTTGATCCACAAAGCCGAGCATCGAGCGGCGGGTGAGTTGGTCGAGACTACGCTGACTGATCAGTTTGTCCCTGCGCGTGTTGATACCGAAGAACAGGTAGAGCACCAGTCCCACCACGGGCACGAAATATATGACCATGGCCCATGCCATCGTCTTCACCGGTTGGCGATTGTCTATCAGCACATGTATTATCGCCACCACCTTTATTATCTCGTATATCACTACGAGAATGATATGCAGTCCGTGCATTTTAATCTCCTCACAGATTTCTGACCAAGCTCTGCCCCACACTGTCGGCAATAGTGTCGCGCAGCGTTCGGGCATCCATCATCTCCTTGAGTATAGCCCTCACCTCGTCACCGTTCTTGTTGCGTTGAGCCTCAGCAAGTCGGCGCTTCAGGGCATTGAGCATATTCTGCACAGTGTGAGCCCTGTACTCCGACAGAAGGTGAATCGTGTTCAGTCGCACAGCCTCCTCGTCGGGTGTAATCTCAAGACTGCGGCACAGCTGATACTTGTTGAACGTGAGGCTCGACGCCACACTGCTCACATTGATGTCGTGATATGAGGCAAAGAAGGCTGCAGGGTCGAAACCCTCGTCGCCACTATGGGCGGCAGCCTCGTTGAGTATCGTCTGATATATCGGATTGGACAAGCGGAGATTATCTTGCGAGAGGTCGTAGTCGATAAACTGCGCCACCGTCAGATTGATGCTCTCTCCGTCGGCTGTCTTCACATCCTTATATATTATATCTCCCCCGTGCTGCAATATCAGTTGTATGAGCAGGGGTTCGATGGGATTGTCTTGTGAGGGGGCAATGGCGGAGGCAGTGGGGGCATCATGTCGTCGGGCCTCGCGTTCCTGCTCCTTTTGTGCCGATTCGATGTCGCCACGTATGAACGAGTTCATCGTGTTGATCAATGTCTGCTCGTTGATTTGCAGTCGGTCAGAGCACTCGTGCACGTATGTGTCACGCGTGATTTGGTTGGGTATCACCGATATGCTGCGCACAATACTCGTGATGGCCTCCGAGCGCTTTATCGGGTCGTTGACACCTCGCAGCATCACGTCCGACTTAAATCGTATGAAGTCCGTCTGATTGTCCTCCACATATTTTCTGAATTCCTCAGCCGAGTGCTTGCGTGCAAAACTGTCGGGATCGTCGCCGTCGGGCAGCAGCAGCACCTTTACGTTCATTCCCTCGCCAAGCAGCATGTCGGTGCCTCGCATGGCAGCATGTATTCCTGCCTCGTCGCCGTCGTAGAGAAGTGTGATGTTAGGAGTGAATCTGCGCAGGGCCTTGATCTGATGCACCGACAGAGCCGTACCCGAGTTTGCCACCACATTACATATACCACATTGGTGCATGGCAATCACGTCGGTATATCCCTCCACCATATACACATGGTCTTGCTTTGCAATCTCGCGCTTCGCCTGATAAAGTCCGTATAGTTCGCGCTCCTTGTGGAAGATGTCCGACTCGGGCGAGTTGACATATTTCTGCTGCACGCCCTTGGTGCGCGAGTCGAGCAGTCGGCCTCCGAAGGCATTCACCTTGCCCGACACCGAGAACCACGGGAATATCACTCGCCCCGCATATCGGTCCACCAGTTCGCCGTTGTCCTTGCGATAGCATAGTCCTGTCTTCACGAGATAGTCGGCTTTATATCCCGCAGCCACTGCTGCCTTAGACAAGGCATCTCGCTTGGGCAAGGCATATCCGAGTTTGAATTTCTCTATGATATCATCCCTTATGCCACGACTGCGGAAGTATTGCAGTCCGATGGCTTGTCCGTCGGGGTTCTTCTTTAGTATGTCAATAAAATAGTTCTTAGCCCATTCGTTTACGATGAACATGCTCTCGCGGTCGGTAGCCTGCTGCTTCTCCTCGGCAGATAGTTCGCGCTCCTGTATCTCGATATTGTATTTCTTGGCGAGCCACCTCAATGCGTCGGGATAGGATATCTGTTCGTGCTCCATGAGGAAGTTTACGGCATTGCCGCCCTTTCCACATGCGAAGCAATGACATATACCCTTAGCGGGCGACACCATAAACGACGGGGTCTTGTCGTCGTGAAACGGACAGAGGCCCTTGTAGTTGATGCCAGCCTTGCGCAATGTCACAAATTCCGAGACGACATCCACGATGTTTGTCGCCTCCATAATCTTGTCTATGGTATCTCTATCAATCATAATCGCTGCAAAGTTAGCAAAAAAATATGAAAATCATAACTTTCTTTGCATTTTATTTTGCCAAATGAAAAAAAAGACGTAATTTTGCATCAATTTTCGTATTAATCGGAACAATAACTATTTATAATTAAATATGAGTTTGAAAATTGTAGTACTTGCAAAGCAAGTTCCAGACACAAGAAATGTGGGCAAGGACGCCATGACCGCCGAAGGAACGGTCAATCGTGCCGCTCTGCCCGCCATCTTCAATCCTGAAGATCTGAACGCTCTTGAGCAGGCTCTCCGCCTGAAGGAGCAGAATCCTGGTTCCACCGTTGGTATTCTGACGATGGGTCCTCCCCGTGCGGCTGAGATTATCCGCCAGGGGCTCTATCGTGGTGCCGACACCGGATGGTTGCTCACCGACCGTCTTTTCGCTGGTGCCGACACTCTCGCTACATCCTATGCGCTTGCCACCGCCATCAAGAAGATTGGCGATGTTGACATTGTCATCGGCGGTCGTCAGGCCATCGACGGCGACACCGCACAGGTTGGTCCGCAGGTTGCCCAGAAGTTGGGCCTCAATCAGGTCACTTACGCCGAGAGCATCGAGAAGGTGGAAGACGGCAAGCTCACCATCCGCCGCCTCATCGACGGTGGTGCCGAGACTGTCGAGGCTCCTATGCCTGTTGTCGTAACCGTCAACGGAAGTGCAGCCCCCTGCCGTCCGTGCAACGTTAAGCTCGTGATGAAATACAAGCGTGCCACAGCTCCTATGGAGCGCACCGAAGACATGCCATACAAGGAATTGTACGACGAGCGTCCCTACCTCACTCTCAACCAGTGGTCGGTAGCTGATGTTGACGGCGATCCCCAGCAGTGCGGTCTCAGTGGTTCGCCCACCAAGGTGAAAGCTGTTAAAAACATCGTGTTCCAGGCCAAGGAGAGCAAGACTCTCACTGGCAGCGATGCCGACGTAGAGGGACTGATAAAGGAATTGTTGAACGAGAAGATTATTGGCTAGTAGAAATATGAACAACGTATTTGTATATTGCGAAATCGAAGGCACTCAGGTGCAGGAGGTTTCACAGGAACTATTGACAAAGGGCCGCAAACTGGCCAATGAACTGGGCGTTGACCTCAATGCCATAGTTGCCGGCGCAGGGATCAAAGGAAAGGTGGAAGAACAGATTTTGCCTTATGGCGTTGACAAACTGTTTGTCTTCGACGGTGAAGGTCTGTTCCCCTACACATCAGCTCCCCACACCGACATTCTCGTAAACCTCTTCAAGGAGGAGAAGCCGCAGATATGCCTTATGGGTGCCACTGTTATCGGACGCGACCTCGGTCCGCGCGTGTCATCATCGCTCACCAGCGGATTGACAGCCGACTGCACCGAACTCGAGATTGGTCCGTATGAGGACAAGAAGAACCAGAAGACCTACGACAACCTGCTCTATCAGATTCGTCCGGCATTTGGTGGTAACATCGTGGCAACAATCGTCAATCCCGACCATCGTCCACAGATGGCTACAGTGCGCTCAGGCGTAATGCAGAAGGCTATCTACGAGGGCAATGCCAAGGGCGAGGTTGTTTATCCCGAGGTGTCTAAGTATGTATCTGCCGAGGCATACGTGGTTAAGGTGCTCGACCATCACGTAGAAGCTGCCAAGCACAACCTCAAGGGTTCGCCCATTGTTGTTGCCGGTGGATATGGTGTAGGTTCGAAGGAAGGTTTCGACCAACTATTCCAGTTGGCCAAGGTGCTTCACGGCGAGGTAGGTGGCTCTCGTGCCGCTGTAGATGCCGGATGGATCGACCACGACCGTCAGATTGGTCAGACGGGTGTCACCGTGCATCCGAAGGTGTACATCGCCTGCGGTATCAGCGGTCAGATTCAGCACATCGCCGGTATGCAGGACTCTGGTATCATCATCTCGGTGAACAGCGACCCCGAAGCACCCATCAACAAGATTGCCGACTATGTGATAGTAGGTACCGTTGAGGAGGTTGTTCCGAAACTGATAAAGTATTATAAGCAGAATAATAAATAAAAAACATGGCAAACTATTATAGTGACCATCCGGAATTTGAATTCTATTTGAATCACCCGGAAATGAAACGCATCGTTGAACTCAAGGAACGTGGATTCGTGGATGCTGCAGAATATCCCGACGCTCCCGTTGACTTCGACGACGCTATCGAGAACTACAAGCAGATGCTCGAGATTACAGGCGACATAGCCGCCAACATCATCGAACCCAACTCTGAGGCTGTTGACCTCGAAGGTCCACACCTCGTTGATGGACGCATGGTGTATGCATCCAAGACATTCGAAAACCTCGACGCCACCCGCAAGGCTGGTCTTTGGGGCGTGTCGATGCCCCGTCGCTACGGCGGTCTTAACATGCCTATCACTCCCTACTCTATGGCCTCGGAGATTGTATCGGCAGCCGACGCAGGATTCCAGAACATCTGGAGCCTTCAGGATTGTATCGAGACACTCTATGAGTTTGGCGACGAGGAACAGCGCAAGAAGTACATCCCCCGCGTATGTGCAGGTGAGACAATGTCAATGGACTTGACTGAGCCTGACGCAGGTTCCGACCTCCAGCGCGTGATGCTCAAGGCAAGTTACGACGAGGAGAACAAGTGCTGGCGCCTCAATGGTGTAAAGCGTTTCAT
This sequence comes from uncultured Prevotella sp., assembly GCA_945869265.1. Classification (GTDB taxonomy): domain Bacteria; phylum Bacteroidota; class Bacteroidia; order Bacteroidales; family Bacteroidaceae; genus Prevotella. Next base: position 28,077 of record CAMBOI010000023.1, on the reverse strand, counting down.
CACCAATGGCGACTCCGACATCCACCTCGTGCTCGCACGCTCTGAGGAGGGTACACACGACGGACGCGGACTCTCGATGTTCATCTACGACAAGCGCGACGGAGGTGTCACCGTACGTCATATCGAGCACAAACTAGGTATCCACGGTTCGCCCACCTGCGAACTTGTATATAAGAACGCCAAGTGCGAACTCTGCGGTAGCACCCGCCTGGGTCTTATCAAGTATGTGATGGCCCTGATGAACGGAGCCCGCTTGGGTATCGCCGCACAGTCGGTGGGTGTGAGCCAGGCTGCCTACAACGAGGGTCTCGCCTATGCCAAGGAGCGCAAGCAGTTTGACACTGCCATCATCGACTTCCCCGCTGTATATGACATGCTCTCACGCATGAAGGCCAAGCTCGATGCCGGTCGTGCCATCCTCTATCAGACAGCACGCTACGTGGATATCTACAAGGCTCTCGACGACATTGCCCGCGAGCGCAAACTCACTCCAGAGGAGCGTGCCGAGCAGAAGAAATACACTCGCCTTGCCGATGCCTTCACACCATTGGCAAAGGGTATGAACTCCGAGTATGCCAACCAGAATGCCTACGATGCCATTCAGATTCACGGCGGTTCGGGATTCATCATGGAATACAAGAGTCAGCGCCTCTATCGCGATGCACGTATCTTCTCTATCTACGAGGGTACAACACAGCTTCAGGTAGTGGCTGCCATCCGCTATATCACCAACGGCACCTACCTCTCAATCATGAAGGAGATGATGGAGCGTCCTATCTGCGAGTGTGCCTCCCCGATGCGCGAGCGTATCGCCAAGCTCATCGAGCAGTATGAAGATGCACTCAACTATGTGAAGGAGCAGGGCAACCAGGATATGCAGGATTTCCTCGCACGCCGTCTCTACGAGATGACTGCCGACATCATCATGTCTATCCTGCTGCTTGAGGATGCCACTCGCGCTCCCGAACTCTTCAAGAAGAGTGTCAACGTCTTCGTTCGCCATGCCGAGGCTGAGTGCGCTGCACATCATGCCTATATCAAGGCGTTCAAGGCCGAGGACTTGGAGAATTTTAAAGCGTAATTTTTAGGAGTTAAGGAGTTAAGGAGTTAACTCCTTAACTCCCCAATAAATATGGAATGTCTCAACTGCCATACTGAATTCATCGGCAACTACTGCCCCTCGTGCGGCCAACCGGCAAGCACGCAGCGATTCACCGTCAAGAAAGCACTGATGGCGACATTAGAGGTGTGGGGTATGGGCAACCGCTCATTGCCACGCACAGTAATGCACCTCATCTACCGACCAGGACAGATGATTGGCGAATATCTCGATGGCAAGCGCATGCCGTTCTTCCCGCCTGTGAAGATGCTCTTCGTGCTTTGCATCTTCTTTGCCGTGGAGTCGTCACTGCTCGGCGAAAAGACCATCTCCGAACAGATTACAAGCAGTATGAATGACGAGGCACTCAAGAAGAATCTCACGGAGAACACTAATAATACTGTCGTCAACTTCAATGGCAAGAAAATCTCAACAGAAGAAATGATGATGACAGTAAAGAATATTGTGGTATGGATGGATCAGCATAAAGCCGTAGAACTCATCTGCCTTCACTCATTCTTTATGTTGTTTGCATGGATGGTGTTCCGCAAGTCACCCACCCGACCGAAATCCACGATGGCAGAGCATTTCTTCACCCAGGTGTTCATGAGCGGTCAGATGATGGCATTGTCAATCATCTATCTCCCCATCTTCAGCAACGGCAAGGAAGACTATACCTTCTATCCCCTGCCATGGTGGTTGCTGTTTATTCTTTTTGTATGGGATTACAAGTATATCTTCGGATATAAATGGAGGACAACAATACGCAAGGTGATTGTTGTTCACGTCCTCTCCATCACATTGTTTATAGCTATTGCCGGAATGGTGGCGGGAATAATAATATCATTCGCCGAGAATACAGCTGCCACAAAATAGTTTCCTATTCCACGACTATGCTTATTGTTGTTGTCATAATGCTATGCGGCATTGCCGTAGGTTATCTCGTAAGAAAGAGAAATACGAGATTTATTTCTCATGTAATCACTGTCTTGATATGGCTACTCCTCTTCCTGCTCGGTATCGAGGTGGGCAGCAATCCGCATATCGTCAACGGTATTCAGACACTTGGCATTGAGGCTCTGTTACTCACTGTCGGAGGAGCCTTAGGCACCACACTCTTCTCATGGCTACTATGGAAATACCTCTCAAGAAAGGAGGCTGGCAAATGAAAGGCAGTCTTATCATCATCGCCTTCTTCGTCTTAGGAATAGTAGTAGGCCTTCAATCTTCAACCTTCAATTTTCAATTTTCAACCTTCATCCTCTACGCCCTAATGTTTTGCGTAGGTATAAGCATCGGCAGCGACACCAAAACGCTTAAGAGTTTCCGCAGCGTCAATCCCCGTCTGATGATGTTGCCGGTGATGACTATTGTCGGCACTTTGGCAGGCACTGCGGCAGCCTCTGCCCTACTCCCCCATCGCCATCTCTTCGACTGTCTCGCCATCGGTTCGGGATTTGGCTATTACTCCCTGTCGAGCATCTTCATCACCCAATACAAGGGTGCGGAATTAGGTACCATAGCCCTACTTGCCAATATCCTACGCGAGATATTGACACTTCTATGCGCGCCCCTGTTGGCAAAGTACTTTGGCAAATTGGCGCCGATTAGTATGGGTGGCGCCACAACCATGGACACCACCCTACCTATCATCACCCGTACATCCGGACAGGACTTCATCATCGTCTCCATCTTCCACGGCTTCTGCGTAGATTTCTCCGTCCCGTTCCTCGTCACGTTCTTCTGTTCGCTATAAGGTAGATTTCATTCCCCTTCGTTGTTGAGATATTTGCTTGGCGAATAGCCTACTGCCTCGCGGAAATACTTGCTGAAGAAGGAGGGGTTGGGGAAATTGAGATGCTGACTGATTTGCTGGATGCTATACTCGCGGCTCAACAGCATCGCCTTGGCGTCGAGGATGACATAGTCGCGAATCCAGTCGAGCGGACGGCGCTTGCTCACCTGCGACACGACTACGCCAAGATACTTGGGTGTGATGCACAACTTGTCGGCATAGAACGCCACCTCGCGGTTGGTCATGTAATTCTTCTGCACCAACTGGAGGAATGTCTTGAAAATCTGCTCATTGCGCGAGATTTTCACTTTTGTCTCATTCTCGTTTTGCTTCATGATCTCGCTCATCCAATAGGATATCATCATCTGAAAGCAACCCTCCATCGCCTCGTCCTTATAGCGCAGCTCATCGTCGTTGACGATATTGCACAGCAACTTGTAGCCATTGACTATCTGAGACATAGAGGATGGGGAGATATGGGTGATGAAACAATCATACTTGATGATTGAGCGGAACTGAAGTATAATCTTCAGAGTGGGTTGACGGGAAATCTTGGCATTGTCGATGTGTATGACTGCCATGCGGCAATCACCCTCGCACACCACCATGTCGATAATCGAACCGGGGGTGACGAGTAGTATGTCGTTTTCCTCGACCACCATCTCCTTGAGGTTGACCCTGATGCGCATCCTGCCACGCACGCACATCATCTGCATGACAAACAGAATCTTTAAGGGATTGCCTGCATAGGTGAATCCCTTGAACACCTCGTCGTCGAAGTTGTCGTCGAGGAGCATAAAATCATTGTATATCATCTTATGCCCCTTGTCGTGAATCATCGAGAGGGTGACTTCCCTGATATTGCCCATTTATAATAATGTTATTGTGAAGAGATAAACGACTGCGGCGGGGATGGCGAGCAGCGAGGAGTCGAAGCGGTCGAGCATACCGCCGTGACCGGGCAGGATGTTGCCGCTGTCCTTGATGCCGAGGGTGCGCTTGAAGAGGCTCTCGACGAGGTCGCCCCATGTGCCGAAGACGACGACGGTGAGTCCAAGACCCATCCACTCCCACATGCCCATGCCGGTGGGGTTCATGTCATAAACGTCGGTGAGATACCACACCAACGCCGCAGCAGCCATCACGAAGATGCCACCACCGATGCTGCCCTCCCAACTCTTTCCAGGACTAATGCGCGGAAAGAGTTTGTGCTTGCCGAAGAGCGAACCGCAGCAATATGCGCCGGTGTCGTTGACCCACAGGAAGACAAACACGCTCAGGGGCAGGGTATATACATACATGATGCCCTCGGGGGCGGCACGGAACGCAAGCATATTGAGCAGCGAGAAGGGCAAGACGACATACATCTGGCTCATCATCGTGTAGGCCCAATCGTGGATGGGATCTTCCTGCTTGGCATATAGTTCAGCCACGAGCAGATAGATGATAGTGATGAGATAGGGAATGAACACGGTGGACGAGGTGAAGCCGCTGCATGTGCCTGCCATGGCGAGGAAGAAATAGACGCCCGCCACGGTAGAGATAAAGCGGTTGACCGCCACTCCGGACCTGTCGTTGACAAGACCGGTAAACTCCCATACTGTCAATCCCGTGACCAGGGCAAAGAGGAATATCATTGCCGTGGGATTGAGAAAGCACACTACTATCGTCGCAACAAAGAGTATGCCTGTGATTGTTCTTGCTATAAAGTTGTTCATATCTTTTTTTTATTTTGGGGAGTTAACTCCTTAACTCCTCATCCTCTTTCACCTTCTGCTCCAAACTCGTGCCTTGCGCCTCGAGTTCCTTTTCTCGCTTCTCAGCCATTGCCTCGGCCTCGGCTTTTTGCTGGGCTTCGAGCAGTTCCTCGCTGCGGCTTGCCCATGGACGCTTGCCGAAGATCTTCTCAACGTCGTCGGCGAAGATAACCTCGTTGGCAACAAGGAGGTCGGCCAGCTGGGCATGTCCCTCCTTATGCTCGGTGAGGATCTGCTTTGCCCTCTCATACTGGGAGTTGATCATCTTGAGCACTTCGTCGTCCATTATCTTGGCTGTTGTCTCTGAATAGGGGCGCTGGAACGAATATTCATTGTTGTTGTAATAACAGATGTTGGGCAGTTTCTCGCTCATACCTGCATATGCCACCATGCCGTAGGCACTCTTGGTAACGCGCTCAAGGTCGTTCATCGCTCCTGTGGATATGCTACCGACAAACAGTTCCTCGGCAGCACGTCCGCCAAGCGTGGCGCACATCTCGTCGAGCATCTCCTCCTTGGTGGTGATGGCACGCTCCTCGGGCAGATACCATGCGGCTCCCAAGGCACGTCCGCGCGGCACGATGCTCACCTTGACGAGCGGGTTGGCATGCTCGCAGAACCATGATATGGTGGCGTGACCTGCCTCGTGGATGGCGATAGCCTTCTTCTCGGAGTCGGTCATTATCTTTGTCTTCTTCTCAAGACCGCCGATGATACGGTCAACGGCATCGAGGAAATCCTGCTTGCCCACCGTCTTGCAGTTGTGGCGAGCGGCGATAAGTGCTGCCTCGTTGCAGACGTTGGCGATGTCGGCTCCCGAGAATCCCGGTGTCTGACGCGCCAGGAAGTCAATGTCCAATGTATCGTCGGTCTTCAGTGGTTTGAGATGTACCTGGAAGATGGCCTTTCGCTCGCTGAGGTCGGGGAGATCGACGTGTATCTGTCGGTCGAATCGTCCGGCTCGCATGAGAGCGGAGTCGAGCATGTCGGCACGGTTGGTGGCGGCAAGGATAATCACTCCACTGTTGGTGCCAAATCCGTCCATCTCGGTGAGAAGGGCGTTGAGCGTGTTCTCGCGCTCGTCGTTGCCTCCCATGGCGGGGTTCTTGGAGCGTGCACGTCCCACGGCGTCGATCTCGTCGATAAAGATGATGCACGGCGATTTCTCCTTAGCCTGGCGGAAGAGGTCGCGCACACGGCTTGCTCCCACACCCACGAACATCTCGACGAAGTCGGAACCGCTCATCGAGAAGAAGGGCACACCAGCCTCGCCTGCCACTGCCTTGGCAAGCAGAGTCTTACCTGTGCCCGGAGGACCCACGAGCAATGCGCCCTTGGGAATCTTACCTCCCAACTCGGTGTATTTGCCGGGATTCTTGAGGAAATCGACAATCTCCTGCACCTCCTGCTTGGCTCCCGCCTGACCAGCCACATCCTTGAATGTGACCGTTATCTGATTGCCCTTCTCATACATCTTAGCCTTGCTCTTGCCCACACTGAATATTCCGGCACCGCCGCCCAGGCCTCCGCCCATGCGACGCATGAAGAACATCCATATGGCGACAAGGAAAAAGATGGGGAGAAGATTATAAAGTATCATCGAGAAGAAGTCGTTGTCGCGCTTGTTCTCGTAGCTGAAGTCGCCGTTGAACTTCTTCAGCTGACGAGCCTCGTTGACAAAGGCCTCCACCTGATCGACACTGCCATACTCCACCGTCACCGACGGTTCCTTGCCCGTCTGGTCAACACCTTGCCTGAACACATCGCGTATATGCTCGGGTTTGACATACATCTGCAAGGTGTTTGTCTCGTTGTTCACTACGATGCTCTTGGCATATCCCTTGAGCACCATTGTCTTAAACTGTGTGTAGGAAGCCTGCGTCTTGACGCTGGAGTTGACGTTGCCGCTTGTGAAATACAGCACTCCCAGCACCACCATCATTAGAAGATAAATCCAGTTCATATTGAACTTTGGCATCTTCATATCCGGTCCCTTGTCATTATTATTATTCAAATTACTCATTCTAAAAATATATTATTAATTATTCCTCATTCGGTATCACCGTTTTCGGTGCGTCCTCCCAGAGGTGCTCGATGTCATAATACTCGCGGGTGTCGGGCACAAAGACGTGCACCATGACGTCGGTGTAATCCATTGCCACCCACACGGCGTTGTCCTCTCCAACAACCTTGACGGGTTTCTCGCCCAACTCCATCCTTACGGTATCACTGACGGAATCGGCGATGGCCTGCACCTGCGTAGGCGACTGTCCTGTGCATACTACGAATTTGCGGCATATTGCCCCGTCAATCTTAGTGAGGTCAACCACCACGATGTCCATTCCCTTCTTTTCTTGTATTCCTTTTACTATAGTATCAACTAATCTTTTGATTTCTTCCATTCTTTACATTATTATATATATACAAATTTCAGCGTGCAAAGATACATCAAATCTATGACTTGACCAAAATAATTAGTATTTATTATGCTTTTTCGTGCCCAATAGATTTGCACGATCCACAAAAAAGCAGTACCTTTGCAGCGTTTATAAAATTTTTAGTAATATTTATGTACAACAACAATTCAAGAAGAAAGCCAGAAGTGATTGTGTTCAAGCGATTTGGACGCAAGGGCTACTCGCTGTTTAGCTGTCTTGGACGTGAGGTGATTATCAGCACACTGAGTGTTGCCACCCTGACGCACGCAAGTGCCGAGAGCGTGAGCGTGAAGCCAGTGAGTGCCGACAGCATCTCCATCAAGACCGACCGCGAGATGACCCTCGACGAGCTGAACGTCATAGGTTCGCGAGCACCTATGACCCGCACCCAGGCAGCGAGAATGGTAACTGTACTCGAGCGTAGCGACATTCAAGCTGCGCCGGTGCAAAGTGTTAATGATTTGCTGAAATACGCCGCAGGAGTGGATGTCCGCCAGCGTGGTCCGATTGGAGCGCAGACCGACATCAGCATACGCGGAGGCAACTACGAGCAAATCGCAATTCTGCTTAACGGCATCAACATCTGCGACCCGCAGACGGGGCACAATGCCTTTGATTTTCCAGTTGACATCAGTGAGATTGAGCGCATAGAGGTGCTCGAAGGTCCCGCTGGACGTGCATACGGCACATCATCGCTTGTGGGAGCCATCAACATCGTGACGCGCCCAAGGGAGAAGAGCAGCGTGTCGGCCCACGTGGAGGGTGGCAGCTACGGCTATCTCTCGGCTGGAGCAAGGGCTAACGTGAAGTCGGGCAATTGGAACAACCAACTGTCGGGCAGCTACACACGCAGCGACGGATACAGCCGCAACAAGGCAGGATCGTTGAATGCCGACTACAAGGGCGGAAAGGCATTCTATCAGGGTAACTACAGCGACGAGGACATACTCGTGAAATGGCATGCCGGAATCTCGTCGAAGGACTACGGGTCGAACACCTTCTACGGAGTGAAATGGGACGACCAGTTTGAGCACACGCTCAAGACATATACCGCAATACAGGCGGAGAACAAGAACGGAGCGTTCCATCTGAAACCGTCGATCTACTGGAATCACGGCGAAGACCGCTTCGAACTCTTCCGCGACGCTGCCGACAAGTATCCGTTCAACTATCACCGCACCGACATCTTCGGCGTGAACCTCAACGGCTACTTCGACTGGACACTCGGTCGCACCGCCATCGGAGCAGAACTGAGAAACGAGGACCTCGTGAGCGGAAACCTCGGCGAACCGCTTGGCGAACCTAAGCATATCAGCGGCACCGACCGTATGTATGAATACGGCATCAACCGCACCAACATCAGTTTCGTGCTCGAGCATAACGTCATCCTCGAACGATTCACCCTATCTGCCGGACTTGTGGCAGTGAAGAACTCATGGAACAACATGAACATGAAGGTGTATCCGGGCGTAGATGTGAGCTATCGCATAGGCAACGACTTCAAGGTGTATGCCTCATACAACACCTCGCTGCGCATGCCGTCGGTGACGGAGCTTTATTACTCTGTAGGCGGGCACAAGCCCGACAAGTATCTCAAGCCCGAGGAACTGTCAGCCCTCGAAGGCGGTGTGAAATACACCCACGGCGGTGTGACTGCCAGCGCGAATGTGTTCTATAATCACAGCAAGAACATCATCGACTGGATTCTCGACACCAAGGAGGGCAAGGATGCAGTGTGGAAATCTGTCAACTTCACCAAGATAAACACCCTGGGAGTGCAAGGCAACGTGGCGTTTGACTTCAAGCGCATGATGCCCGGACAGAATATCCTGAAATCATTCAACATCAGCTACACCTATCTCGACCAAGACCAAAAGGAGGTGGCAGGCATACAGAGCAAATACACCCTCGAATACCTGCGCCACAAACTGGTGGGCAACCTGCAGTTGAATATATGGAAAAATCTTGACCTCGGTATCAACTACCGCTATCAAGACCGCATGGGTTCTTATACCGATGTTGACGGCAATGTGTGCGCATATAAGCCCTACTCTATCGTGGATGCGCGCTTGTCGTGGAACACTCCCGAATACAAGCTCTACATAGAGGCCAACAACCTCTTTGACAAGACGTATGTTGACTACGGAAACATTCCGCAGCCAGGCACATGGATTATGGCAGGAGCAAGCTTTGAATTTTGAAAATTGAAAGTTGAAAATTGAAAATTGAAAATTGAAAGTTGAAAATTGAAAGTTGAAATATTGAAAAATTAAAGTTCGTTTGCGGTTGATTTTCGCAAACGAACTTTTTTATTTTAATTCTTTGATTTACGAATTTTTAATTCTAAACGATGTTTCGATCTCCGTCATCTCGTTCTGAAAATCCTTGTCAATCTTCATTCGTTTTTCTATCGTCGAGCATGAGTGGATGACAGTTGAGTGGTCGCGATTGCCAATGAGCTGTCCGATGCGCGAGGCGGGCATCTTGGTGTATTTCTGTGCGAGATACATCGACACTTGGCGCACGAGCACATACTCGCGCTTGCGACTGCGACTGAACACGTTCTGCTGCGACACGTTGAAGTGATTGCACACCTTCTCAAGAATATCGTCGATGGTGAGCGGATGATTGTCCATCTTCACTGCACGCTTGATAACCCTTTCTGCAAGATGCATATCCACATTACTGTTATACACCACCGAATAAGCCAATAGTGAATTGATGACACCCTGGAGGTCGCGCACACTGCCACTTGCCGTCTCGGCGATATATCTGATTACATCCTCAGGAATCTTCAATCCGTCGCGACGGCACTTGTTCTTGAGAATATCCACGCACAATTCCACATTCGGCTTCTCCATCTCGGCGATGAGTCCGCATGAGAATCGCGTAAGCAGGCGGTCCTTCATCCCCTGAAGATCCACGGGTGGACGGTCGCTGGCAAGTATTATCTGCTTGCCATTGCGGAAGAGATGGTTGAAGATGTGGAAGAAGGTGTCGAGAGTGCTTGTGGCGGTAGCCCACTCCTGAATATCATCCACGATGAGCACGTCTATGCTTTGATAGAAGTTGATGAAGTCGTTGATTCTCTTCTTCAGCAACGAGTCGGTGAACTGCACCTGGAAGAGGCGCGCACTCACATATAGCACCCTCTTCTGCGGATAGAGCTCCTTGCATCTCACGCCGATGGCATTGATGAGGTGGGTCTTTCCGCAGCCCGAAGGGCCATACATATAGAAGGGGTTGAATGTTGATTTTCCCGGATGCTCGGCAATAGACAGTCCCACCGTGCGGGGCAGTTTGTTGCTATTACCTTCTATAAAATTATTAAATGTCTGCTTGGGGTTGAGTTGGGGATTGAGATCCTGCGGCATGGCAGCGTCGAGGGGCGTGGGAGCCTTGTTGCCGCGTGCCGTGGGTTGCGGACGCTCGATGCCCACTGCCTCGCCCGCCTGCACATCGGTGGTGAGACCGTGAGTCTTGTCGGCCACGATACGATAGGTGAGCTTTACTCCGTCGCCGAAGCATTTGGAGAGTACCCTACTCAACAAGTCAATATAGTACTCCTCCAAGTACTCATATACATAAGGACTTGGAACCTGCACCAACAACGTCTTGTCCTTTTCAGAGAAGGACTCGAAGACGATTGGTGAAAACCACGTATTATATTGCTGCTCAGAAACGTTTTCCTTTATCAAGGCGAGGCATTTGTCCCAAAGCGCACTGTGAGAGTTTATCATTGACTTGTCGTTTTACTTAAATTCGAGTGCAAATTTCGGAATTTTTTTTGGAATATGCAAATTTATCTTTTTTAACCATAATTGGTATCACACACTTAACTCCCTAATTTATCGAAGATTACAATGTTTCACGTAACATGATTGTAATATCAACACTTGCAATTTTCAAACTATCTGAATATCAATCACTTAAAAACAACAAACCACTTTTGCGGAATATATCCACAAAGGCGGTTTGAGGTATCTGAAAGTCTTTATAAATCAGCATTTTCGAAAGTCAAAACTGACTATTTCCACTCCGAGGGTATAATTTATACAAAATAAAAATAACCTTCCTTCTGCGTTTTTTCCGTTACTTGTCCTTGCGTCCGAAGAGGGAGAAGTGGACATATCTCTTGGGATGAGCCTTGAGGTCGATAAGCAGTTCGTTGGCACTACCCATGGTGTTGCTGAGATTGTTGTAGAGCGTGGGGTCGCGCATGAGCAATCCGAGTGTACCCTCGTTGCTGTTGAGCTTTGCCGTCATCTGCTCCACGTTATCGAGAGTGGCGTTCACCTTGTTCATTGTTGACTGCACGTCGATTTCGCTGAGGTTGCGAGTGAGTGTCTCGGTGTTGTCCATCACGTTGTTGGCTTTTGCCATGAGCGTGGGCAACTGCTTGTTCACTCCGCCCATCATCGTGTTGAGCTGTTGGGTAGTCACTGTCAGGTCGGCAGTGATCTTCTCCACGTTGTGCAGCGAGTTGGCGATGGCTGGGTCGGCAAGCAGGGCGTTGACACTGGCGAGGATAGAGTCGAGCTTGGGCAGCATCTTCTCCACCGTAGGCAGCATGGCTCCCACCCTCGACATGAGTCCTTCGCTCATGTCGCCCTTGATGGTGTCGCCTGCCTCCATACGCTCGCGCGGGTTGTTGGCGAGCAGCAGGTTGAGTTTGATGTTACCGAGCATGTCGGCTTCAATCTCCGCCGACGTACCCTTAGGCAGTCTCATCTTTGCGTCAAGGTCGAGCACTGCCACATTAGGTTGGCTGCCACCATAGTTGAAGATGATGTCCTTGACGATGCCAACCTTATATCCGTCGGCATACACGGGGCAGTTGGCCGAGAGTCCGCTCATGTCGTCAAACTGTGCATAGTATCTCGTATCTGAAGACGTGAGATTGACACCTTTCAGAAACTGAAGTCCGAAGAACAACACCACAAGGCCAACAATGGCCACAAGTGCAATTTGCACTTCCTTTGTAAAATATTTCATACTCGTATATATTTAATTCTATAATATTTCAATTTTTCAATTTCTTAAACTCCCTTATCGCCTGCTGCACATCCATTCTCTGTCCGTTCTTAAAGGCGATGATAAACGCCTCGGGGAATCGGTCGAGCAACTGTTTGCGCAGTCGGTAGATCTCGTTGTAGTTGGTGGATGCTCCCACCGTGTATTTATACAGGTTGCCGTCCTTATAGAAGTCGGCGTCCTCCTGTCCCTTCAACTGTCGGCTTCTGCTCTTGAGTTTCACTCTGCTTGTGAGTATCTGCACCTTGAACACCGGTGCCTCGCTCTTTTCCGGAGCTTCAGCTTGCTGAGAAGCATCATTCTTTTCTTCCTTCTCTACCTTCTTCTCTTCCTTTTTCTCTTCCTTCTTCTCTTCCTTCTTCTCTTCCTTTACTGTCTCCTTTTCGGGTTCAGTCATCTGCGGCTTCACGTTCTCACCCGGTTTGAATGGCACGGTGAACGACTTGTCATACTTTGCCAAGTATTCGCAGAAGGCCAGGTAAATGCCCCTTCCCATGCTTGCCACACCCTCGTCGCTATTCAGGAATTGCTCCTCGGAGGGAGTGGAGATGAATCCCAACTCAATGAGGCAGCTGGGCATCGACGTCTCTCGGAGCACGAGAAATCCCGCCTGCTTCACTCCCTTGTTAGGTCGTGCCGCCACTGCGCATGTGCGCTTCTGCACAAGTCGTGCCAGTTCCACGCTCTGCGCCATGTTCTTGTCCTGCATAAACTCAAACATGATATAGCTCTCGGATGAATTAGGGTCGAATCCCTCGTAGTGCTGCTTATAGTCCTTCTCGATCAGGATGACCGAGTTTTCTCTCTTCGCCACATCAAAGTTGTCGGATACCCTATGCATACCGAGGGTATATGTCTCCAATCCCATAGCCCTTGCGCCCTTGGGCAGGGCGTTGGTGTGTATGGAGATGAAGAGGTCGGCCTTGTTGCGGTTGGCAATGTCGGCTCTTTGATGGAGCGGGATAAAGACGTCGGTTTTGCGTGTGTATATGACTTTCACCTGTGGGCAGTTGTTCTCCACGAGTCGTCCGAAGGCGAGCGCCACGTTGAGGTTGATATTCTTCTCCTTGGAGAAAGTGCCAAGAGCGCCTGCGTCATGACCTCCATGTCCGGCGTCGATGACGAGCGTGAAACCCTTCTTGGCTGCCATTGCCACAGCGAGCGTGAATACCAGCATTATCGTAGCTACAATCCTTCTGTTCATATACCTTATTATATAATCAGTTGCAAAATTAGTAATAAATATCGACATAACGGGCAAAACGGCGTGATATTTATCATTTATTAATATAATGTATTTCCACTCCCGCGCCCTTGCAGTCGGCTCCCATGGGGGGATTGTCCTTGGCGAGACGCAGGTCTATGGTGTCAATCCGGGGCCATCTCGCCGCCACAGCCTTCACTATCCTCAGCGCCACATGCTCGAGCAATTGCGAGGGTTTCTCCATCTCTGCCTTTACCACCTCATACAGGTCGGCATAGCTGATGGTGTCGGTGAGGTCGTCGTTTTCCGCCGCCTTCACGAAATCATATCCCACATTGAGCGAAACAGTGAAGTCCGCCCCCACTGCCCTCTCCTGGGGCATCACCCCGTGAAAGGCATGGAAGCGGACATCGTCTAAGAATATTGATGTCTTCATCATAATTTTATCCACAACGGCTTGCACCACAGTTCTTGCAGATAAGGCAACCCTCTTGATATACCAGGGTCTCCTGACCACACTGAGGACACTTCTGACCCTTGGCCTCTGTGCCATCGGTAATGTATTTCTTCAATGCGCGCTCCACACCATTCTTCCAGGTGTTGATGCTCTCGCTCTTGAGTTGCAGCGAACTTACAAGACGTATCACATGGTCGATAGGCATACGGTAGCGCAATACACCACTGATGAGCTTGGCATAGTTCCAATACTCTGGATTAAACTTCTCAGAGAGACCCTCAACGGTGGTCTTGTAGCCACGCTTGTTCTCAAACTGGAAGTCGTAGCGGCGCTTGCCCGTTTCATCCACATTCTTGATAATCTTACCCTTGGTGACTGTCTTGGGCAATACGATACCCTCTTCGTCGTCCTGCAATCCGGTGAAAATCTCGTAGGGATAACCATTGAGCAATCCCACGAATGCCACCCACTTCTCCTTGTTGTTTTGGAAGCGAACGACATCACAGTCGAGCACTTGCGGGCGAACCTCTGTCACCTCGGGACGCTTGCACGGCACCTCGGGAGCGTTCTCCACGTCGGCTGCAGCCGTATTCTCCTTCTTATCTTTCTTCGACACGGAGATCATCACACCGCTGCGGCTTCCGTCGCGATAGATGGTGCATCCCTTGCATCCCGAGCGCCATGCCTCGACATAGAGTCGGTTGACGAGCTGCTCGTCAACGTCGTTGGGCAGGTTGACGGTGACACTGATAGAGTGGTCAACCCACTTCTGTATGGCACCCTGCATCTTCACCTTCATCAGCCAGTCAACATCGTTGGCGGTAGCCTTGTAATAAGGCGACTTAGCCACGAGATGGTCGATTTCCTCCTGAGTATATTTCTTGGTGGTGTCATATCCGTTGACCTCCATCCATGTCATGAACTTCTTGTGATATACGATGTATTCCTCGAATGAGTCGCCCACCTCATCCACATAATCCACGTGCACAGCCTCGTCGTTGGGGTTCACCTTGCGGCGACGCTTATACACAGGCAGGAAGACAGGTTCGATACCGCTGGTGGTCTGTGTCATAAGAGATGTGGTACCCGTAGGAGCGATAGTAAGACATGCGATGTTTCTGCGACCATACTTCATGATGTCGGCATACAGTTCGGCATCTGCATCCTTGATACGCAGCAGGAAGGGGTTGTTCTCCTCGCGCTTGGCGTCGAACACCTCGAAGGCGCCTCTCTCCTTTGCCATCTCCACCGACGAGCGGTAGGCGGTCAGGGCGAGGGTCTTGTGCACGCTCACCGAGAAGTCAGTGGCTTCCTGAGTGCCATATCTCAATCCCATGGCGGCAATCATGTCGCCCTCGGCAGTGATACCCACACCGGTGCGTCGGCCCATACCGCTCTTTTTCTTAATCTTCTCCCACAGATGATACTCAGTGCCCTTCACCTCGTCGTTCTGCGGGTCGGTATTTATCTTTGCCATGATGGCGTCAATCTTCTCGAGCTCGAGGTCAACGATATCGTCCATGATTCTTTGAGCCATGAACACATGCTTCTTGAAAAGGTCGAAATCAAAGTATGCCTCGGGAGTGAAGGGATTCACCACGTATGAATAGAGGTTGATGCTCAGCAGTCGGCATGAGTCGTAGGGGCAAAGTGGTATCTCACCGCAGGGGTTGGTTGACACGGTGCGGAATCCCAAGTCGGCATAGCAGTCGGGAATGCTCTCGCGTGTGATGGTGTCCCAGAAGAGCACACCTGGCTCGGCACTCTTCCATGCGTTGTGCACAATCTTCTCCCACAGGGCCTTGGCATCCACATCCTTGGTGAACTGCGGTTCCTTGCTGTCGATGGGGAACTGCTGAGTATATGTCTTTCCCTCAACAGCACACTGCATAAACTCGTCGTCGATCTTCACCGACACGTTGGCTCCCGTCACCTTTCCCTCGGTCATCTTGGCGTCGATGAATGCCTCGGCATCGGGATGCTTGATGCTCACCGAGAGCATGAGCGCACCGCGACGTCCGTCCTGTGCCACCTCGCGAGTAGAGTTGCTGTAGCGCTCCATGAAAGGCACAAGACCAGTGGATGTGAGGGCGGAGTTGTTGACAGGCGAACCCTTCGGACGCAGATGCGAGAGATCATGACCCACACCGCCACGACGCTTCATCAGCTGCACCTGCTCCTCGTCCACGCGCAGAATGGCGCCGTAGGAGTCGGCATTGCCATCAAGACCTATCACAAAGCAGTTGCTCAGCGAAGCCACCTGATGGTTGTTGCCTATGCCCGTCATCGGACTTCCCGCCGGAATGATATAGCGGAAGTGGTCGAGCAGTTCGAACACCTGCTCAGCCGACATCGGGTTGTTGTACTTCTTCTCGATGCGTGCCACCTCGTTGGCTATGCGCCAGTGCATCTGGTCGGGCGACTGCTCGAAAATATTTCCAAAACTGTCCTTCATGGCGTATTTGTTCACCCACACACGGGCTGCCAATTCATCGCCAGCAAAGTACTTTAATGAGGCCTCGAAAGCCTCGTCATAAGTGTAAGTCTTAATCGGTTCCATTATAAGTTTTATGATTTGCGGCGCAAAGTTATGAATAATTTTCGAGATAAAAAAATTTTTTTGGGAAAACTTTCATAAAAATTTTCGGGGAAAAGTTTTCCAAAAAGAAATATTTTATTACCTTTGCAGCCGAATTAGTTAATTATATCAATGAATATGAACAATATTATGACAAGGCGTACTATACGCAAATATTCAACAAAAGACGTTGAGAAGGAATTACTCGACAAACTTCTTGTGCAAGCATCACGCACCCAAACGATGGGAAACATGCAACTTTACAGTGTTGTCGTAACACGCTCCGACGAGGGCAAGAAGGCACTCGCGCCCGCTCACTTCAATCAACCGATGGTCACCTCGGCACCCGTGGTGCTCACCATCTGCGCCGACTTCCGACGCGCCACCGACTGGTGCATGCAGCGCAATGCCGACCCCGGATATGACAATTTCCTCTCATTCATCAATGCCTCTACCGACGCATTGCTCTTCACCCAGACCTTCTGCTGCTTGGCTGAAGAGGCGGGACTCGGTCTTTGCTTCCTCGGCACAACAGTATATATGCCCGACATGATCATCGATGCCTTGCAGTTGCCCGAGCTTGTTATGCCCGTAGCCACACTCACCTTGGGATGGCCTGACGAGGAGCCCGCACTCACCGACCGCCTGCCGCTCGCCTCATTCGTGCACGAGGAGACCTACAAGCCATATACCCCCGCAGCCATCGACGAATACTACGGACCGAAGGAGGCTCTGGAGGAAAACCGCGAGTTTGTGCGTATCAACAACAAGCAGACGCTCGCGCAGATATTCACCGACATCCGCTATACGCGCAAGGACAATATAGCCATGTCCGAAGGTATGCTCAAGGCACTCCGCCGGCAGGGTTTTCTGTCCTAACTTGCTGCAAATATGCGATTTTTCTCCCTTTTTCTTTGCATATTCAAATTAAATGATTAATTTTGCAGCCGATTTATTAATTGTTTATATTATATAATAAGGTAAAATGAAAAAAATCATCACCATCGCAGCGGCTATTGCCATGGCGACGAACATCGCTTGCGCACAGGATACGTTTGGCGAAAGCAATCAGACAAGCAATAAGATAATTAAGCACCTCGACCTCGGTGTAACCCTTGGCACTGACGGTATAGGTCTCGACCTCTCTACCCCTGTTGTCAAGAACTGGGTGAATGTGCGTGCCGGTTTCACCTACATGCCACGCTTCAATGCCACAATGCACTTCGGATTCGAGGCTGGCGACGAGTCGATGACCCCAGCAGAGCGTGACGAACAGTTCGACCGCCTCTCGGGCATGCTCCACGACATGATAGGCACCACCGTGGATAAGGAGGTGGACATGGTGGGCACTCCAAAGTTCCAGAATTTTAAGTTCCTCGTGGATGTCACCCCGTTCCGCAACAAGAACTGGCACGTCACTGGTGGATTCTATTGGGGTCCCTCGCGCATAGCCTATGCCGAGAATGCCATATATGACGCCACATCGCTCGTGTCCACGTCGTTCTACAACAATCTCTACGACCGCGTGGTGACATCCTACCACAATCTCTTCTCCGACTTCGAGACTCCCTACATGTCGATGGGCGGACAGGATTTGTATGCCGACCAGGAGATATACGACAAATTCAAGAGCTACGGCAGAATGAAGGTGCAGTTGGGCGAATACAAGGATACGGGCGAGCCATGTTATGTGGAACCCGACGAAAACAACATGATGATAGCCAAGGTGAAGGTCAACAGTTTCCGTCCTTACCTCGGATTTGGTTATGGAGGTCGCCTGCTAAAGAACGACGACCGATATCAGATATCCTTCGATGCCGGACTGATGTTCTGGGGAGGTACGCCACAGGTGCTTGTCACTGCCACACAGTATGCTGGATTCGACGATGGTATGGGAATGGTAGAAGTTAGACCTGGAGTATTTGAAGAAAGGCAGGTGCGCCAAGCCAAGGAGATATACGTCAAGCGCGAGGTTAACCTTGCCAAGGATGTGCGCAACATTGGCGGCAAGGTGGGCGACTACGTGGATGTTCTCAAGTCGTTCAAGGTATATCCCGTCATCAGCCTTCGCATTTCACGTCGTCTGTGGTAATCCGAGGTTGCATTTAATGCACTGCAACGCTGCAACGCTGCAACGCTGCAACGTATTATCTCGTCAACGAGAACTTCACACTCACGCCAAAGTCCTGAGTGGTTGTAGGATAACTGCTGGATGAGAGCAGTGGTTTGTTGGTTTGACGATCATAATATGCCGACAATGTAAGCAAGCGCGAGAGTGTGTAATCTGCCATAAACGAGAGTTTGAATGCCGAATTGCCACTCGATGCCGATGATGTGACAGTGGCAATGTCGCGAGTGATGGCAGCCTGCTTGCGCAATGAGATATCAAGACGAAGATTAAGGTCGTGATTGACGCCGCGAGAACTACGATTGGTGGTTTTCGTGGCGTTTTCATTTGCCTTCGCCCCTTTTTGTGTCTTCTTTATCTTGCGCGAGGTGTTGCCGCCGAAGAGGTTGAAGTTGCTCACCTTATATCCCACACCAATCACCCAGTCCTTGCTTAGCGACTCGTTCACCTGCACACTCGTCATGCTCAGCGAGAGTACGCGCGTGGTACGGTATTCTATCTTGCCCGTCAAGTTGTTCTGCATGGTGAAGTCGATACCAAAGAGAGGGGCAAACGACTCATTGATGCTCACCGTAGATACGTTGTACATCGACGAGGGCACTGCCTCGCCAGTAGTGGCATCGGTGATATATCCAAGTCCGTCCATATACTCGCGATAGGTGCTGTAGGAGGCATAGCTTCCCACGGCAAACACCGACTTATATCCGTGATTGATATTGAAGCTCTTAAACGTATCACTAAACCACGGCAACTTGCCAAGTCCGCTATATCTCAGTGTCCAGTTGGGCAACATCCGGCGAAGCGTGGGGAAGATGTCGAGCTTTCCTCCACCGCTCGACGTATAGGCATTGAGGAAAGCCGGGATGAGCACATCGCCGCTATAAGGCTTCACCTCCCCTGCCCCGTCGATACCGGCATAGCGTGCCTGCACACGGTCGCGGAATGATGCTATCGAGGCGCAGAACCTCTCAAACGACTTCGAGCGATAACCATTATTGGCATTGCCCATACCCTCAAGTGCACTCTTCAGGCTCATCGTTGTCATCGTAAACGAACCGCTATGTGTCGTGGGCATACCCTCATACATATACTGTATGCTCTTCGCCTTATTGACGGTGCGACTCGCCGAGAGGTCGATCTTCATGTCAGGGATAGGTTGCAGCGTCATCCTCACCTGCAGGTCCTCTGTGGAGTTGGTGGTGGCGGGAGTAGCCACACTGTCATTAGCCAACAACCATCCGCGGTCGTAGCTCTTGCGGATGAAGTCGTCGCCCGTAAGTCCGAAGGCAAAGCCCAATCCCGGTGCCATCGCCCCACCACTGTTGCGCTGTCCGAAGGCATCGCCTGCATCAGGGATGAATCCCGGAAGCGACATGCTAAACTGGTTGCGATAGGTGAAACTTACACTGCGCACCATCATGAGGAAATTAGCCACCGACTGCGCAGGCTTATACCACCACTTGGTGTCGATAGCCGGTTTGGCTGTCACGCTCAGCATCACCTTCACCGTGTCCATGTTCTTTATGAGAATCTTGTTGTCGTCAATCACCTTGTATTTCACCGGATAGTCGTGCCCGTCCTTGGTCTTTGCCTTGACGATAAGACGCTTCGACTTCTTGCCGTGGTTTACGGTAAGTGTGGTGTCGGGTTTGAGGGCTATCTCCTTCTGGAAGGTGTTCTTATTTAGGGGAAGCAGCTTCTCCTCGGGAGTTTTTGTCTTATTACCCGATTTTCCTGTATTATCCGACTTTCCTGATTTTCCTGAACTATCTGCCTTTGCTCGAGTATTCACCACCTTAGCCTTTGAGCGTGATGATGATTTCTTGAATCTCTCGTTCACCTTCTTGAGGAAGGGTATATGGTTGTAGAGAGTCTCGAGATTCCACTGCGAGTTGATGTTGAAGTTGCGGTTGTTGCTGATGGTGTTGCCAAGCGACGTTCCGTCGTCTAGTTCTGTACCACGCACCCACGAATAGGTGGCATTATAACTTGCGTCGGCGTTGAGCCAATCGAAGATAGGCATCTTGTTGAGCGGCAACTTATATGACGCCTGGAATGTCTGCTGATAGTCGAGCGGGCGTCCCCACGACTTCACACTCTGCCACACCGAGTCCTTCCATGCCTGATACTGCTCGGGATAGAGGTCTTTGTTGATTGGGGTGTATGGTTCCTCTATCTCTGCGTGTGTGGCACTCTGGAAATTCATGTGCAGGTTCTTGGTGAGGTCCCAACGTATTGAGAACTCACGGTTCCACAGGAATTGCTCGCTAAACGTGAGCGGCAACTTCGAGTCGATGGCATTGCTAAGGTCGCGCTCCTGCAGTTCATAGTAGTTGCGCATAATCTCGGTGTTGAATGAGATATTCTGCGGCAGATAGTTAAGACCTAACGCCTTGGGGAAATTGTTCCATTTGCTCTTGCCCTTTAGTTTCTTGAATGGCTCGTAGGTCTTATACACCGGACTGTATGTATAGTTGAACGCCCCTCGCCATTGGTCGTCTGTTTCCCACACCGTTGTCTCTCCCGATGTGAATCGGTGACTATGACTATAGCTGAATGAGAAGTTGGCAGGATCGTAGGGCATAGGATGGCGCTTGGTCTTGATGCCCACCCTCACGTTCGACAGCGAGAAGTTGGTCGTTGTGGAACGTGTGACGGCTATCGACTTTAGCGAGTCTCTCTCGTGCTTCGACCCCATGGCTTCGAGGGCGTCGTCGAGTTCCATGTCGGTGTCGAGAGGATTATATCTCGGCGATGTCTCCTCCTTGGTTATACTATAATATAAAGGTATAGTGACCTTCGCCTTGTCGGGGAAGAACTTTCCGAGCTCGAAGTTGGCAGTAAGACTGTATGTCTTGTAGTCGTCGGTGGAGCGTTGTGCCACTCCCTCCTCAAGGCCGCCAAATCCGTCGGTCATTATCTTACCCGCAAGGTTGACGGTGGCAAAGTCGGAGAGCTGCATGTTGAGCGTACCGGCAGCTGCCCATCCTCCCTTGTTGTTAAACTCCTTGAGGCGCATTTCGTTCACCCACACCTCACCCGACTTAGGAGCGTTGGATATGTTTCTCACTCCGATGATCATCGTCTTCACCTCACCGAGCGACGGATTTCCCATAACGG
Organism: uncultured Prevotella sp.; assembly: GCA_945869265.1. Lineage (GTDB taxonomy): Bacteria > Bacteroidota > Bacteroidia > Bacteroidales > Bacteroidaceae > Prevotella. The sequence continues at coordinate 6,467 of CAMBOI010000023.1, read as the reverse complement.
TGATTTTGTTGTTGGGCTTGTCGGGGTCGTATTCTGAATATGCCTGCACGTATGCGGCTTGTCCGGCAGCCTTCTGCTTGTTGCGTTCCTTCTTGATGGTAGTAAACTTATCAAGCGGTATGTCGAGCATGTTCTCCTCCGGCCACACTGCCACTCTTCCCTCGTGCGAGTCGCTATAGTGGTTCTCGGGTGTGAGCTTCAGTGGTATCTCGTATTCATAGTAGTTGCTCTTGTAGTCGCTTCCCAGTCGCACGAAGATGGCCAACTGGTTGTCCTGCAGGTTGGTGGTGTTCTGCTGCATGGCGTTGGCATGCACAAACATCTGCAGTCGCTTGTATTGGCGCAAGTCGAGGTTGGTGTTCTTATACACCGCCTTTGCCTCACCCTTGGCCAACTGCTTTACGATGAATCCCAGTGCCTGCTCGTTGTCCTCCACGAGTTGCGGTTGCGAGGGGTCGGTCACACGACTTATTCCCGGCGGCAGCACATAGTTCACCGGCAACTTGTCGGTGTGCTCCTCGATGTTGATATTTGTTGTTTCGAGTTCGCCGGTGGATGTGGTGGCTGCAGTAGAGAGGTTCTGCTCGTATGTGCGCCATTCGCCACGCACGAGGTCAAGACTACCGAATCTCAGCACTATCGGTTTCTGCCATCCCGTGAGGAACATTCTCATGAATCTTATGCTCGACAGGTCGCTGATAGATCCCACTTTTTCGCGGTCGGGCGAGTTAAGCGGTATTCGGAACTTATACCACTTCACGTTCTCCTTGTTGCCGTTGCGCAGTGTTGCCGATGCCTCACGTATCTCTGCAAGGTAGTTCTGTCCCACCCTACTCTCGTCGAGGTCTTCGGGGCGCAGACTCACCCTATATTGATAATATCGCTCATATTCGTTGAGCGTATAGTCTTGGTTGATATCCTCCACGTCGGGCGTTGTCTTGTATGATGTGTCATACGACTCAGTGTTGTTGTCGTTGTCGGGCGAGTTGCCCTGTGGGTTGTTGATACGCTTGTATCTCTCAAGGATAGAAGCCTTGCGGTCGTCGAGGTCGCGTCCGCGACTGTAATGATAGTCGTCGTTGGCAGGGTCGGTCATCCATGCGTTCTTAATACTGTCGTTGGCGAGTGTCTGCACGTATGAGTTGAAGTCCTGATAGGGGGCGAATGCTCGCTCCTCCTCGTCGGTAAGTCCGTTGAGTCCCACGTCCTGCTTCTCCCTCGACCCTGTGGTGGTGGCGAAGGCGTATGTCTGCGTTGCCTGCACGGGTATCTTTCCCCATTGCGTGGTGGTGTAGCTGCTCGTGCCGTCCACCGGCATTCCGCTCTCATAATATTTCTTTCCGTCGCGCAGTATGTCCTCGCTTATCTCTCCGAGGTTGATATACAGGTCGCCGCCGTATTTCGATGCCTCTACACTGTTGCGCGAATAAATAAAGGGGTCGAGAAGCCAGAACTCCACATATTCGATGTTCGCCTGCTCAAAGTCGTTGGTGTCGAGCTTGCGCATCATTCCCGCCCATTTCTTCTCGGGCATGGGCAGCGAACCGTCGGCATTGAGGTTGGTTGAGAAGTTATATGGTCCTCGCTCTTCGGGATAATAGGCGAGATTGAGTATCGACAGTGTTGATGTGGCACCGCTATATGTGCTCTGCTGGCGTTTTGGATATAGTTCGCTTACGTATATCTCGCGCACATAGTGGTTGGAAAGCTGTTCGAGGTCGCTCTTGATATGTGCCGGTGTGAGCGACGACGAGCGATAGGTAAACAGCGGGTCGATGGTGTACCATGCCATCTGTGCCCTGTTATATCCGCTTGCCAGTGTTGTTTTGTCCGAACTCTCGGCAAACATCGACGGCACGCTCGACAGCACCCACGACTTTGGCGACGACACGTCGATACCGTTCTTCGTGTTCTCGAAGTCGTCGATATACGAGGCATCGTCCTGCACACCGCTTGCCTGACCAGCTATAAGTTGCGCAAACTCACCCGTGAACGAGATGTGCGACGGTTGTGTCAGATGCAGGAATGGCAGTTTGTCGAGCATGTCGGTGAGCCACTGCGTCTCCTGCTTCCAGTTGATGTTTAGTCCCCACAGGGTGTTGTTGAGCGGTTCGCTACCCATAGCCACCTTGGATGTAAGCGGCTGCTCGTGCACCTTCTGCAGCGTTCCGCTGAGTTGGAAGTTCTTCGAGAAGTCATACTCCCAGTTGATGCCATAGAGGGTCTTACGCTGCATACCGTAGTCGGTGTTGCTCTCCAACGACACGTTCACCGATGTTCCGGCGTCGATGATGCTCTGGTTGAGTATGGTCACCTCGCCCGCCGAGTAATCCACCGAGTAGTCGCTGCCCTCGGTCAGGGTCACTCCTCCTGCCGTCACCACCACCGAGCCTCGTGGCACGTTGTATGCTCCGAGCGAGATTACTCCCGCCGACGAACCCTTGTATTGTCCCGTCAACTGATACTTGTTTTTCTCGGCTATCTGCTTTGCCGCCGTCTTGGTGGTGTCGTATAGTTCGGTGAAGGCATATTTCTCTGCCTTGTCGGCACTCACGCCCTTTGTCACGAGATAGTCTTTGAGATATTGTCCAAACGGTTCGGCCTTGGGGAAGAACACTCGTCCGTTGCTCACGGTATATCCCTCCACATAGTCGAAGTATCCGTTGGGATTGGCCTTGTTGTTGTTGTCGAGTCGGTCGGCGCCCAGGGCTCTTATGAGCATGGTGTTCTTCGTCTGCGGTTCGGGGATATATGTGAGATACACTCCCGTGGTGTCACTCTGGTATTTCACGTCGAGGCGGAAGTTGCTTTTTTCCACCGTCTGCGCCAGGTAATACACATTCTTCATCATCAGTCGCCAGTTGGCCATCATCGGCGTATTACCCGTGTTCTTCAGCGATTTTACAAAGATCGCCTCGGCGGTATTATTGTTGTCAGAGGCAAACTCTCCCACTTGGTATGTCACTCCGCCGTAGGTGTATTCGTATGCCACCGCAAGCACCTGGTCGGTTTGCAGCGATGATTTAAGACTCACATATCCCAATGCCGTGTTGACAGTATATTCCGACGACGAGAGCAGTCGCGCACTCTGCACCTTCTCATAATCCACTCCTCCCCTGAATCCCGCTATGGCGTCGAGCACGGTGTTCGTCTGGTCGATGTCGCGTGCGGCGGCATAGTCGTGGGTCATGGCGTAATATTCGTTGTTGGCGTTGTTGCTCGGTGCCACGTCGCCCTGTCCTCCCCAGATGGTGTTACCCACATGGCGCCCCTCGCCCAGGTCGGCAAGAGCCACGATATTTCGGGTGTTGGATGTGGTGGAAGTCTTGTTTGTCACCCATATCTCCACTCTTGTTATCTTGATGCCCGTGGTGATGTTGGGCAGTGTTGACATTGCCTTGTCGTATCTCTCGCGGAAATAGTGGCTCAGGAAGAAGTGGCGGTTTTCCTCATAGTCAGCCACGTTGAGCTCAAAGGGAGTTGTCTGCGCACCGCCCTTGGATGTCACCGACTTCGACGTTGATTTCTTTTGCGACACCACCGTCTGCAGCTTCAGTTTGCCGAATTGCATGTCGGTGCGCACACCGAAGAGCGACGATGCTCCACGCACCAACGACGAGTTGGATGGAAACGACACATTTCCCGCCTCCACAAGTTTTATGATCTCGTCTTCCTTACCCTCATATTTCAGTTTGATGTTCTTGGTGTCGAAGTCGAAGGTGGCATCGGTGTTGTAGTTCAGGCTCATGTTCACCTTGTCGCCCACCTTTCCCGTCACGTTGAGGTTTACCTTCTCGTCGAAGTCAAATGCCGTGGTTTTGCGGTTGCGTTGGGGCAACGACGGGTTGTCCACACTCTTCTTGTTGATACCGAGCTTTAGTTCGGCTGTTCCCTGTGTCTTCACCCTCACGCCTCCCGGTCCGAATATCTTCTCTGCAGGTCCCAAGTCAAAGTGCATGTCCGAGAAGTCGAATTTCTCCTTACCCTTGCGCTCAAATTCCTCTGCGTTCTTGTTCTTGAAGAATTCCCCCAACGCCTTCTTCTCGCTCCATTTTCGATATTCCTCAGGAGTCATCATCATCGGGGTGTTGAGATACGAGTCGCCAATCTTCGATCCCACGAGATATACGTTCATCGAGTCATCATACACCACCTCCTGCTTGATATTGTCGGGCATCGAGAGGTCGAGGGGCGATCGGCTGAGGTCGCCCTGGTCGAGTGGTGTCGTCTTCTGTATCTTCCATCGAGCCCTCAGCAACGAGTCGGGTATCTCCTCCTCTTCTACAACGACAGACTGCTCCTTGACGACCCTTTTGGAGGCCGTCTTGTCGTCCTGCGGCTGTATGGCAAATGCGCATACGCTGAGGAATGTTGCAAGGGCTATCGACAATTTATGCTTCACTTAATCTGCTTCAAGGCAAGTTTCACGACCTCCTCCACAGGAGCGTCGGGCTTCTGCTTCAGTATGTCAACAACCACCTTCTGCGACGGGGCGGGCGAGAATCCGAGCATGGTGAGCGCACTCACAGCCTCGTCCTTCACCAGGTTGTTCACCGCCACCTGCATACTGCCGCCCACGGGTATCTCGTCGGCAATACCGAGAGCCACTATCTTGTCCTTCAGATCGACGATGATGCGCTGGGCGGTCTTCAAGCCTATTCCCTTCACACCCTTTATCATCCTCTCGTTGCCAGTGGAGATACTGTTGCACAGCTCCGACGGTGATAGCGACGAGAGCACCATGCGGGCAGTGTTAGGTCCCACACCCGATACGGTGATCAAAAGCAAGAACAGTTCGCGCTCCTTCTTGTTTACAAATCCATATAGCGTGTGAGCATCCTCGCGTATAGCCTCGTATGCATACAGTTTCACCTCCTTCTTGCCCTGTATGGCAGAATAAGTGTTGAGGGATATGTTCATGGCATATCCCACTCCGTGAGCCTCCACCACTGCCATGGCAGGAGTGAGTTCAGTTAGTTCGCCTTTTATATATTCAATCATCTTTTTCTAATAAAATAATGTGTTACAAATAAAAAAACGTATTTTACTTACTAATTATTGTATTTTCAGGCAAAAAAATATGGAATTATACTAATCTGCATTAATAAATTAATTTTTTCTTGCAGTTTGCATTGTATTTCGCCAAAAATGTGTAATTTTGCAACCGCAAAGTCAAACATAATATAAAAAAGAAATACAGAAAATGAAAAAAATCAGAGCAGCCGTAGTAGGATACGGCAACATCGGACGCTATACCGTCCAGGCACTTGAAGCTGCCAACGATTTCGAGATTGCGGGCATCGTGCGTCGCAATGGAGCAGAAAACAAACCAGCCGAACTGGCACAGTATGACGTGGTGAAGGACATTCGCGAACTCAACGACGTGGATGTGGCTATCCTCTGCGCCCCCACCCGTTCATGCCCAGAATTTGCCAAGCAAATCCTTCCGCTCGGCATCAACACTGTTGATAGTTTTGACATTCACACAAGCATACTCGCCTATCGCAACGAACTCATGCCTATCTGTCGCGAGCACAATGCCGTGTCGGTGATTGCCGCAGGATGGGATCCAGGGTCCGACTCCGTTGTGCGCACTCTCATGCAGAGCCTTGCTCCCAAGGGATTGAGCTACACCAACTTCGGTCCTGGTATGTCTATGGGCCACTCGGTTTGCGTGCGTTCTAAGGAGGGCGTCAAGAATGCCCTGTCAATGACTATTCCTCTCGGCGAGGGTATTCACCGCCGCATGGTGTATGTAGAACTCGAGGACGGCTATCATCTTGAGGACGTCACCAAGGCCATCAAGGCCGACCCATATTTCTCCAACGACGAGACTCACGTGTTCCAGGTGGCATCCGTTGACGACGTGCGTGATATGGGTCACGGTGTAAATTTAGTTCGCAAGGGCGTTAGCGGTCAGACACAGAACCAGCGACTGGAGTTCAACATGAGCATCAACAACCCCGCCCTCACCGGTCAGGTACTCGTCAATGTGGCTCGCGCCTCCATGCGCCAGCAGCCCGGTTGCTACACCATGATCGAGATTCCCGTAGTTGACTATCTCGAAGGCGACCGCGAGGAGCTCATCTCTCATTTGGTATAATTAAAAATAGTTTTAGTAAAAGAATATATTACAGCACAAACACCTTTGCACATAATTTAAGTCCCGCGTCGTGATGACGCGGGACTCCTATTTTTTTCGCGAAGCGACTTTATTTTTTAATTGACTTCGTCGAACTTCGTTTCTTTAATTTTTAATTCTTTAATTTCGGGGCATCAGCCCCGACATCACGCCACTGCGCAGCTCACTCCAAGTGCGGTTCCTACCGCCGCCAATATTGCTGAGGCAAGATTCCATAGAAACTTAATAAGCCTCGATTTATTCTCCTGAGTCATTTCTCCACAGATTTTTACTGATTAATAATTAAGTTTATTATCACAGATTTAATTCTTCATTTTTTAGGCAC
>CAMBOI010000022.1 GCA_945869265.1 uncultured Prevotella sp. | reverse complement strand
TTTGGAATAATGAAGTCTGAGCTGCTGTATGCAAAGAAATACACATCGATGGATTCATTTATAACTGATTTAAAAGAGTATATGGAATACTATAATAATGAGAGAATAAAATTGAGACTCAACGGTATGTCACCTGTTTTATACAGAAAGGCATTCGAACAGGCTCACAGTTATTAACCCGTCCAACTTTGTGGGTTCACTTCAGTACGTTGATTCATTTTAAATGATGATTGATTTTTTCTTCCTCACCCGTCCTCTCCTGTTAGGAGAGGCTCCACATCCCCTCCTAAATCCTCCCCTTCTCAGAAGGGAAGGAGTTAACCGGTAAACCGGCTGTTCTGTACTCGCAAACAAGCTTTAACTGCGTTGATTTTCGGCTGCGCTCGGCAGAGCATTCAAGCGAGCTTGATGCTTTGCTCTCGCTGGCACGAAAATTCGCCCCTAAAGGGTTGCTCGTGGAGTTTTACGCAATAGAATTGCGATTATTTTACGCAATAAAATTGCGATTGTTTTACGCACATAGTGCGATTATCTATGCGCCGAGAGCTGTGAAAATGAAGAATGATTATTGATTACTGATTAGTGATAAGACATCAGAAATTCTTGAGGAGATAATACCTTAATCAATGTCTGATCAGAATTCTTATAATCAGAAAGATTGCCTGTTATCAAATAATTACATCCACTCTTAATTGCAACTTCATATTGATAACTGTCTTCCAAATCATTGAACAAGGTGCTATTCACACCTTTATATAATATTAGCCAATCCAATTCGGGTATAAAGAATGTATTTAATACTCCATTAAGGATTTCTCTAAGTCTTGCTATTCTTGTCGTTTTCTCAGAATATCCATTATGTTTTAAATCCAATTCAATTAGATATGTTATGGTATAGAATATTTCTCCTTTAATGCATCCTCTAACATTTCTTTGTAAGGTTTATCAGAAGACATCACGCCACGAAGTTTTCTGAATGAATGTGTTCTCTTTGTTTCGACATTATAAATACCTGAAGGAACATCTATATTTAATGTAAGCTGATTCATAATAATACCTTTTAAATAAAAATCTGCTGCAAAGATATACATTTATTCTGAGATTTGCAAGGAAATCGGAGAAAAAAGTGATTGATGAGGGATTTTTCTACCTCACCCGTCCTCTCCTGCTAGGAGAGGCTCCTACTTTTCGAAAACTCCCCCGTCCCCTCTTAACCTGAAGAGGGGCTCCACCGCTTTCCCCTAAATCCCCTTTCCCCTCAGGGTACAGGGGACTTAACCGGTAAACCGGCTGTTCTGTACTCGCAAACAAGCTCTCGCCCCTAAAGGGGTTGCTCGTGATTACCTACGCAACAGAGTTGCGATTATTTGACGCACATAGTGCGATTATCTATGCGCCGAGGGCGCGGCTGACGCACTGCTTATTGGGTATAGGGCTGACTACAAAGCATACTAAGCCGCGAACTTGCGCAAGCAAGCCGTAACCACGAAGTGCCGTGGAGAATTTCAATGCGGAGCCAAAAGCCGTGACTTTGAAAAAGCTGTGGATTTCCGTGCCTTAAAAATCTGTGATAATCAAAATTTGCACAGATTAAGAGCCAAAGGCTCGGATGATTGATGATGAGGGATGATGACAAAAAAAAGCGTGTAACTCACCAGAGCTACACGCTTTCCATTTGATGATATATTCTTATTCCTCTATGCGCTTATTTCACTTCCTCGAAGTCGGCATCCTGGACGTTGTCGGACTGACCGCCTTGTGACTGCTGACCGCCTTGTGCGCCAGCGTTGAAGCCCTGGTCGGCACCTGGCTGAGCTCCGCCCTGTGCACCCTGATACATCTGGGCTGATGCAGCCTGCATGACGTTGTTGAGGTTGGTGGTTGCGCTCTCTACGGCTGCTATATCCTGAGCCTTGTGAGCATCCTTGAGCTGCTGGAGTGCATTCTCGATATTCTGCTTCTGGTCGGCTGGAATCTTGTCGCCATTGTCCTTCAGGAAGTTCTCGGTGGTGAAAATCATCGAGTCGGCCTGATTGAGCTTGTCGATACGCTCGCGCTCAGCCTTGTCGGCAGCGGCATTCTGCTCTGCCTCAGCCTTCATACGGTCGATCTCCTCCTTGCTAAGACCAGATGAAGCCTCGATGCGGATGGCCTGCTCCTTGCCGGTAGCCTTGTCCTTGGCAGACACCTTGAGGATACCGTTGGCATCGATGTCGAAGGTTACCTCAATCTGAGGAACACCACGGCGTGCAGGAGCTATACCAGTGAGGTTGAACTGACCGATTGACTTGTTCTGAGCTGCCATAGGACGCTCGCCCTGAAGCACGTGGATGGTCACCTCAGTCTGGTTGTCGGCTGCTGTAGAGAACACCTCACTCTTCTTGCAGGGGATAGTGGTGTTGGCCTCGATGAGCTTGGTCATCACGCCACCCATAGTCTCGATACCGAGGGTAAGAGGAGTGACGTCGAGCAATACGATGTCACCTACACCGCCCTCCTTGTTGAGGATGGCACCCTGGATAGATGCACCTACAGCCACGACCTCGTCGGGGTTAACACCCTTTGAAGGCTCCTTGCCGAAGTAGTTCTTTACGAGAGTCTGAACGGCAGGAATACGGCTTGATCCACCCACGAGGATTACCTCGTCAATATCTGAAGTGTTGAGCTTTGCATCGCGCATTGCATTCTGGCAGGGTACAAGACAAGCCTGAATGAGTGAGTGGGCAAGCTGCTCGAACTTAGCGCGTGTGAGGGTCTTTACCAAGTGCTTGGGCACTCCGCCTACTGGCATGATATAAGGCAAGTTGATCTCAGTAGATGTTGAGCTTGACAACTCGATCTTTGCCTTCTCGGCAGCCTCCTTCAAGCGCTGCATTGCCATCGGGTCGGCAGTGAGGTCGGCACCCTCGTCGTTCTTGAACTCCTGTACGAGCCAGTCGATGATTACCTGGTCGAAGTCGTCACCTCCAAGGTGAGTGTCACCATTGGTGGAGAGCACCTCAAACACACCGCCACCGAACTCGAGGATAGAGATATCGAATGTACCTCCACCGAGGTCGAACACGGCAATCTTCATATCCTTGTTGGCCTTGTCAACACCATAGGCAAGGGCAGCCGCTGTAGGCTCATTAACGATACGGCGAACATTCAGACCTGCAATCTGTCCAGCTTCCTTGGTGGCCTGACGCTGAGAGTCGGAGAAGTAGGCAGGCACTGTGATGACAGCATCCGTAACTTCCTGTCCAAGGTAGTCCTCAGCGGTCTTCTTCATCTTCTGAAGTACCATGGCAGAGATTTCCTGCGGAGTGTATTTGCGACCGTCGATGTCAACACGCGGGTAACCACCTTCGTTGACTACCGAGAAGGGCACGCGGCTCACTTCCTTCTCCACCTGCTGCCAGTTCTCGCCCATGAAGCGCTTGATACTATAGACAGTGTTCTTGGGGTTGGTGATAGCCTGACGCTTTGCAGGGTCGCCAATCTTGCGTTCACCGCCTTCAACAAAACCAACTACCGAAGGAGTAGTGCGTTTGCCTTCGCTGTTGGCGATTACAACTGGTTCGTTGCCCTCAAATACGGCAACGCATGAATTAGTTGTTCCTAAGTCGATACCAATAATCTTTCCCATAATTGTTCTATTTTTATTTTGTTATTACTCTATTTTTAAGAAGCCAATCTATGACTCCTTTGTCATAAAAGGTGCGTGCAAAGCTTGTGCCAAAACCCAAAAACTGACAATTTGGCAGATTTATGTCATTTTTTTGGCATTTTTCTTTGTAGTTTCTTTTTTTTTCATTAATTTCGCAACGTGAAACAACTAATTAGATAATATAACCTCTTATAAGAGTATGAAAATTAAAAAAGTAGCAACTATGACATTAACCATAATGATGGCAATGTCGGGAATGGCACAGAATTCATATATCGTGAAGACCAAGAGTGCCAAGAAATCTGCCACAGAAAAGAAGGCAGACACCAACACAAGTGGAGAGTCTGAGGAAGAAGAGGCAACCGCCACTGACTTCATCAGTCAGAACTTCAAGTATCAGAGCCTGTGCAACTGGAAGGAGGGAATGAAGTTTATGGTCATTCCCGAGAAGTATGATCTTGTGGTCAATACCTTTTGCGATGCTTCCAATGGAAAGGAGGTGAGCAGCGGTAAGCTCATGTACAAGATCATGATTTACAAGAACCACACCGAGACCCCCGAGGGATTCGCCCGCATCAACTTCACCTGTCAGGACGACGGTAAGGCATACTACTATCAGATTCCCCGTGGTTCGTTCGACGATTATTGCTATGGCAAGATGGGCGTGCCCACTTTGGCATATCTCGGCGATGTGGACATAGCACGCTCGTTGCTGATGGGCAAAACACTCTATACTCGTGCCACACTATATCGTGAGGACACTGAATATCACGGTGACGGATATGCCGAGGTGAAGGTGCCGGCAAACGAGGAGGTGAAGGTGGTGGCTATTGGTGTAGGCACTCGCAAATTTCCCGTAAAGATTATTGTGGCTGACAAGAACGGCAAGGAGTTCTATCAGAATGTGGCGATGAGCAAGACTAACTGCGGTATGCGCGACGACGAGTTTATAATGGACAACAAGAAATTCACATTCTATGGTTCGTTTGAACTTGCAGACGAAAATGTAGCAACATCCAAGGAGTATGCCTCATATATCGGACAGACCTACTACACACGCTATCGCACAACGATGACCAACGAGCAAGGGAAAAAGGTGACAGTCATGCGCCTTTCGACATTCACTATCAAGGCCATTCAGGCGCAGAACGGTACGATATACAGAAAGCTCACGCTTAAGAGTCTCAAGACCGGAGAGGTGTTCTACAAGGACGTGTGCTTTGAGCATGACGACAATGTGGCAGGTGACATCGATGGACATCGCGAGGACTACTTCAACTATCTCTTCATCAAGGGTGCTGCCGACATGAAGGGATTCCCGCCCAACCATGTGACTGCCATACAGCAGGGACGCGTCATCAAGGGTATGAGCAAGAAGGCTGTGAAGATGGCCAAGGGTTCGCCCGACCGTGTTGCCAAGGACCGCAACGGACGTGAGGACTGGATTTATGCCAGCGAAGGTGTCATCGTGAAGTTTGACAAGAATGGAAAGGTGATGTAAGAAAATTGAAGATTGAAGATTGAAAATTGAATAATATATTATGGCAAAAAAGGAAGAAGATATATTTAACGAGAAGTCTGAAAAGCTTAAAGCTCTTCAGGCTGCCATGTCGAAGATAGAGAAGGACTATGGCAAGGGATCGATAATGAAATTAGGTGACGAGCATATAGAAAAGGTAGATGTTATACCTACTGGCAGTATCTCGCTTAATGCCGCTCTCGGTGTAGGTGGATATCCAAAGGGTAGAATTATCGAGATATATGGCCCAGAGTCGTCTGGTAAAACCACTCTCGCCATTCATGCCATTGCCGAGGCGCAGAAGACTGGTGGTATAGCTGCGTTCATTGACGCAGAGCATGCTTTCGATAGATTCTATGCTGCAGCACTTGGGGTTGATATTGAAAACTTGTTGATATCACAGCCCGACAATGGTGAACAGGCCCTGGAGATAGCCGACCAACTCATACGCTCGGCTGCTGTGGATATTGTGGTGGTTGACTCCGTGGCTGCGCTCACTCCCAAGAAGGAGATTGAGGGCGACATGGGCGACAACGTGGTAGGACTGCAAGCTCGATTGATGAGTCAAGCCCTTCGCAAGTTGACAAGCACTGTCAGCAAGACCAACACCACATGTATCTTCATTAACCAGTTGAGAGAGAAGATTGGCGTGATGTTCGGCAATCCCGAGACTACCACTGGCGGTAATGCACTGAAATTCTATGCAAGTGTGCGCCTCGACATACGTCGCGTGACATCTATTAAGGATGGTGATAACGTGATAGGCAACCAGGTGAGGGTGAAGATAGTGAAGAACAAGGTGGCACCTCCATTCCGCAAGGCCGAGTTTGAAATTACCTTTGGCGAGGGAATCTCTAAGGTGGGCGAAATTGTTGACCTCGGAGTGGAATACGGCATTATACAGAAGAGCGGCAGCTGGTTCTCGTATAACGAAACCCGTTTGGCTCAAGGACGCGACGCCACAAAGCAGGTGATAAAAGATAATCCGGAATTGGCTGAGGAAATAGAGGCCAAGATAATGGAAGCAATAAAAGAAAAGCAAGGACTTTAAGGTCCTTGCTTTTTTTTATTATAACTCAATGTCTTCGTCGTGGATCTCGTGCCATGGCAGCCCCTGCTTGTTGAGTTGCTCCATGAATGGATCGGGATCAAACTCCTCGACGTTGTGAACACCGGGAGTGTTCCATAATCCCTTGAAGAACATCATCGCACCTATCATTGCGGGCACGCCAGTGGTGTAGCTCACGCCCTGCATGCCAGTCTCCTTGTAGGCATCCTGATGCTTGCAGTTGTTATATATATAATAGGTGTGCTCCTTGCCATCCTTTAAGCCACGGATGCGACAACCGATGCTGGTTTCGCCATCGTAGTTTTCGCCGAGGTCCTGTGGATTGGGCAACACTGCTTTGAGGAACTGAAGAGGTACAATCTTCACCTTCACCTTCTCCGAGGGATTGTCGGCGAGAGGAGCCTCATAGGTTATCTCGTCGATACGTGACATACCGAGGTTCTGAATGCAGTCGAGATATGTGAGATACTGCTGACCGAAAGTCATCCAGAAACGGGCACGCTTGATGGTGGGATAGTTGATTACAAGACTTTCTATCTCCTCGTGATGGAGAAGGTAGCTCTCGCGTGGACCGATGTTGGGGTAGGTGAGAGGCTGGTGGAACTCAAGCGGTTCGGTCTCCACCCATTTGCCGTCTTGCCAGTAGAGTCCCTTTTGGGTAATCTCACGGATATTGATTTCGGGGTTGAAGTTGGTGGCAAACGCCTTGTGGTGATTGCCGGCATTGCAATCCACAATGTCGAGATACTGTATCTCGTCGAAGTGGTGTTTTGCGGCATAAGCGGTGAAGATGCTCGTCACGCCAGGGTCGAAACCGCAACCGAGGATGGCGCACAGGCCAGCCTTCTCGAAACGCTCGCGATAAGCCCATTGCCATGAGTACTCAAAGTGAGCCTCGTCTTTGGGTTCGTAGTTGGCAGTGTCGAGATAGTTGCAACCACAAGCTAAACAGGCGTCCATGATGGTGAGGTCCTGATAGGGCAGGGCGAGATTAACAACCAGTTCGGGCTTGAAATCGTTGAACAATGCCTTGAGCTGCTCCACGTCGTCGGCATCCACCTGGGCTGTCTTGATGTCCATTGTGTGTCCCGCCTTGTGAATAGCGTCAACAATCTGGTCGCACTTCTCCTTGCGGCGACTTGCGATCATAAACTCTGTAAATACATCGGCATTCTGAGCTATCTTGAATGCCGCAACGGTGGCAACGCCACCGGCTCCAATCATAAGTATTCTACCCATTCTTTAATATTTTAATATTTTTAATTCTTTAATTTGCGAAGCGACCCTAATTCGCGCAGCGACTCACCTCTTCCCCTTTGATGCCCAATGCGTTCATGAGCGAATAGCCGAGAATCTCCTGTCGGAAATTGCCGCAAGGCATAGGTTGCATGGCAAATACGGTGATGCGCTTCTCGTCGTCGGCATCCTTTAGTGCGTGGCGCACCCCATCGTAATAGGTCTCGCCATTTGGGATAACCATCACGCGCTTGACCTCGGGCTGGGAGCAGACGTGCATGAGAGAGTCGCAGAACAGATGTTCCTTGTCAACCATCTCATCCTCGACGGCTATTGACGAGATACAGAATTCGCCAAGATGATCCTTGAATGCCTTGCCGTTGAGGTCGTCGTCAAGAGACGAAGGAGAGAAGTTTTCGAGCACCGATGTCGTGCGCTCGTGCACAAGTATCACCTGCACATCGTTATCACCCTCACGGATGCCTCCGTCGAGGGCTACACAATCAATCCACCTCGCCATGTCGGCAGGCGGGATACGGCGTCCGAGCATACGCTCGAAGTTGACCGAAAGGTCGAAAGCCACCTTGTCAATATAGTCGGCATCAGCCAAAATGACGTTGGGGCTCAGTTTACTGTTTTCCATTGTTTCTGTTTTTAAGTGCAAATATACTATATTTTGTCAAAACTGCCAAATACTGCAATGAAATTTTAATATAAATCGCGAAATATTTCATTTTTAACCGATTTTTCTTGCCTATATCAAGAAAAATATATAATTTTGCGGCGTTTATAATATATTACTATCGCATAATTATAGTTTAATATGAGAAAAATATCAAAATTACTGGCAGTGACATCTGTCATCTGCATGCTTGCCGGATGTTCCGGTACAAAGGACGTGGCATATTTCCAGAATGCCGAAAGCGTTGACCTCACAGCATCCAAGATGCTTTATGACGCTCGAATCATGCCCAAGGATGTGCTTACCATCACAGTGAGCACTACCGACGAGGACGGTGCAGCTGCAATCCCGTTCAACATGACTGTGCCAACGGCAATGACCCAAGGACAGCGTTCGGCAACCACCCAGGCCATGTTGCAAAGTTATCTAGTGGATAACGACGGATGCATCGAGTTTCCGAAGATCGGTAGGGTGAAGCTTGGCGGACTGACCAAGTCGGAGGCTGAGAAACTCATCTGCGACAAGATTATGCCTTTTATGCAGAAAAATGCAGATAAGCCTATCGTGACGGTGAGGATGAGCAACTACAAGATTGCGGTGTTGGGTGAAGTAACCACACCAGGTATGTACACAGTGGCTAATGAGAAGATTACGATTCTTGAGGCTCTTGCCCAGGCAGGCGACTTGACAATCTACGGTGTGAGAAACAATGTGCAACTCATACGTGAGGATGCCGACGGAAAGAAATCGATACATATTCTCAACCTCAATGACGCCAACCTCATCAATTCACCTTATTATTATTTGCAGCAGAACGACATTGTGTATGTTGTGCCCAACAAGGTGAAGGCGCAGAACTCAAGTGTGGGTAGTATGACAACCCTGTGGTTCTCGGCTACATCAATTCTTATCTCACTTACATCACTGCTCTACAATATCTTGAATTAGGATATTTCGCAAGGGATCCATATCCAGAATGTGGACCCCTTGCCTTCTTCTGACTCCACTCCAATTTTTCCATTACATTTTGCCACTATCGCCTTGCATATACTCAAGCCGATACCGGCACCCTGGATATATTCGTTAACCTTGAAGAAACGTTCGAAGATTTTTTCGCACTTATCCTTGGGGATACCGCTACCGGTGTCCTCGCAATAGATGTGCAAACCATTGTCCTCGATACGATAGCCCAATTTGATATGGCCCTCATGGGTATATTTCACGGCATTTGTGAGGAAATTGGTGATAATCTGACTTATGCGACCATTGTCGATGGTGACGAAGAGGGAATCGTATGGATTATCTACAATGAACTTTACGGATGGTTCGCTGACACGCTGTTCGAGCGACTTGCAGAGGAGCGAGAATTCCTCGGCGAAGTTGCACCGCTCGGGATTGAGCATCAGTCCGCTTGAGTCCAGTTCCGACAACACAAGTATGTCGTTGATTATCTGCAACAGGTTATTGCAGTTGTTATGGATAATCTTCAACAGCTCTTCCCTTTCCTCCGGTGAATCTATTGTCTGCATGATGTCGCAGAATCCCACGATGGCATTCAGAGGTGTGCGTATCTCGTGACTCATATTGGCAAGGAATGTGCTCTTCAGCCTACTTGAGTCGTTGGCACGCTCTTTCTCCTTCTGCATCTTTATCTGCGTTTCCATAAGGTCGTTGACATTGTGTATCAGTCCGAAACAGCCGGTGATGTTGCCTTTGTCATCGTATTCGGGAATACTGTTGATAGTGTACCAATACATAGTGTCGGTGCGTTTCTCATATATGCGAATGGTGGCATTGTGAGATTGTCCTCCATTCTTTCTTGGGTCGATGAGCTTGATTGCCTCGTCTCTGTCGGCTTCGTCAATAGCGCTGATGAATTCTTCGAATGTGTATTTCATGTCGAAGGTGTGGAGGTCGCGGTAGAGGCGGATGCTGTTGCTCTTTATGTTCGACTTCCACACTCTCATCTGGCTTCCCTTGAGCAGATAGCGTAATTCGTTCTCATATTGCATCATCTGTTCGCTCACCTGTCTCACCTTCTCGTCGTTGAGTCGGCTTTGGCGGTACATCTCACGCTCGTCGCTTTTGTCGCGGGCGGTGATCATGCGGTAGATAATGTTGCCGTTGTCGTCCTTGATGGGGCGCATTCGTATCTCGACGAAGTTGGGCATGCCATCGTTGGTGGTGTCTGAATATGTGCAGAAGAAGAGGTTCTCCTTTGTGGTGCGGTCGATGATTCCAGCAAAAGCGGGGAAGTCGTATATCGAGGTAGAGGCAAAGACGTCGGTGTTGTGGTTCAGGTTCTTGAATATGTCGCGCATCACCTGGTTGGCTTCAATAAAGTGTCCATTGCTGTCATATAGCGCAAGTCCCACGATAGGCATCTCGAATATGTGCTTGTATATCTCCGAGGTCTGGCGGTCTATCTGGTCCTGGCGTGTTTCCTCGGTGATGTCGGATATGGTGGTGATTTGTTTCACCACATTGCCGTTTTTGTCGTATTCGGGCAGGGCGTTTGCATATAGTGTTCGCCAGTCAGGGTTACTCTCGCTGCCCATGTTGTATCTGAATCTGTATTCCACCTCGTTGATTTCCTTATTTATCATCTTATGGAATTGCTCCATCACGCAATTTTTTTCATCTGGATGTATTCGTAATGTGGTCTCATCTACATTAGCACCAACTTCAGATAAGAAATTACCGTAAAGGTTGGTTATCCACCTTTTGTTTATGTCGGTTTCGAGCATATTGATATTGACTGTTTCGAGCGCCTTCTTCATGATGTTGTTGGTCTCGATGGTTGACTGCATGCCAGCCTTGATGCGCCTTGTGACATAGCGGTTGACAAGGATGATAATGATAATCATGAGCAGCAGTCCGAACAAGGCAAAGAGGAAATATGTGATATTCTTGTTGCTTGCGGTGTTTACCGACAACGACTGCTGGAACATCCTGTCGAGTTGTCCGTTGCGTTGCATTTCAGTCAGTTGTTCGTCGATAAGGTTGATGAGCAGTTTGTCGCGACTGCAAAATCTGATAGCGCCTTCGGGGATGTCTATTTTCGATAGTTCCACATTGGTGATATTGAACTTCTTCATTACCATCTTCAAAGTTGTCTCTCCGCAAATCATATATTGATAGTCGCCTGTGGCGATGCCTAAGAGTCCTTGCTTCACGGTACGGAACATCATCTGTTCCGGACGCAATAGATGGTTGCTTATCACGTATTCCGAACAATAGTTGCCCTCCTTGAATATCACGATGTCGTTATCCTTCAGTTCGCTGAGCTTCTTTATGGGAGTTTTGCCCTTGGGATAGGCTAACATAATTTTGTATGACGACAACTTGTTCTTGGTGTAATAGACTCCAGGAATTGGATTGGTGGGAGCCTTTACAATGATGTCGGCATTGTTGGTGTCGAATGCCTCATTCACCTCGGTGCGATTGGTCATACTGATGGTGTAGGGTATGTTCAGGGTGCTGAATATCTTCGTTGCCACATTGATGTCGAATCCTTCAGGCTGTCCCGTTTCATTGCGGTATTCAAAGGGATAGAACTCGTTTTCGCACACCATTCTCAGTGGCGATTCGTTAGTGTATTTTCCCTTGCCCTGTCCTGACATTGTCATTGCCGTGAAGAGGCAGGCAAATGTCATCATCACTTTGGAGATATAACTTGTTGCGGTATGTTGTAGTCCTTTGCTCATATTTTGTAGTGATATTGTATTCTTGTTATTTGAAAAGGTCGCTATTGGCAAGCAGGTTGTTGATTTCTTCCTCCGACATGTTGGCGAGCATGTCGCTATTAGCGAGCAAGTCGCTATTGGCAAGCAAGTTGTTGTCGATAATCGGGGTGCTGTCGGGTGTGGCGGCAGGCTCCTCTTGCTTGGGCATGTCAACTATCTTGCATGGGAAGGATATCCAGATTGTGGAGCCCTTGCCCAATTCGCTTTTAAACTCCATCTGGCCGCCCATAAGTGCCGCCAACTGTTGGCAGATGATAAGTTGGATGAGTACGGAGTAGTCACCCGAATCTTCCTCCATATTACGATCTCTTACACTTGCCATGTTCTCTTTAGTCATTCCTGCACCAGTGTCCTTGAACATCAGTGTCATCATTCCTGAGTGATAGATATATCTTGTGTGTATCAATCCTTTCTCGGTGAACTGGCTTGCCAGTCGGCAGAGGGTTTCAATGATAAGTCCTACGTGGTTGTCGTCTATTTCCACCATAAGATGATCTTCGGTTGACTCTATCTTGGTTTCCACTCCTGGCTTCACTCCTTGTGTCCATCCCATAAGGCATTTGGCCTTGAAGAATTCGGGGAAGTCGATGGTATTGGTTTTCATCTCCACCATCTTGGCGTCGATTCTCGAGAGGAGCAGGATGTTGTTGACGAGTTTGAGCAGCATGTCGGAGTTCTGCTTTATCTGGTCGATAAACACCGGTTCGTCACTCTTGTCGTGCTCACCTTGGAATAGTTCGGCAAATCCCACTACGGTGTATAGCGGAGTGCGTATCTCGTGACTCATGTTTTTGAGGAACGAGTTTTGGAATTCCTCTGCCTCTTGCGCCCTTTTGGTTTCCTCCTCAAGTTGTTTCTCTGTTTCCACGAGCTTGCTCACGTTGCGGCACAGGCAGAAATAGTGGTTGACAGTGCCATCCTTCTTGATGGGGATGCCGTTGAACTCATAGTAAGCATTGTCCTTGTTGCGGTCTTTGAATATTGTTCCCACTCGCAGTTCAAATTTCTTGAGCCTCTTTTTGTCGAGGTTGAGGAACACCATGGATGCCTTGTGTCTGTATTCCATGTCGAGCAGCGATATGCAGCGCAACTGCGACAACCTCATTATAGGTTTTTGGATGTCATGGGCTATGGTCATCTCGTGTGAGTCGGGATAGTAGTTGGCAAGTCGTGTGCCGCTCACCTCCAAGGCATAGTTGATGTCGTTGGTGTAGCTTGTAATCTGTTCGTTGGTGTTTTCTATGCGCCTCTGTCTCATCTTCTCCTTGTTCATGCGCTTGGCGGTTTCGGTCATGTCTTTACCGCACGACATAAAGCATATGGGCTCGCCTTTGGAGTCATATATAGGCATAATGGTGAATTCGTAGTATATGATTCCAGTGCGCGTCCAGTATTTAGTGGAGTCCTTCTCCATGTGCAGTTTGTCCATGTCGGTTATCGACGACATCCACATTTCCCTGCACACGTCGCCCTTTAGTCCCATAAACACAGGAATGTCGGAGATGTGTGTCTTTGACTGTATGAGAGTCTTACGATCGGTGATACCGAAGGTTGTGCAGGCGTTATGATTGATGTCGGTGAGGATTCCGTCCTTGTCGTAATAAGCGAGGTCGGCCATCGAGGTGTTGAAGATGGTGCGGTATTTCAGCAGATTGTCACGTGTGTCTATAAACTTCTTTTTCTCTGCAGTGACATCGTGCATGATTCCTATCAGCGTTATTGGCAGATTATCATCTCCATATTGTAACACAGAGATGTTGATGTCAAAGTATGACATCTGGGCACCTTCTTCTTTGTCTCTGTTCAGATTACATCTTACGAGGAGTTTTGTGTTTTCATACAATCCCAATTCGATGTTCTCTATTTCCTCGATTATACGTTGGAAATCGGTTTCGGGGAAGAAGAGGGCGAAATATTTTTGGTTGTAGCTCTCGTTATTCTTGCCCTCGGGATTCAACAAAGTGAACAGTTTTGTGGTTGAGTTATATGTCCACACGTCTCTCTTTCCCGAGCGCAAGAGCAGACCGAGACGCTTTGACTGTCGCTCGTTCATCTCGCTGAGACGTCGCTCCTGCACCTTATAGTAGATGTTATACGCTATGAGAATCAGGAAGAATACTCCAATGACAATGGCAACATACCATGCAAAAGACCCGACGGCATCATTCTTCTCTTCGGGGTAGAACCACTCCCTTCTCAGAGGCAATACATCGTCGTTGGCAACCATCTCGTCATATACGCTGTCGAGTTTCTGCAGCAATACCGAGTCTCGTGAGATGAAATGGTATTCTCCGTATTTCATGCTCACTGGAGTTAACTTAATGTTGTCGAGGTGGTTTTTCTGTACGAGTTCCTTCAGGGTGTTGGTGTTCCAAAGCACTATGCCACTGTCTTGGGCAGCCACTTGCATCAATACCGATTTCATGTCGTCGGCAGGGATGGCGTTGGCTGCTATACCGCCATCAATCATCTGGTTGTGACTGAAACTGTTGCGGTGCACATACACCTTGTTTTTCTTGAGGTCGTCAAAACTGTGTATCTCGGCAGGATTGCTTTTCGGACTGGCAACACTATGTGTGAAAAGCACGAGAGTGTTGGCTCCATACATTCCGTATTTGTCATGGTAGGATGCTTTCATTCCGATGGTGAGGGCTGCGGCACCTGAGCTCACATCCTGGAAATTGAGCGGTGTGTGCTTCAGCTTGATGACGTATGGCACGTCAAGCCTTTTCAGCAACTCCTCTACAAGGGCAATGTTGAATCCCTCTGGCTTACCTTCGTCATTGAGGAATGAGAATGGTGGAAGATCCCATAGATCTTCATATACCAAAGGATTTTCCTTCGTGTATTTCAGATTTTTGTTTACGGCTGTAGCTGACATCGTTACCAATGCGGCTGCCAATATGGAAATTAGTTTTTTGTACATACTATAGGCATTAATGCCTACAAAGGTACGCTATTTTCTCCGAAACACCAAATTATTTACTGTTTTTTTTCATTTTGCAAGCGAGAATTCGAATTTTAGGCCACCCTCAGGTGCATTTTCGGCTTTTATTGTACCTCCGTGCAGCAATACTCCGTTCTTCACGATGGCAAGTCCTAGTCCGGTGCCACCTAATTTTCTGCTGCGTCCCTTATCCACTCTGTAGAATCTCTCGAACAGGCGAGGCAAGTGCTTGTTATCCACACCCACCCCATTGTCGCTAAAGGTGAAGCTCCATCGGTATTCGCCCGATTTGTGGGCTTCGAGGGTGATGGTGGTGCCATCTCCGGCATAGGCAATGGCGTTGTCTGTGAGATTGCGGAAGATGCTATACACTACGCTTGCAGTTCCATGAATGATGATTTTATCAGGAGTCTTGTCAATGAATTTCATGTTCCTTTCCTTCAGCTGCAATGCGGTCTCTTTTATTATCTGCTTGATGGTTATCGACACGTCTATTTCCTCGAATTCCATCATCTGGCTACCGTCGTCCATACGGTTGAGCATCGAGATGTCGTTGAGCAGACTGCCGAGCCGTTTGCTCTGTGCGTAGCATCTTTCGAGGAATTGTGCCTTGTTCTCTTCCTTGATGGCAGGGTTGTCGATGATGGTTTCGAGATAGCCCTGGATGCTTGCCACTGGAGTCTTCAGCTCATGGGCGATATTCTGGGTGAGCTGTCTCTTCAGTATGTTCTGTTCCTCCTTGGTCTTTTGCAGTCGTATGTATATTTTTATGATACTTTCTGATATTTCTCCCAATTCGTCATCGGGAAACTCCACGAGGTCTTCCGTGTCAAGACTTTCTCCCCGGTCGGCACGCTGTGCAAACAATCGCAGTTTACTGATATTGGAGTTCAGTCGCCAAATAAACTGGTATAGAACCATCGACAGCACAATCATCACCACAAGGGCAAACCATATAAAGTGCTGGTCGGCTTTTAGTGATTGCGACAGTTCGTTGTTATATGGCAATGCGCTTCTGATAACTATTTTCTTGTTGGGGAAATAAGTTGCCGAATAGAAAAAGTCTCCGTTGATGGTATTGCTTACTCGGTTGATGTCATACCCTTGTCCCATGGCAATGGCCTCTTTGATTTCCTTTCGTTCCCTGTGGTTGGCAAAGTTGCTGTAGTCTTTGCGCAGGTTGTCGTAGATCACCCTGCCCGAGATGTCCACCACAGTCACTCTCATGTGAGCCATCCCGTGCTTCTTCACGTATTGGTCCATCATCTTCCCGTCCCATTTGAGTCCCAAAGCCTCCTCCATATTGGCATTGAAATCCTGGAGTCGCAGGTTGAGCGTCTCAATCTTGTACTCCTTTTCGCGGTATTGCTGGAATACGATAAAGAGTATTGCAAATATGGCAAACAAAGAGAGGATACTAAGATACATCCTCTTGCCTATGGTCATTCTCATCATTATTTATTCTTCAAAGAGGTATCCGAATCCGAGACGTGTCACGATACATTTCGAGAACGGACCGATTTTCTTTCTCAGTCTTGTGATGTTCACATCCACGGTGCGGTCGAGCACCAGTACGTCCGACGGCCACACTCGGTTTATCAGTTCCTGGCGTGAGAACACCTTTCCCCGCTCGTCAAGCAGTGTGTGGAGTATCTCAAATTCCGTTTTGGTGAATGCCACTGACTTTCCCTCGATAGTGACGGTCTTTTTGTCGAGGTCGAGCACGAGGCCTTGGTATTTCAGAATGTTGTTGTTGCTGTCCTCCTCTGGCTGTGCGGTAGTTCGCCTGAGCACGGCTCTCACTCTCACGAGCACTTCCCTAATTGAGAATGGCTTGGAGATATAGTCGTCAGCACCGAGATTGAATCCCGTCACCGTGTCGTTTTCCGTGTCCCTTGCTGTCAGGAAGATGATAGGCACCTTGCTTGTCCTTTCGTCAGTCTTCAGTTTTTTTGCCATGGCGAATCCCGACATCTCTCCCATCATCACGTCGAGTAGTAGAAGGTCGTAAGATGGAATGTCAAGCACAATGGCCTCTTCTGCCGAGTTGGCTGTATCCACTTCATAACCTTCGGTTTCGAGATTAAATTTCAGTATCTCGCACAAGTCTTGCTCGTCATCTACCACGAGTATTCTGTGATTACTCTTTGTCATAACTATTACTATTAAAATTTCGGTGCAAAGATACGCATAATTTTCGAAATACCAATAATAATCGTGTTACAATTCCGTTAATTTTTTATCCACAGAAAATAATATAGACCACAGATTTCACAGATTAACACAGATTAAGATCCTTTGGCTCTGATTAGAAATATGACTAATCAAAAAATCTGTGATAATCAGTGATAATCTGTGGTCTAAATAAAAACCAATTAATCTATGGATAATGCTATACGATACCGGTTAGAGAGGATACTCGTCAAAGGCGTAGAGTACGGTTGAGAGATACCTCTCTCCGGTATCCGGAAGTAGAGCAACAATCTTCTTCCCTTTGTTCTCTGGACGCTTGGCTATCTCACTGGCGGCGAAGGCAGCAGCTCCCGAGGAGATACCTACCAACAGGCCTTCCTCGCGTGCCAACTGGCGACCAGTGCGGATGGCATCGTCGTTTTCTACATCAAAAATCTCATCTACCACTTCATTGTTGTAGGTCTTGGGAATGAATCCCGCACCAATACCCTGTATCTTGTGCGGACCGCTCGGACCGCCGTTAAGCACTGCCGACGACTTTGGCTCCACTGCCACAATTTTGATGTTGGGGTTCTTCTCCTTCAGTCGCTTGCCGATACCGCTCACCGTTCCGCCAGTGCCCACACCGGCAATGAAGATGTCGATGTCGCCACCAGTCTGCTCCCACAGTTCCACACCTGTGGTGTCGTAGTGCTTCTGGGGGTTAGCTTGGTTCTCAAACTGCTGCAGGATGATTGAGCCTGGGGTGGCATCGCGCAGTTCCTCGGCAGCCTTGATGGCACCTGCCATTCCGGCAGCACCACTTGTCAGCTTCACCTCTGCACCGTAAGCCTTCACCAGGTTGCGACGCTCAATACTCATCGTCTCCGGCATTGTCAGCACGAGCTTGTATCCCTTCACGGCAGCCACGAGAGCCAGTCCCACACCAGTGTTACCGCTGGTAGGTTCGATGATGGTGGCACCTGGTTTCAGCAGTCCCTTCTTCTCTGCGTCTTCTATCATTGCCAATGCAATACGGTCTTTCACACTGCCGCCAGGATTGAAGAATTCCACCTTGGCGATAATTGGGGTCTCGATACCATGAGATTTCGAGAATTTATTCAGTTCGAGCAATGGAGTCTGTCCAATAAGCTCGGTCAGTTGCTTTGCTATCTTTGTCATAACTTTAATTATTAATTCCTAATTGACTTCGTCGATTCTTTAGCTGCACTCGGCATAGCTCAAACGAGTTTGGCTCTGCTCTCGTTTGCAAAAGAATTCCTAATTCCTAATCCCTAATTCCTAATTCCCTTAAATGTTTTCAAGTGCATTTGCAAGGTCATCGATGATATCCTCGTAGTGCTCCGTACCGATGCTCAGACGGATGGTAGAGGGATAGATGTGCTGCTGCTCCAGTTCATCGGGCGAGAGCTGTGAGTGGGTTGTTGTGGCAGGGTGAATCACAAGGCTCTTCACGTCAGCCACATTAGCCAGCAGTGAGAAAATCTTCAGGTTGTCTATAAAAGCCCATGCCTCTTTTTCGCCACCTTTCACCTCAAAGGTGAAGATGCTGCCGCCACCATTCGGGAAAAGTTTTTCATATAATGCATGGTCGGGATGGTCGGGCAATGAAGGATGGTTGACTTTTGCCACTTTGGGATGGTTGGCGAGGAATTCCACCACCTTCTTTGTATTAAATGCATGACGCTCCACACGCAGTGATAGAGTCTCAAGTCCCTGAAGCAGAATCCAAGCGTTGAATGGAGAGATAGCTGCTCCGGTATCGCGCAGGATGACGGCACGGATACGTGTGACGAAGGCTGCCGGTCCGGCTACTTCGGCAAAGACAGCACCATGATAACTTGGGTCTGGTTTTGCGATTGAAGGATATTTGTCGGCATTAGCCTTCCAGTCGAATTTGCCAGCGTCAACAATCACACCGCCGAGCGAACTACCGTGTCCGCCGATAAACTTAGTGGCAGAGTGTACCACCACGTCGGCTCCGTGCTCGATAGGACGGAAAAGGAATGGGGTGCCGAAGGTGTTATCCACAATCACGATGGTGTTATGCTTGTGGGCAATCTCTGATATGCGGTCAACATCAGTTACACTGGCGTTAGGATTACCGAATGTCTCGATGATGATGGCCTTGGTGTTGGGCTTGAATGCCTTGTCAACAGCGTCGAAGTCGGATGGATCTACGATGGTTGTCTCCACTCCCTGTGTTGAGAGAGTATGCTCCACGAGGTTGTATGTTCCACCATAGAGGTTGTCGGCTGCGATGATATGGTCACCATTGCGTGCCACATTCTGGAGGGCATAGGTGATTGCAGCTGCACCAGAAGCCACTGCCAATCCTGCAACACCGCCTTCGAGGGCTGCTACACGATCCTCGAACACACCCTGGGTGGAGTTGGTAAGACGACCATAGATATTACCTGCATCACGCAAACCGAATCTGTCTGCTGCATGCTGTGAATTACGGAATACGTAGGAGGTTGTCTGATAGATAGGCACTGCGCGCGAGTCGGTTGTCGGGTCGGCCTGTTCCTGTCCTACATGAAGTTGAAGTGTCTCAAAATGAAGTTTCTTGTTGCTCATAATCTTCTTATTTTTAATGTTAATACTTTAATTTTTCAATTTTTCAATCTTTCAATCCTTTAATGTCCTGCAAGGACTTTCAGAATCACGCTGCAAAGGTACGACGATTTTTTCATTCCCGAAATACCACACATGTAGCATTTCGCATACCACAATCGTGGTATATTGCCCTTTTTTCCTCCTTACACCTTATTATATATAATAGTCCCTGTGGTTAAAAAATCAAAAAAACTGCCCAATCCTTTGGTCATTTGCGGGAATATACGTATTTTTGTGTCGTGAAATTAAATATAATAAAAATATGATAGACGTAAAAGAAACATTAGGCAATGCCGAAGAGAAAATGGAGATGGCAGTGATGTATCTCGAAGAGCAGCTCGCCCGCATACGTGCCGGACGCGCCAACGTGGCTATTCTCGACGGTATCAAGGTTGAGTCCTACGGCTCTATGGTGCCCCTCAACCAAGTAGCAAACCTTTCAACTCCCGACCCTCGTTCTATAGCCATTCGTCCGTGGGACAAAAAGCAGATTAAGGCAATCGAGAAGGCCATTATGGATTCTGATGTGGGTATCACACCCGAGAACAATGGCGAGATTATCCGTCTTGGTATTCCAGTGCCCACCGAGGAGCGCCGTCGCGAACTCTCCAAGCAGTGCAACAAGATTGGTGAGGGTGTGAAGGTGCAGATACGCAATGTGCGTGCCGATGTGAAGGACAAGCTCAAGAAGGCTATTAAGGACGGACTGTCCGAGGACCTTGAGAAGGATGCCGAGAATGACCTTCAGAAAATTCACGACAAGATGATCAAGAACGTCGATAACCTCCTTGCTGCCAAGGATAAGGAAATAATGACTGTGTAATCAAAAATATAAAACGTAATATATTAACCCTTTGCATACAGGATTAGTAATTCGTAATACAGGAAGCTGGTACACCGTCAAGACCGACGACGGTGGCCAGCTTATCGATTGTAAGATAAAGGGCAACTTCCGCCTCAAGGGCATCCGCAGCACCAACCCCGTGGCTGTGGGTGACCATGTAACTCTTGTGCCCAACAACGAGGGCACTGCATTTATCACTGAGATAGCCGACCGCCGCAACTATATCATCCGTAAGGCGTCTAATCTCTCCAAGCAGAGTCATATCATTGCCGCCAATGTCGATCAGGCAATGCTGGTGGTCACGGTCAATTATCCCCAGACCTCCACAACCTTCATCGATCGCTTTCTTGCCTCTGCCGAGGCATATCGCATACCGGTTGTCCTTATATTTAATAAGGTGGACATCCTCGATGACGACGAATTGCGCTATCTCGACATGATGATTAATCTCTACGAGACGGTGGGATATGAATGTCGCTCCATCTCGGCAGAGCGAGGCGATGGTGTTGAAACAGTGATGCAGTTGCTCGAGGGTAAGGTCACCGTGCTGAGCGGTAATAGTGGAGTGGGGAAGTCAACTCTTATTAATCGCCTTCTGCCGGATGCCAATCTCCGCACTGCCGAGATCTCCGATGCCCACAACACGGGTATGCACACCACCACGTTCAGTGAGATGTTGCCACTTCCCTCCGGTGGGTATATCATCGACACCCCGGGAATCAAAGGTTTTGGCACCTTCGACATCGAACCCGAGGAGCTCTCCGGGTATTTCAAGGAGATATTCCGCTTCTCGCGCGACTGCCGTTTCAGCAATTGCACTCACACCCACGAGCCAGGTTGTGCCGTGCTCAAGGCTGTCGAGGACCACTACATTGCCGCCAGCAGATATCAGTCATATCTCAGTATGCTCGATGACAAGGAGGAGGGGAAATACAGGAAGGATTAGAAATGAAGAAGATAGCAGTATTATTGTCGGGAGGTGTTGACAGTTCCGTTGTAGTCTATGAATTGACGCGCCAAGGACTTCATCCCGATTGTTTCTATATCAAGATTGGTCCTGAGGAGAAGGAGGAGTGGGACTGTTCCTCCGAGGAAGACCTCGAGATGGCTACAGCCGTTGCCCATCGCTATGGATGCCGGTTGGAGGTGGTGGATTGCCATCGCGAGTATTGGGATAATGTCACCCGATATACCATGGAGAAGGTGAAGGCTGGATTCACGCCTAATCCCGATGTCATGTGCAATCGTCTTATCAAGTTTGGGGCATTCCACGAGAAGCGTGGTCACGACTACGACCTCATCGCCACTGGCCATTATGCCCAGACCGAGATTATCGATGGCAAGAAATGGCTCACCACCAGTCCCGACCCCGTGAAAGACCAGACCGACTTCCTTGCCCAGATCTACGACTGGCAGTTGGAGAAAGCCTTCTTTCCCATCGGACATTATATGAAGGACGAGGTGCGTGCCATTGCCGAGCGCGAACATCTTGTAAATGCCCGCCGCAAGGATTCGCAGGGCATATGCTTCCTCGGCAAGATTAATTACAACGATTACATCGAGCGTTATCTCGGCGACAATCCCGGAGATGTCATCGAGTTTGAGACTGGTCGCCGCATAGGTCGCCACAAGGGTTTGTGGTTCCACACCATCGGTCAGCGCAAGGGACTCGGCTTCGGTGGTGGTCCATGGTTTGTTGTCAAGAAGGATGTAGAGCACAACATTCTCTATGTCTCCCATGGCTACGACCCCCAGACAGCCTACAAGCAATCGTTCCCCATCCACGACTTCCATTACCTCACCGTCCCCTGCCTTCCCGAGCGCATCACCTTCAAGATACGCCACACTCCCGAATGGCATGAGGCAACGGTGGAGCCCACAGGAGATAATTCCTATATCATCCATAGCAAGGAGAAGATCCACGGCGTAGCTCCCGGTCAGTTCTGTGTCGTTTACGACGAGGCCCATCATTGCTGCTATGGTTCAGGAGAAATCACGATTTGATTGATTGCTGATTATTGATATTGCGCATTAGGCCTGCATATTTAGCACGTTTTACGGCACTGCCTTTGAAGAGTATGCGATATTGCTCTTCGGTGAGGTTGTGCCATTTTTCTTTTGTCATTGTCAAAAGGGCATCCGAGGGCTGGAAGGCTGGTTCGGTGGTGGGAACGGCAAAGCGATTCCAGGGACAGGCGAGCTGGCAGATGTCGCAACCGTAGATGGAATTAGGAATTAGGAATGAGGAATTAGGAATTAGGAATGAGGAATGAGGAATTAGGAATGAGGAATTAGGAATTGGACCACGGTGCTCTATTGTGAGGTAGCTGAGACAACGGGAACTGATGAATGATGACTGATTATTGATTATTGATGACTGATGATTGATTATTGATGAGGTGGGACAGGCATCGAGGCAGGCATGGCAACGACCGCAGCGATTGGGGGTGGGGGAGTCGTAATGCAGGGTGTCGGTGACGAAGAGTTCGCCAAGGAAGAACATGCTGCCTGCATGGGGTATGATGAGCTGGTGGTTGCGACCTATCCAACCTAATCCGGCACGCTGTGCCCAATAACGCTCAAGCACGGGGGCAGTGTCGCAGAAGGCACGATAGGTGGTTATGCCGCAGGCGGATGCAAGGGCATGCAGCTTCTGCTTCATCACGTCGTGATAGTCCTTGCCATAGGCATAATAGGCTATTTGATATTGGTCGGCGGGAATCGTCTTGGCAGGTGCATAGGATAGGGCCACGCAGACGATGCTCTTGACTCCCGGCATGAGAAGTCGAGGGTCGAGACGCTTGTCGATGTTGTCGGCAAGATAGTGCATCGAGGCATGACCGCCATCGGCTATCCAACGGCGATAGCCGTCGGCAGTGTCGCTATCAACGGCTTCGGCCTTGGCTATGCCGCAGGCGAAAAAGCCGAGACCCTTGGCCTCGGCTTTTATCTTTTCAGTCAAATACCTTGAATTCATATCCTTGGGATTTCAACCATTCAATAGATTCCGGCAATGCCGTGCGCAGTTTGTCGATACTCTTGAGAGAGTCGTGGAAGGTGATTATCGAACCATTGCGGGCATAGCGCTTCACATTGTTTACCACACCCTCGGCTGTCATCCACTTGGAATAGTCGCGGGTGACGAGATCCCACATCACTATGCGATATTTGCGACCGAGCCAGGCATATTGGTCCCAACGCATCCATCCATGGGGTGGACGGAAGAGATTGGTGTGAAGATATTCATTAGCCAACTCGGCATTATTGCTATAAGATGATATTGTGTGCCGGAATCCGCCAATGTGATTGAAGGTGTGGTTGCCTATGCGATGGCCTGCCTCCACTACCTGACGGAACACCTCGGGATGCTTGCGCACATTGTCGCCCACCATGAAGAAGGTGGCCTTGATGTCGTATTTGGCAAGAACCTCAAGGATAAAAGGTGTAGCCTCGGGGATTGGACCGTCGTCGAAGGTGAGATACACTGCCTTCTCATGACGGTTCATTCTCCAAGTAGCCCTGGGATATAGCCATCTCAGAAATATAGCCGGTTGCTCGATAATCATCCCTAATTCCTAATTCCTAATTGACTTCGTCGATTGCTGGCTTCACCTCAGCATAGCTCGAGCGAGCTCGGCTCTGCATTCGGTTTGCGCAGCAATTCCTAATTCCTAATCCTCATCCCCAAAGCTTCCGCCTTTTGAGCGGTAGAGCTGAAGCAGGCCATTCATACGCACTTGCTGGGCCTTGGCCCATTTCTCGTTGATGTCGTTTGCTTCGACGAGTATCTGGTTCATTATGTAGAAATGAAGCAGAGCGTCGCGCTGGGCACTTAAGAAGCGCATGTCCTCAAGACTGCAATACCATGCGGCATACTGATAGGAATTGTCGAACAATTTCTTGAACATGTCCATTGCCTTTTGCTTCTGACCGAGGTGGGCATACACGCGTGCTTCGTCGAGCGAGCCCGACTGATAGTTGACAGGCACGTTATACTCGGGGATGTTCTTGTCGAGATAGGCAAGCACCTTGGCCGCCTTCTTGTCATCTCCCTCGTTGACAAGATTCATGGCGAGGTTGACAAAGGCTCGGCGGTGGGTCCAGCACATGCGCATCACTGTCTCGTCGAGATAGATGCCTGGAGTGTCGAGACCGCCAAAGCGGAACTTGTGCATCATGCGGTCGTAGGTGCGCTTGGTGTCGAAGTTCTTTGCCCCTGGAGCATTTGTGGTGAACGGAGTGATGCGGTTGACAAGTCCCTCCTGCACGAAGTTGTCGCCGAGGTTCATATAGTTTTCCTCGCCAACGGTGAGTGCCACGTATATCGGACGTGTCCAGTTGCAGTTGGCAATGAGTTCGAGCATCATCACGTCACCCTTGTAGAGTGCGCGCTTGCCCTTGAGAGAGATAACCATACGGTCGGGGATAGAGTCGGCAGCCATGAGCATACCGCTCTTCTTGACAGCCTCCTTGTCGATGGTGACATATACCGTGTCGGTTGGGATGACGTGGGTGTCGCTGTCGCCGAGCAGTATCTTCATCACTTCCTTTTGCTCCTTGGTGATATCGTTGCGCACCCAATACTTGAGCACGTTCTTGAGTTCGTAGGGATTATCGCCAAACATCTTGCGTGCCTCTTCGGGATATGTCTCATAGAGAGCCTTAACGCTTTCCTTGAGGGCGGGCTCAACGGTGACATACTCGTTGGTGCCGGCACAATATTCGAGTCGGCTCCAATTGATGGGCAGTGCAGGAGAGTCGTAGGCCGGACGCTTCATCTGGTCGATATACCAGTCGGTCTGCAGATAACTGAGATTGCAGACGCGGGCGTCGGTGCGCTGTCCCTCCACATCCTGGTTGTACCACAATGGGAAGGTGTCGTTATCGCCATTGGTGAAGATGATTGGGTTGCCCTTCTCTTCGAGCGACATGAGATAGTTGCGTCCGAAGTCGCGACAGGTGTAGCGTCCGCTACGGTCGTGGTCGTCCCATGTCTGCGAAGCCATCTGTATAGGTACGAGAAGACAGGCAATGCCTATGATGGAGGCAATGACAGTAGCGTGACCCTTGAGACGGCGGGTGATCTCTTCGATGATAGCTGCAACACCCATACCGCACCATATAGCGAAGGCATAGAACGAACCAGCGTAGGCATAGTCGCGCTCACGAGGCTGCATAGGTGTCTGGTTGAGGTAGATGACGATGGCAAGACCTGTCATGAAGAACAGGAAGAACACCACCCAGAACTGGCGGATGCCTTTCTGCCCCTTGCGCAGCGACTGCCAGAAGAGTCCGATGAGACCTAAGAGCAGAGGCAGGCAATAGAAGACGTTGTGTCCCTTGTTGTTCTTCAGCTCGTCGGGCAACTTGCTTTGGTCGCCAAGACGCCAGTTGTCAAACCAGTCGAAACCGGTTATCCAGTTGCCGTGCTCGAGTTCACCATTGCCCTGAAGGTCGTTCTGACGACCTGCAAAGTTCCACATGAAATATCTCCAATACATGAAGTTGCACTGATAGGAGAGGAAGAAGCGGATGTTCTCCAATTGTGAGGGAACCTTCACGCTGATCATCTCGCCACAGCGGTCGTATGACACATCGTTGCCTTCGACACCGCCCATCCAGCTCTCGTAGGCATTGGTGTGGGCAGAACTGTACATACGCGGGAAGAGCATGTTCTGTGCATACTTGTATTCGTCCTTGGTGCGCACCACGAAGTAGGAATCCTTCTCGTCGGCAGAAGCCTTGTCCTTGCGCTGATATACCGGGGCACCCTTGGTGGATGCAGGACGACATACATCATCGTCCTTCTGAAGTTCAACCTGCGAGGTATATGCCTGACCATAGAGCAGGGGGCGAGAGCCATACTGCTCGCGACTGAGATACTCGCCAAGGGTGAAGATGTCCTCGGGAGAGTTCTGGTCCATGGGTGGATTGGCAGACGAACGGATGACGATGAGTGCATAGCTCGAATAGCCTATCATTAGCATGAGCATGCAGAGGAGAGAGGTGTTCTTGATGCGCGAGTTGACAAGAGCCACACCCTTGCGCTTGTAGTTGACGACAAACCACAGGATGGCGAGGACGATGATGCCGATGACCACCGAGCTCCAACCGAATCCATAGAAGGGAATGCCGAGCATTGCCACAGAGGCAAGGAAGGCGATGTTCTCGCGCTTCTCGCTGCGGTCGTTATATGTCTCCCATATTGCCCAGATGATGATGCCTACAAGGAGTGCGATGTAGATAATCTCACCGGTGTTGAACGGGCAACCGAGAGTGTTGACGAAGAACAATTCAAACCATCCGCCCACGCGTACGATGCCAGGAACGACACCATATAGCACTGCTGCCAGAATGACCACAGAGATGCCGAGGGCTATGAGTGAACCCTTGAGGTCGGCATTGCCCTGAAGGTTGGGATACTTGCGATAGTAATACACAAGCACGATGGCAGGCAGACACAATAGGTTGAGCAGATGGACACCGATGGAGAGGCCCGTCATATACATGATGAGCACAAGCCAGCGGTCGCTATGAGGCTCGTCGGCATGCTCTTCCCACTTGAGTATCAGCCAGAACACCACAGCTGTGAATGCCGACGAATAGGCATACACCTCGCCCTCGACGGCACTAAACCAGAAGGTGTCGCTGAAGGTGTAGATGAGTGCTCCAACGAGTCCTGAGGCTTCAATGGTGATCATCTTGCCGAGGGTCATCTCGCTGTTATCGCGCAACAGCAGACGACGCACAAGATGGGTGATGCTCCAGAACAGGAACAAGATGGTGGCTGCAGAGAGCAGGGCACTCATGGTGTTGACCATACGTGCAACCTCTGACGGGTCGCTCACAAACTGTGAAAACAGGTTGGCGGTAAGCATGAAGAACGGTGCGCCGGGTGGGTGACCAATCTCCAGTTTGTAACCTGTTGAGATAAATTCTGGACAGTCCCAGAAACTGGCTGTCGGTTCGATGGTAGAACAATACACAAAGGCGGCTATCAGAAATGACAGCCAACCGAGGGCATTATCCACAATTCTAAATTGTTTCATCTTCTTTATTTAACTGTAACTATTTAATTTCGGGCGCAAAGTTACAAAAATAACATTGATATAATGTTGATTTCAGTCTTTTTAACGCAAAATCTTTATTCTTTCATTCACTTCGATAATCTTTTGGGCGTAAGACTCAACGAATTGGCGGTCGTGACTCACCATCACAACGGCTGCCTTGTTGTTGACATTGCGTATGGTGTCGTACATGAACGACTCAAAATTGTCGTCAACGAAATTGTTGGGTTCGTCGAGAATAAGGAGTTCGGGACTCGACACCAATGCTCGGGCAAAGAGCACACGTTGCAACTCGCCTCCACTGAGAGCCTTGATGGGTCGATGGGCAAAGTGGGCAATGCCGATGGTGTGCATGATATCATTGGCCCGCTCGCGTTGTTCCTTGGTATATCCACCGAAGAGACGCTTGGGGGAGTTCATGCCCGAGGCAACGACATCTGCAACCGACATGGGGAAGTCGGCGTCGATATCCCTTGTCTGAGGCAGATAGCCCACAGAGAGCGAATCCACCGGCTTGCCGTCGTGCCTGAACTCAATGCTGCCTGAATATGGCGTGATCAAGCCAAGAAGCACACGCAGCAATGTGGTCTTGCCGCCCCCGTTGGGACCGACAATACCCACGAAATCCCTGTCGTCGATGTCGATGCTGACATCGCGCAGTTGCACCCTGCCGTTATATCCGGCATTTATGTCTCGTAATACTACTCCCAATACTTTAATATTTTAATTGACTTCGTCGAACTTCGTTTCTTTAATTCTTTAATTTCGCATCTCCGCCGCTATTTGTCTCATCTCTTTCTCCCAGTCATATCCCAAGGGATTGATCTCCACCTTGCGTGCTCCTATGGCATTGGCGATGACATCCACATTGCGGTTGGCAAACTCCCGTTGGATGAACATGAGCTTCACGCCCTTGGCCTTAGCTGTGGAGATAATACGCTGGAGGTCGGCAGCCGAAGGTTCCCTGCCATGCTCCTCCACGGCAATCTGTTGGAGACCGTAGTCGGAGGCGAAGTAGGTGAGGGCTGGATGATAGATGACAAATGCCTTGCAATGAGCTTGTGCGGCCATCTGCTTGATATACTGGTCGGTGGCGTGGATAACCCCGCACACACTGTCGAGACGATGACGGAAATACATCGAGTCGCGCACGTCAATCCGCTTCACGGCATCATATATGTTGTGAGCCATGACTATCGCATTTCGTGCCGACATCCACGAGTGGGGGTCGTTGTCGATATTCGAGTCTATCCCCTCGGAGGAATTGACCACCATGATATGTGGCGCATTAGCAGTGAGACGTGGCATCCACGTGCGCTCAAAACCAAGATTTCCCACCTTAATATATAATATACTCTCCGAGAGGTCGGTCATTTGTCGTGCCGTGGGCTCGTAGGTCTCGGGACTGCTGCCCTTGGGCACCATTGTGACCACCTCAAACCGGTCGCCTACAATCTGTTCGGTGAGATAGCGAAGCGGTTCGATGCTCACTGTGATCACTCTTGTGTCGTCGGACGACTTGGGCGACGAGCATGAGAACAAGGCTCCGGCAGTGACCATCAGCACAACGTAGCGCACGAGTTTGCTTATCGTCACGCTGACGATGAAGATAGTGAGATTGGCACGCATCAGTCCGAGCACTATGGTGATGACATCACCAATCACCGGTATGCAGGAGAAGAGTCCCATCCATGCTCCGCGTCCACCCATAAAACGGCGGGCGCGGTCGAGGTCCTCGGGTTTGGTGTGCAGGTATTTCTCTATCCATTCCATCTTTCCCAGTCTGCCGATGCCGTAGTTGAACAGGCTGCCAAGCACATTGCCCACCGTGCCCCATGCCACAAGAGCCCACATGTCGAGACCTGCGGCTAACAGGCCCACCATCACTGCCTCGCTACTGAAAGGCAGAATGCTGGCGGCAAGGAAGGCAGATATGGCCATACCCATATAGCCCCAGTTCATAAGAAACGATATTATGGAATCCATTCTATATAAGTTTAAGTATATTGATGATGGTAAAAGTCAATGCCACTATCACAATCACCTTGAATGCAATATTGGTAATCCGCGTGTGGGTAAGAGCGATGAAATGGGCAATCAGTGGCGATGTTGTCACTATCATTATGGTGAGCAGAGTCACGTAGTGTTGCGGTTGGAGAATGAAGAACACGATAGTGACTATATTAATCAGAATGAACGTGTTGTAAAACATTCTCGTGCGCGTCTTGTCGTTGATACGCTTGCGGAGGTAGTGGATGATACCCGTTAATGAGAGTATTGTCACGAAACAGATAGCAACCAACGCACCAATAGGCACTACCGGGAAATCTGCCACCTTGCCAAATTCAACCAGTCGGGAGAAGTGATCTGCTGCCAATGTCAGGTCGTTGGTGTAGATGAAATATATTGACACAAACCAATAGGGGCAGAGTAATCCCAGGAGTGAGGCTACAAATGTGCGTGGGGTTAACGACTGCAGGTAGAAAAACATCCCTATCCACATCACAGGGGCAAAGAAGAAGATATTGACATCTATCAGTGTTGCCAACCCCATCGACAGGAATGAGTAGAATGTATGTCCCATCGAACTCTTGTCTTGATAGGTTATGAATGTCAAGATGAACGACATCACCACGCATATCGACAATAGCATGGCACTGGCAGACTGCATCAGGAACGTGGACATGCACACCATCACGATGAAAGAGCACGACACCATGCGACTGTAAATCCTGATAAGCGCATTACCGTTGTTGAGCTCGACCATCAGAAAGGAGGAAATCGCGAAACAGGAAAATTGAAGCCAAAGACCATCTGACACCAAACCGCATACCAGCCATACGGCAATGGCATAAATAACTATTGTCGGCAATAGCATCCTGCTTCGTGAAATCCTATTCTGTAATAACATTCTTCGTCCTTAATTATATATAAACACAGAGTCACAGAGTTACAGAGTTTTTCTCTGTTTTTTTCAAAACCTTTATATATTACCTCTCTGTGCCTTTGTGTCTCTGTGTTCATCCATCAATTCTTAACTCTTAATTCATATGTCTTGTCCTATGTCTCGACGGAAATACTTGTCGGTGAAGTTGATCTTCTGGGCTTCCTCGAAACTCTTCTTCAGAGCCTCTGCCTTGTCCTTGCCATAGGAACTTACTGCAATCACACGTCCGCCATTGGTGACTACCTCACCATCCTTCATCGTTGTGCCGGCATGGAAGACTATGCTACCCTCGACATTCTCAATGCCGGTGATGGGATAGCCCTTCTTGTATTCTTGGGGATATCCACCACTTACGAGCATCACGCATACCACGGCACGCTCGTCAAACTCGATATAGCGCTTGTCGAGGTCGCCATTGGCAACACCCTCGAAGAGATCTACAATGTCGCTCTTGAGTCGTAGCATAACACTCTCGGTCTCGGGGTCGCCCATGCGGCAGTTGTATTCTATCACCATCGGTTCGCCATCCACATTGATAAGACCAAAGAAGATGAAACCCTTGTAGTCGATACCTTCAGAGGCAAGACCATCCACAGTGGGACGGATGATGTGGTCCTCCACCTTCTGCATCCACTCCTTGGTGGCAAACGGAACTGGAGTGACGCTACCCATACCACCAGTGTTCAAACCAGTGTCGCCCTCGCCAATGCGCTTGTAGTCCTTAGCCTCGGGCAGAATCTTATAGTGGGTGCCGTCGGTGAGAACGAATACCGAGCATTCGATGCCGCTGAGGTATTCCTCGATGACCACGCGTGCAGAGGCATTGCCAAACATACCTCCAAGCATCTCCTTGAGCTCTTTCTTTGCCTCTTCGAGAGTAGGAAGAATGAGCACACCCTTACCGGCACAAAGTCCGTCAGCCTTCAATACGTATGGAGCCTTGAGTGTTTCGAGGAATTTCAGTCCTTCCTCAAGTGTAGTACCATCGAAGGTCTGATATTTTGCAGTAGGGATGTTATGGCGCTGCATAAATGCCTTGGCAAAGTCCTTGGAGCCTTCGAGAACAGCTCCTGCCTTTGACGGACCGATAACAGGCACGTTCTTCGTGCGTTCGTCGGCTTTTAGGTCGTCATAGACACCCTTTACGAGTGGGTCCTCAGGACCTACCACCACCATGTCGATGGCATTTGCCACCACAAACTCCTTTATCTTCTCGAAGTCGTTCACTCCGATAGCCACATTCTCGCCACAATTTGTTGTTCCGGCATTGCCAGGGGCGATAAACAGTTTTTCTACTTTCTCGCTCTGCGAGATCTTCCATGCCAAGGCGTGCTCGCGGCCGCCACTTCCTAATAATAATATTTTCATTTCTAATATTCTAATTCCTAATTCATTTAAGGTAGTCCTCAAAGTATTGAGTGATTCTCTCATGCAGATGCACACTCTTGTGTCCCATCATGTTGTGTCCCTCGCCTGGATAGACGAAGAAGTCGGGCTGTGTGCCAGCTTCGGTACATGCGTCGATGAACGACAGGGCGTGTTGGGGAACAACCGTAGGGTCGTTCATACCGATGATAATCTGCAGTTTGCCCTTGAGGTTCTTGGCCATAGGGATGAGCGAACAAGCCTCGATACCCTCCTTGTTGGTGTCGGGAGTGCCCATGTATCTCTCGCCATACATCACCTCATACCATCTCCAGTCGATGACAGGACCTCCAGCCACTCCCACCTTGAACACGTCGGGATAGTTGGTCATAAGCGATATGGTCATAAATCCGCCATAGCTCCATCCGTGCACACCAAGTCGGTTGGCATCGACATACGGCAACGACTTGAGATAATCCACACCCTTCATCTGGTCGAGCATCTCCACCTTGCCGAGCTTGTGCCATGTGGCTTGCTCAAACTCCAATCCGCGGTTTTCGCTGCCACGGTTGTCGAGGATGAAGACGATATATCCCTTCTGTGCCATGTAAGTCTCCCACGAGCGGCTATACCAATGCCATGATGCCTCCACGTTGTGGGCATGTGGACCGCCATATACATATACCACAGTGGGATATTTCTTAGAGGCGTCGAAATCCGCAGGTTTCACCATGCGCCAGTATAGGTCGGTTGTTCCGTCGGCAGCCTTGATGCTTCCGCTCTCGAAGATAGGTTGCTGATAGCCCTCCCATGGGTCTTTGGATGTCAGCAGTCGCAATGACTTAGCATTGGCAGTGGCCACAAGGTCGTAGTGGCGGGGCACGTCGGGCTCGCTATACATATCCACTATCCACTGTCCGCTCTTGCTGAGCGAGGCATTGTGGCAACCTCGACTGTTGTCGAGCGACTTGCGCTTGCCGCTCTTTACATCCACTGTATATATGTTGCGCTGGATGGGATTAGCCTCGTTGGTGGCGATGATGACACTCTTGTTCTTGGTGTTGAATCCGCAGAAGTCCTCAACCACAAAATTGCCCTTGGTCAGTTGGCGTATTGCGCCCGTACCTATATTATATATATACAGGTGGTTGTAGCCATCCTTCTGACTCTGCATGACAAACTGCTTGCTGTCCCAAGGCAGGAAGACGATGGGGTGCATAGGCTCCACGTATTTGTCGCTCTTCTCGCGATACAGCTCCTTCAGCTTATTGCCCGAGGTGGCATCATAGCTCACGAGTTGGCAGTCGTTCTGCAGTCGGTTGAGCTCGAACATATACACCGTTTTGCTGTCAGGACTCCATGCTATGTTGGTGAAATAGCGGTTGGTGGGGTCGCCGGCTTTGAGATATTGAATATTTCCGTTGGTGCAGTCATATATGCCCACAGTCACCTTGTGGCTTGTCATTCCGAGCATAGGATATTTGTCAGGCTCGTATGTAGCCACTCGCTCGAAGGTGTTCACCTGAGGATAGTCGGTCACCATGCTTTGGTCCATCCTGTAGAAGGCAAACCTGTTACCGTCGGGAGCCCAGAAGATACCCTCTTCGATACCAAACTCATTGCGATGTACCGCCTGTCCATACACTATCTCGCGTGAGCCGTCGGTGGTGAGTTGCTTGGTCTTTCCCTCGGCATTGGTTATCCACAGTTGGTTGTCCTTGACATAAGCCGACGTGCGTGAGGTCTTGTTCCAGTGAGTCTCGGTCTCACCCTCGCAAGTCTGTTTCCACACCACCTCGCACTTGCTCCAGTCGAACAACATCCTGGTAGTCTTGCTCTGCACGAGTGCAAGAGTCTTGTCGGGGTAGGGGAATGACACCCTCTGCAGAGTGCGCACCTTCTCACCATCTGTTTTGCCGTTGATGTCGTCAAGGGTGAAGAGAGCGCGCTTCTTGCCGGTCTTCATGTCAATGAGGCCTGACTCTTCCACGTCTTGATACATCAGTTGGTCGCCCCACCATGTGGTGTAGAGCCTCTCGGGAATGAACTTGCGATAGTTCTCGCCCCCGAAGTTGAGGTCTTCGAGTGTAAACTGCTTTAGCTCTTGGGCTGAGATGGGGGTAGTTGCCATAATACTTGTGAATGCGACCAAGGCCGCAAATAATCTCTTAGTCATCATATGAATCAAAATCATTGTTCTGTCTTTTGTTCTTGCGGTCAAATCCACCCTTTCCCTTACGGTCAAATCCACCTTTTCCCTTACGGTCAAATCCTCCCTTACGGTCAAATCCTCCCTTGCGGTCAAATCCTCCCTTGCGGTCGAATGATTTTCTTCCGCGCTTTTTGTCGTCGTCATCGTCGTCACGGCGGCGGGGACGCTTATCCTCGTTTGTGAGCACGTCATGACGATGGAACTTAAACGAGCGGATGTCGCCCTCCTCGTTTTCCTCGGTCTCGGAGAGACGCTTCTTAAACTCGCGCTCCTTCTTGAATCTGTGCTTCTCGCGCATCATTCGCTTCTCCTCGTCGGTCTTCACTATGCCACCCTCAGAGCGGAAGTCGCGCAACTTACCGTCGAAGATTTGATACTTGCGGAACTCACATTCGAGCGAACCATTATAAAGAGGAGTCTTGAGCGACGGTTTGAGGCCTATTTGCTCGAAACATTCCTCGCGATAGCTCAGTATCCATGCGTCGTTGTTGAGGAACTGGTGCTTGAGTCGTTCGCCAATCATCTTGTATGTGCCCAATAGGTCGGGAGTGGATATGCGCTCTCCGTATGGAGGATTGGTTACGATGATACTCTTCTCCTTGGGTTGGGTGAAATCCTTGAAGTCGGCCTGTGCCACGGTGATGTCCTTGCTCAGTCCGGCAGCCTTCACGTTCATGTTGGCGGTGTTCACAGCCTTCATGTCGATGTCGTAGCCATAGATATGATGATTGAACTCTCGCTCCTGCGAGTCGTCATTGTATATCTCGTCGAAGAGTTCCTTGTCGAAGTCGGGCCATTTCTCGAATGCAAACTCCTTGCGGAAGAGTCCGGGGGCCATGTTGCGGGCAATAAGAGCTGCCTCGATGAGCAATGTGCCCGAACCGCACATCGGGTCGATAAAGTCGGTGTCGCCCTGCCATCCGGTCATGAGAATCATTCCGGCAGCAAGAACCTCGTTGAGTGGTGCCTCCACGCTTTCTTGGCGATAGCCTCGGCGATGCAGGCTCTCGCCACTGGAGTCGAGCGAAAGGGTACACTTGTCCTCAGCCACATGGATGTTGAGACGTATGTCGGGATTGGCAACACTGATATTGGGGCGTTGTCCCGTCTTCTCGCGGAATTGATCTACGATGGCGTCCTTCACCTTATAGGCAACAAACTTAGAGTGGCGGAATTCGTCGGAGAACACCACGGCATCCACTGCGAATGTCTTGTTGTTGTCGAGATATTCCGTCCAATCCACCTTCTTTATCTCCTCATACACATCATCTGCCGACTTGGCCTTGAAGTGAGTGATGGGCTTTAGAATCCTGATTGCCGTGTGCAGTTGGAAGTTGGCGCGATACATCAACTCCTTGTTTCCCGTAAATGACACCATGCGTCGTCCTATTTGGATGTCGTTGGCGCCCAGTTGTGTCAATTCTTTCGCCAATACAGGTTCCAGTCCCATGAATGTTTTGGCGATCAGTTCAAATTCTTTTTCCATTATATTTCTTTAATCTTTCAATTATTCAATCTTTCAATCTTTCAATTTTTTAATCCTCCTCGTTCCCGCTTTCATGTCCTCCGTCACCCACATGTTGGCCCCCACCACACAGCCTTCGCCGATGGTGATGCGTCCAAGGATGGTGGCGTTGGAATAGACGATGACGTTGTCTTCGAGGATAGGATGGCGAGGAATGCCCTTGATGGGATTGCCTGCCTCGTCGAGCGGAAAACTCTTGGCTCCGAGGGTCACGCCCTGGTAGAGCTTCACGTTATTACCGATGATACATGTGGCTCCCACCACCACACCCGTGCCATGGTCGATGGTGAAATGATGTCCTATGGTGGCTGCGGGATGAATGTCAATGCCTGTCTCTGAATGAGCCATCTCGGTGATTATGCGAGGAATCAGAGGCACATCCATCAAGTGCAGTTCGTGGGCAATGCGGTAATTGGTCAGAGCCTTGATCACTGGATAGCACGATATTATCTCCCCCACATTAACCGCCGCGGGGTCGCCCTTGTAGGCAGCATCCACGTCGGTGGCAAGGGTGCGCCTGATGTCGGGCAGTCTTTCGATAAACCTTGCCGCGATGTCGTTGGCCTTCTCACGGCAATGCACACCTGCGTCAGGACAAGTCGCGCATGCAAAGCACAGACCTGCCATAATCTGGTCGGAGAGCAACTTGTAGAGCTTCTCCACATTAGCCCCGATATGGAATTTTATAGTTCGAGTGTTAACAGACGACTTGCCGAAGTATCCAGGAAAGATGATGGACCTCGACAATTCGATTATTTCCTCAAGCACTTTGCCCGACGGCAGGGGATTACCCTCGGTATGCCTATGGAACAAGCCTTCGAGTGACTCCGGTTCCGACAACCTTTCTACCGTTCGCGTCAGTGCTTTGCTATGATTATAGTTACCCATTTCAGCTGAAAATCTCAATATTTGGGTACAAAGTTACTCAATTTATAAGAAAATCCCAAAAAAAAATCTGTTTTTTTCCACTATTACAAAAATATTTTGTATTTTTGCCCTCGAAATGACCAAATTAATCACTTAAGTCATGATATTACATAACTTTATATACATACAAGTGCAAAGCGACTCGATGCTGCTTGTGTTCATCGGAACGGCAGTATTGTTGCTGTTGTGTATAGCAGCACTGTTCTTCCAGTGGCACGACCGCAAGGTGACAAAAGAGGAGACGTCGCACCTTGCCTCGATGCACAAGCATGGGGTGGAGCACGAATTAGTGTTGAAGGCAATGAAGCTTGCCACATGGCGACTCGATGTGGCTTCGATGTCGTTCACCTACGACAGTGACTTCCGTGCCCGCACCGA
The DNA here is from genome assembly GCA_945869265.1 of uncultured Prevotella sp. Taxonomy (GTDB): domain Bacteria; phylum Bacteroidota; class Bacteroidia; order Bacteroidales; family Bacteroidaceae; genus Prevotella. Next base: position 17,440 of record CAMBOI010000022.1, on the reverse strand, counting down.
CGTGCTGGTGCCGCCACCGGCATGCCCGTTTGAAGTTATGATGCAGACGGTGAATGCTAATGATGTCGACAGGGTGAGGGAGGGCTTGCTTGCCCTATGCAACGGAACGAGCACTGAATACCACGAGCAATATCGCGTCAAGGCACCACATGTTGACAAGGAATATTGGGCGGATAGCTATGCCACCGTGTCGGAAATGGACGACAATGGCAAACCGTTGGTGATCGTGGGGACAAGTTCGTGTATCGACGATGTGAAACGCTTGGAACAAGAACTCATTGACGCCCGAGTCAAGGCTGAGGAGAGCGACAGGCTCAAGACATCGTTTATCGACAATATCAGTCATGAGGTGCGCACACCGCTTAATGCCATCGTGGGATTCTCCGACATCCTGCCTACGATAACCGACCCCCAAGAGCGTGACGGACTAATCTCAATCATCAAGGAGAACAACCAGAAACTGCTCAATATCTTCGAGGACATGATGACCATCTCCAAGGCTGAGGCATCTGCTGACAAGACGAAGATGAATATCACCGACTTCGATGCGGTGGCGATGTTGCGTGGAGTGGTGGATGATTATGCAAAGAAGAACGTCAATCCAATGGTTGACATCAGTTGTGATGTTGCCGAACAGACACTCAAGTTGCATACCGACTTCGGCCGTCTGCGCGAGATTGTGGCCAACTATATGTCTAATGCCCTCAAGTTCACCACCCAAGGCCATGTATCTGTAAATATGGAGAAAAGGGATAATGGTCATGTGCGAATCAGTGTGTCCGACACTGGCAAGGGCATCCCCGAAGAGGCGCACGACAGGATCTTCGACCGTTTCTTCAAACTGGATGAGTTTGTGCAGGGAGCAGGACTCGGACTTTCCGTGTGCCGTTCTTATGCATTTAGTCTCAGCGGAACCGTCGGAGTGCGCTCGAGAGTGGGCGAAGGCTCCACTTTTTGGGTGGAAATTCCTGCCGTTTTGTAAATGTAACAGAATTGAAATATGTATTTTACGGAGTTGTAATATACATTGCCTAATTTTGCAGCGCAAAACAATAAATGCAAGATTAGGTTTTTATGGAAACGTTTTATTTACTGATTGTGGTCTTCCTGCTCGTATTGGCAGTGTTCGACCTTTTTGTGGGAGTGAGCAACGATGCCGTCAACTTCCTCAATTCCGCCATCGGAGCCAAGGTGGCGAAGTTCAAGACCGTTATGTTCGTAGCCTCCTTCGGAGTGGTCATAGGTGCCATGATGAGTGCAGGAATGATGGATGTGGCGCGTCACGGCATCATGCAGCCCGAGAATTATTCATTTCATGAGGTGATGACAATCTTCCTCGCTGTGATGGTCACCGACGTGATTGTGCTCGACATGTTCAACACGCTTGGTTTGCCTACATCCACCACCGTGTCGCTCGTGTTTGAGCTCCTGGGAGGTACATTCATCCTTGCCCTCTTGAAAATGAATGCCGACGGAAGTCTCACTTTCGACCAGTTGCTCAATTCCGACAAGGCCCTGAGTGTCATCCTTGCCATCTTTGTCAGTGTGGCTATTGCCTTCTTCTTCGGAGTGATAGTGCAGTGGATTGCGCGAGTGGTGTTCACATTCAGCTACAACCGCCATCTCAAGTACACTATTGCCATCTTCGGTGGTATAGCTTTCACAATCCTGGCCTATTTTATATTTATAAAAGGTCTGTCGAAGTCTCCGTTTATCGAGGACACCACAAAATCATGGATCAAGACCAATACCCCCATGCTCATGGGCATTACTTTCGTCATTTCCACTATATTGATGGAGATAATCCACCTGCTGAAGGTGAATGTGTTCAAGTTGGTTGTGATGATGGGTACATTCGCCCTTGCCATGGCTTTTGCCGGCAATGACCTTGTCAACTTCATCGGTGTTCCTATGGCCGGTCTCGACTCGTTCCTTGATTTCACCGCCAATGGCACAGGCAACGACGACACCTTCATGATGACCTCGCTCATGACCTCGGCCAAGACTCCGATACTCTATCTTATGATAGCCGGTGCGATAATGATTTTCGCCATGGTTACCTCCAAGAAAGCCCAGAATGTGGTTAAGACCAGTGTCGATCTCTCCCGTCAGGACGAGGGCGACGAGATGTTCGGAAGCTCGCGTGCCGCACGCAGTATCGTGAGAGGCTCTCAGGATGCAGGCGAGTTTGTTACAAAGGTCATCCCCAGTGGGTTCTTCAAGTGGATTGACACACGTTTCCGTAAGGAGGATGCCATACTTGCCGACGGTGCCGCCTTCGACGTCGTCCGTGCTGCCGTCAATCTCGTTTTGGCATCAGTGCTGATAGTTATCGGTACCACATATAAGTTGCCACTCTCAACCACCTACGTCACCTTCATGGTGGCAATGGGTACATCTCTTGCCGACCGTGCATGGAGTCGCGAGAGTGCAGTGTTCCGCGTCACTGGAGTGCTCTCCGTAATTGGTGGATGGTTTATCACCGCCGGTGTGGCTTTCGGTATATGTGCCATCGTATGTCTTGTTATGTATATTGGCGGATTTGTTGCGATGTTCGCCTTCATGGCACTTGTGGTATTCCTGCTCATACGTAGTAATATAATGTATAAGAACAAGAAGGCTGGCGAGAAGAACGACGATGTGTTCCGTCTGATGATGCGCACCAAGGATCCCGAGATTGTGCTCGACCTGTTGATGAAGCACGTAAGACGCACCCAGACCTTCGTCTGCAAATTCGCCCTGTGCAAATATAACAAGATTCTTGATTCTCTTGTCTCCGAGGACCATCGCGCCATGTCGAAGTTGCTCAAGGAACTCAAGGGCGAGCAGGTGGAACTCAAGAAATACCGCCGCAAGGAGTTGCTCGCACTTCGTCGTGTGCCTCAGAACGTAGCCTTGGAGCGCAACACATGGTATCACCTCGGTATCAACAGCGACCAGCAGTATATCTACTGTCTGCGCCGTATGCTCGACGCAATCAAGGAGCATGTGGATAACAACTTCAATCCTATGCCCGACAATCTTGTCAAGGAGTTCGACCCCGTGCGCGAAAAGATAGCCGACCTGATGAAGCGTACCTCCGCAATGCTCAGCACTGGCCGTTTCGACGAATACGACGAGGTATTGGCACAGGCTGAGGAGCTCAAGGACCGTCTCTCGTCAGTGCGCAAGCACCACTACGACCGCATGCAGAAGGGTGGCGACACCAGTACGCTGAAGATCGACCTCGTGTATATCAATATTCTGCAGGAGAGTCAGGAGCTCTTGAGCATCATGCGTCATCAGCTCAGGGCAGGAAACAGATTCTATGGTAATAATTGATTGTTTTCAAGTTAACAAATTAACAAGTTAACAAATTAACAAGTTGGCGGGTCGCAAGCTCGTCAACTTGTTTGCTTTATGTTCAATTTTTCCCATGCAATAGTCAAAAAGTGCTATAAAACTTTATTATTATAATAAGGAGAAATAAAATAGGTTAAAAGATTTCTTTATTTGAGAAATATTATATAACTTTGCGCCCAACTACAAAACAAGGCAGTGCACTGATACTATGATAGTGGCTATAAAAAGGGCAAAGAGGTTCTCGCCAAACTCCGAGGATAAGGATGCCCGTATATTGAATAGTTTATGCGACCTGCTACGACAAAGCGGGTTTGACATCAGAATCGTGGATGAAGATGATTTCTGTCTTCAGAAAGATGCTGAGGCATATATCTCTATGGCTCGTTCCGATAAGGCTTTGGTGGAATTGGATGCATCCAAAGTGCCGGTGATAAACACTGTGCGCTCGGTGTTCGAATACTGCCAGAACCGTGAATTCCAAACTGTTCATCTTGCTGCCTGTGGTTTTAATGTGCCAGAGCCAAAGGGTAAGGATGGCTATTGGGTGAAGAAAGCCTACGGCTATTCTGAGTGTGAGGATGATGTGGTGTTCGCACCTGATGAGGAGGCGTGCAAGGCTGCTAAGGCGGCTATGAGTGAGCGTGGGGTAAGGCCTTATGTTTGTGCTCATGTCAAGGGCGACCTTGTCAAATTCTATGGAGTAAGCGACACTCCTTTCTTCCGTTTTTATTATCCCGATGACGATGGAGAAATGAAGTTCTCCAACAACGGGCATAACGGAGTGCCCAAGCATACACCCTTCGATGAATACGATTTCATGTATGAGGCCAATGCTGTGGCTAAATCCCTTGATCTCGACTTCTATGGTGGCGACTGCATCATTCGCGACGACGGTGAGAGGGTGTATATAGATGTCAACGACTGGCCAAGTTATTCGCGTTGCTATAAGGAGGCCGCCGAATATATGGCAATCAAGGTGATAAAGGCAGTGCATAAGGGCAACCTCGACCAGTTGCGCGAGCGTATCCAGAGCGGTTACTACGAGGCTGTCATCTTCGACTATGGCGGCACTCTCGATTCCGACGGAATGCATTGGGGCAAGCGTATATGGCATGCCTATCAGAAGAATGGAGTGCCTGTGGATGAGCCTCTCTTCCGCGATGCCTATGTTCATGCCGAGCGCACACTGGCCAAGAACCCGATAATCCAGGGCAATGACGATTTCACTGAGACACTTCGGAAGAAGTTGACCATCGAACTCGAATATATACTGGAACGCATTGAAGGATTCGACCCCGATGAGTGGCTCGACGACATCCTCGACACCTTGATTGAGGCTACCGAGGAATCCACCAACCTCTCCAAAGAGGTGATGAACGAGGTGTTTGGCGACTATGTCAAGAAGGGCAAGACTATCCTCGTAAGCAATTTCTATGGAAATGTAAATGCAGTGCTCAGTCAGTTTGGGCTCGATGATAGTTTCAGTCAGGTGATTGAGTCGGCTGTAGTGGGAGTGCGCAAGCCCGACCCCGAGATATGGCGCATGGGCCTGAGGGCGATAGGAGTAAGCGACCCCTCTAAGGCGCTCGTCATTGGTGACAGTTACGACAAGGACATCATTCCTGCCCATGAGATTGGTTGCGACACCCTTTGGTTTATGGGCGAGGGATGGACGCCAGTCATTCCTGATGGCGCCAAGGCCAACTGGGTGATGACCTCGTGGTTTGACGTATATAAGCCATAGCGTGATTTTTAAACGTATATACCATAAAAAAGAAATATTGTTATAAACATTAAATAAATTAATTGTAATGAAGCAAACTAATGTTAAGCCGGCAGACGGCAAATTAGGTATCATGGTTGTTGGTTGCGGAGCTGTAGCCACAACATTCATGACAGGTGTTCTTATGACACGCCGCGGACTTGCAAAGCCCGTAGGATCCATGACTCAGTATGACAAAATCCGTATTGGTCGTGGTGATGACAAGAAATATCTGCCTTACGCAGACATCGTTCCAATGGCAAAACTCGACGACATCGTCTTCGGTTGCTGGGATGTATATCCCCAGAACGCCTATCAGGCTGCTATGTATGCCGAGGTGCTCAAGGAGAAGGATATCAATCCGGTGAAGGACGAGCTCGAGGCCATCAAACCCATGAAGGCTGCCTTCGACAAGAACTACGCAAAGCGTCTTGATGGCGACAACGTTAAGGACTGCAAGACTCGTTGGGAGATGGTGGAGGCCCTGCGTCAGGACATCCGCGACTTCAAGGAGAAGAACGGTTGCGCCCGTATCGTTGTGCTCTGGGCAGCATCTACCGAGATCTACGTACCCGTATGCGAGAAGATTCACTATCATCTTGCCGACCTTGAGGCTGCCATGAAGGCCGACGACCGCGAGCATGTTGCTCCTTCTATGTGCTATGCCTATGCAGCCCTCACCGAGGGTGCTCCTTTCATCATGGGCGCCCCCAACACCACAGTGGATATCCCCGCTATGTGGGAACTCGCCGAGCAGACCAAGATGCCTATCGCTGGTAAGGACTTCAAGACTGGTCAGACTCTTGTCAAGAGTGGTTTTGCTCCTATCATCGGCACCCGTTGCCTCGGTCTCCACGGATGGTTCTCAACCAATATCCTCGGCAACCGCGACGGTCTCGTTCTCGATGAGCCAGCCAACTTCCACACCAAGGAGGTGAGCAAGCTCTCAACTCTCGAAACAATCCTCAAACCAGAGATACAGCCCGACCTCTACGGACACGGCAACGACGAGGACACTCAGTATTATCACAAGGTGCGCATCAACTACTATCCTCCACGCAACGACAACAAGGAGGGATGGGACAATATCGACATCTTCGGTTGGATGGGCTATCCTATGCAGATCAAGATCAACTTCCTCTGCCGCGACTCTATCCTTGCCGCTCCTCTCTGTCTCGACCTCTGCTTGCTGAGCGACCTTGCCGCACGCGCAGGACGATATGGCATTCAGCGTTTCCTCAGCTTCTTCCTCAAGGCTCCTATGCACGACTACACCCAGGGCGAGGAAGCTGTCAACCACCTCTATCAGCAATACACTATGCTGAAGAACGCCATCCGCGAGATGGGCGGCTATGAGGCTGACGAGGAAATTGACTAATATTTTTTTAATTAGGAATTAGGGATTAGGAATTAGGAATTATTTGCCAATTCCTCATCCCTCATTCCTAATTCCTAATTTATTTTAGATGAAGGTTTTCAGAATAACATTATTATTGCTCCTCCTCACTATGGTTCTGCCGATGAAGGCACAACTCAGGGGCTATATCATCGATGAGGCCACCGGTGACTCCATTCCGTATGCCTCTGCCATTTACCGTGGCCACAACGTGGCCGTGGCATCGAATATCAACGGACAGTTCACTATCGCCCGCCATGAAGGATGGGTGCTCACATTTAGTGCCGTGGGATATGTATCCAAGTCAATCACCATAACGGCTTCAACCAAGCAGAATTTCAACGTCAAACTCAAGCCAGACACCAAGGCCTTGAAGGAAGTTGTAGTAAAAACGAAAAGGAAACGATATAGCAGGAAGAACAATCCTGCAGTCGAACTGATGAAAAAGGTGGTGGAGGCGAAGAAACGCACCGACCTCGACAATCGCGACTATTATCAGTATAACAAATATCAGAAACTCACTCTTGCGCTCAATGATATCACTCCCGAGAAACTTGAGGACCCCAAGATGAAAAAGAAACCGTGGCTCAAGGATCAGGTGGAGAAATGCGAATACAATGGCAAACTCATCCTGCCTGTTTCGGTGGATGAGACTGTCACTCAGAAGATATACCGCAAGCATCCCCATTCAGAGAAGAATATCGTGAAGGGACAGAACTCCACCGGAGTCAACGACCTCTTCCAGACGGGAGATATCCTCAACACAGTGCTCAAGGATGTGTTCTCCGACGTCAATATCTACGACGACCAGATACGACTCCTGCAGTATCCCTTCACCTCACCCATCGGAAAGGATGCCGTGGCGTTCTATCGATTCTATATCATGGACACACTCTATGTGGAGCGCGACAAGTGCATCCACCTCCATTTCCTGCCCAACAACCAGCAGGACTTCGGATTCCGTGGCGACATATACATCCTTGCCGACTCGTCGTATCAGGTGAAGCGATGCGAACTCACCATCCCCAAGAAGAGCGATGTCAACTTCGTGGAGAACATGAAGATTGTGCAGGAGTTCACCCAACTGCCCGACAGCACATGGGTGCTCTCTGTGGATGACATGCTCGCCGAAATCAAACTCGCCTCGTTTATCAAGGAGGCGGCAGTGATACGCACCACCCGCCTCACCGACTATGCCTTCGACCCTCTGCCCAAACAACTCTTCAAGGGCAAGGCCAAGGATGTGAAGGAGGCCGACGCCATGATGCGCGACGAGTCGTTCTGGAACAAGTATCGACAAGTGTCGCTCACCAAGAGCGAGAGCAAGATGGATGCCTTCGTCAATAATCTCTCGCAAATCAAGGGATTCAAGTATATCATCTTCGGACTCAAGGCCCTCATCGAAAACTTTGTCGAGACGGGCAATCCCAGTAAGGTGGATATCGGTCCTATCAACACCATGCTCACGAGCAATCCCGTTGACGGACTACGCACACGTATCTCCGCCCAGACTACCGCCAAGCTCAACCCCCACTGGTTTGCCTCGGGATATTTCGCCCGCGGATGGAAGAGCGAGAAGAATTACTACAAGGCCGACCTTACATATTCTTTCAACAAGAAGGAGTATCTGCCTCGCGAGTTCCCCAAGCGCACGCTCACCCTCTCATCTACCTACGACATCATGGCGCCCTCCGATAAATTCATGAAGACCGACAAGGACAACGTCTTCACCTCGTTCAAGTGGAGCAAGGTGGATAAGATGATGTTCTACAACCGCCAGGAGATAAAGTATGAGCGCGAGGAGGATTGGGGCTTCAAGACCACCCTCGGATTCAAGGCAGAGGAGAACGAGGGAGCACTCGGATTAAACTTCACCCCGCTCAGCCAATACTCGCAGAAATTCACAGATGGCAATGGCTCAGTGATGCCCTATTCAAATAAGTTCCGCACCTCCGAGTTCCATGCCGAGTTCCGTTTTGCCCCCGGCGAGACATTCATCAACACCAAGCAGCGTCGTCTTAAGATCAATCTCGACGCCCCAGTGTTCACCCTCAGACATACCGTCGGCATCAAGGGATTCCTCGGTGGCGACTATCGCTACAACTATAGCGAGGCGAGCATCTACAAGCGCTTCTGGATGAAGTCGTGGGGAAAGATTGACTGCTATCTCAAGGGCGGTATCCAGTGGAACCAAGTGCCCTATCCGTTGCTCATCATGCCCGAGACCAACCTCAGCTATATCATCCAGGACGAGACCTTCGAGCTCATCGACAACATGGAGTTCCTCAACGACCGTTTTGCCTCGCTCTATATCTCGTGGGATTTCAACGGCAAGATATTCAACCGCATACCGCTCTTGAAGAAACTCAAGTGGCGCGAGTACATCGGATTCCGCTGCCTGTGGGGCGGACTGTCCGACAAGAACAACCCCTTCCTCGAGCAGAACGCCAAGAGCGACATCCTCATGATGTTCCCCGAGGGCTGTCGTATCATGGACTCGCAGAAGCCCTACTACGAGCTTTCCGTCGGCATCCACAACATCTTCAAGCTCATCCATGTAGAGTATGTCCGCCGTCTCAACTATCACTACGAGAATACCCACAAGGACGGTGTCCGCTTCATGGTACGCATGACATTCTAAGAATTGCTGCGCAAACGCCCATTGCTGTAGGGTCTTACTTTATGTAATACCCTACAGCTGTGGACAAAAAAAGTCAGAGGAAACACCCAGACTCTTGCCCCCTCTGACTCTTGGCTTTTAATTTTTCCGAAATTCTCCCGTTTCCTTATCCTTCAGGATATACTTTCTGAACACCCACACTCGCAACATGTTCTTGGCGTCGCCGTCAAGCCCCAATCGCTGCCTCACCTCCACCACGTCCTTCTCGGTAAACGTGTCGGGCAGCAACTCCAGCATGTTCTGTCTTCCGCGCTTGTGCTCTACATGCTCCTTCTGCTTCTCGTCCGACATATCGTCGCCAAAGTAATGACACTTGCACCACAGGTCATAGTCGAGACTCCATTCGGCAAACTTCTCTATCTCCTTCGACCACTGCATACCATGGGCGATATACAGCACCATCGCCTTGAGATAGGCAATCGTGACGGCACGATACGACAAGTCCTGAAACACCTCGTCGCCAGTGAGGTCGCCCTCACGCTGACATCTTTCCAACATCCTCTTGGCCATGCGCAGAGCCTCGCGGCACACCACCGTACCGCTTGCCCCATTCAGACGGTCGATATACGGCTTGAGTTCTGTGGCATACTGCTCGTCATACTTTCCATATACGAAAGGCTTCGTCTTGTCGGGAATAATCGTGGATATGTTCAGGCGTGAGAGGGTGCCATCCACCAAACTGCCGCGGAAGAACTTCTGACCCTTGAGTATTGTGGTCGATGCATTCCAGTTCCAGCGAAGAGCCACCCTTGCCGTCACCGACTGCGTTCCCACTCGCTCCTGGCCGTACATTCCGTTGTCAAAACATAGACAGATAATCTTGCCAACATCCTTTGTGCCGTTGGTGTGCAATTGGCGTAGCAGCTCAATCTCCTCCAGGTTGGTGTAAAGATACTTTCCCTTGGCATCGTTCATCCTCTGCACGAATGCCGCATTGGTCATGTCGCTCACCAATACCTGCACGCAGAGATCGTCCGGTCGCTTGGGCTTCTCCTTGTTGGCTCCCTTCTTATTCATCGAGTCCTTCCACTCCTGCTCGCGCTCTCGGTTCACCTTGTCGCGCTCCACGATGTCGGCAAGGATATACTCCACTGGCTTGTTCACCGCCGACTTGCCCGACGATTGCGGAGCGATGTTCACACTCATGAACGTTGCCTCTTTCTCAGTGCCGTCGATAAGTTCGAACTTCACCTCATTCAAATGTACGGCAAGAGACGGGAAAATACCGTTTGCCACCGACGGACGGCACACATAAGGCACGTTTTTTACCAAATGAGCCACCAAAAACGGCAGTTTTCGAGGCATTCAGGAGGTAGCGCATTTCTTAACTCCTTGCCATTCAACTTCTTAGCGCTTTTTGATATCTGATTTTCCATAATGATGTATATATTTTATTGTAATGTAATTATTGTAATGTAATGAAAAGTCGGTCAACGATGCGGTAGCCATCGGGCACATTGCTGTAAAGCCGTCCTTGCCTGAGCTCCTTGATGTTGGTCTCGTCGAAGATCCTCTCCAGAGCCTTGGCGGGAAACACGCCGTCGCCCTTTGTCCACACAGGCGTGCCTCCACCTCTTTTAACATTAGGGAAGTCCGACGCCCACACGCGACCTAAGAAGTAGGCAAGCAATGTCTTGCTACCAAGCATCCACGTGGCGCCTCCGTTGCCGTCACACACCACATACCCCATCTCTATGGCTTTTGTCAGAGGTTCTATGTCCTCAGCCATCACCAGCACTCTCATCGGCAGTTTTGTAGAGGCTGCCAACTCCATAATCGAATTATTTTTCATAAGTAAGAAATATTATAGGTTTGACATAATTTGCAACTTGTTGACTCCCTTGGTGAGGATTTGTCTTACTCTCACTTCCGACAATCCCATTTCCAGTGCCAACTCCCTCACCGAGGTTTCCTCGCATCCGATGGCATAGCTTCGCCTCACCACCTTGCGCTCCCGTGGAGTGAGTTTCGCCATCAACTCGTCAAGTCTCGCTCTCCTCTTGTCGTCGCCATCAGCCATCTCCTCGTCCGGGGAGTCATCCTCAGCCAAGTCGTTCTCCACCGAGCACACCTCCACGGCTCGCCTTTCACTCTCGCTCTTGAGCAACCTCAAGATGCTTGCCTTGATAAAGTAGTAGGCATAAGAAGTAAACTTGCATCCCTCCACCTTTTTATATTTAAAGGCAGCATAGCACAGGGCCGTCCAAGCCTCGCTTTCCAGTTCAGCCATAGGCACACAGCCCCCGGCATAACCCCTTGCCACTCCAGCGGCAAACTCCCAGTTCTCTTCCACCAGCCTTTGCTGATCCTTGTTGAGCACGTAGCCCATAGTCTGATTTTCTTTCTTCATATATGCGTTATTTAATTGTTCTGGGTGCAAAATTACATACTCTCAAACTCCGACCAAGGCTCTGAAAAATTAATTGCATCTAATTTCCGAAAAAGTTATTTTTATGTTGATTATCAGATAATTACACCGCTTGTAAAGACACAAAAAAATGGCCCTCAGAAATCTCTGAGAGCCAAATTATGCGATTTGAGAGTGAAAACCCTATATTTGAGAGCGACAATAAATTACAAAGATGGCATTATTGATACCCTGTCTGATAAATATGGCAGTCAATTAGCTGACATATCCCTTCTCAAAACATTGTGGGAAAAGGAATTTCTTCTCGCTGGTGGCAAACTGTATCATTATATATTTGTCATCGATAGAAGTGATAACACCTTCTCCAAAAGACTTGTGGGTTACCCTGTCGCCTGCAGTGTATGAAAACCAGGGAGCTTTGTCCTCCTTTTCCATTGATGCGTTTTCTCCCTCATCATGTATTACCTCTTTCTCCTCCCTCATCTCAGATGTAGAGGACTTTGAGGTGATTCCCAACTGAGGAATTTGGCTTTTGTATGTCTGCTCAGATATGACGGTGTCAAAGCCTCCCACATTCTCACCTTCATGGGTATTGATGCCTGTATATACAAGTGAGGCATCTTCATAGCGCTTGAACTTATATACGGCATCGTTCATAAGTTCACGGTTGAACACTCCAAGCGATACAAGCAAGTCGAAATCTTGTAAGGTCAAACCAGTCACCTTGCGGAATAGTTCAGGTTCGAGTTGGTGGATGACATCATATAGTGTGTATTCGCGATAGTCGGTGAGATACATAAAAACAGGTATTCTAGTGGCAAATTTGATTAGTTTCTGCTGTATCTCCTTGCGTTTCGACTTACATTCCTTCTCTTCTGCCGTAAGAACTTTTTTCTCCTTCGCTGTTAAATCATCTCCACGCTCCTTCTTGGCCTTCTTTATAGCCTCCGACTTGTTGATGATAGTCTCAATGTCCTTGTTGAGCGCACGGAATCCCTCTATATTCATCAAGGCTTTCATGGCTTCGTCACTTGCTAACAGACGGTTCAACGTTGCATTATCTACATTCACGAGCAATGCGCTCTCCCAACGTCGTGCAAGCAGTGTTGCCGTGGTGCCCGACATTGCCATATCGAGGATGCCGGCTGCATCTATCTGCTTCATGCTCGATCCGTCGTAGGCAAGAATAGGCAGATATTGAATAAAGTCATTCACCTTCTTCTCTGGATTATGCTCATCAACACTCAATCGGCAACTGTAGTCAGCCACCTGATGCAAGGCTCTGTTGGGAGCGAAGTCAAAGACATAGCAAAGAGGTTTGAGCACCACTTCCTCTCCCCATTCGTCACGCATTGTCCATGGCGACTGCACACGAAAAGCCGCCTGGAAATATGTCTCAGGAGAAGAGGAGTTGCGGAGCATGAAAATACCTGTCCATGGTTTCACCGTAACACCTGTGGATAGCTTGCCACACGAGAGAGTGATTGTGCAATCTTCCTGAGGGTTGCCCATACTGGCATATACAGGATTCACGGCTTCGGCTCCCATACCAGCCTCATTGCCTGCTGCCACGATAATCTTATAGCGACCAAAGAACTTCCTGTTAACAGGTTTCTCCAATAGTTTTTTCATTGCCTTGCACGAAGCAACGGTCGGCAGGAACCAAAACGTATGGCGCAGATAGTCGAGCAAGCGGGTGTCTGAGAATGGAAAAGGCGGCTTTTTATCTTGTAGCTTCAAGTCGCTCACCACATTCTCGGCATATGACCCATGGATAAGGTCAACCCATTTCTGCACATATTCCTCATTGGTAAAAGTTTCGTCGTCGGCACTGAAAAACTCGTTGAGGTCGAACTCGCAAAACTCGCCACCTTCGGCTATCTCACGTATCTTGTCGGGCAGTTGATAGGTCATCATCACCATCTTTGGCAACGAAAGATAAGGATTCGCGCCCTTGCTGTTGTCCCAATTATACTTGGCGCTTTGCTCGTCAGAATAGGTCCAGTTGTATATCTGTTCCTCTATAAACTCTCCGCTTGCGATTGCACGAAACGGAGTGCCTGAGAGATAGAGATAATGCATTGTTTCGAGAGGCATCAATCCCTCGTCGAAAGTCTCCCTTGCTTCCATTTCCTTCTTCGAGGCGGCATCCTCTGCATAGATTTTCTGTGTCTCTTCGGCTATTCGTGTGGCAATATCTTGCTTGTTGTAGTATTCCTTTGCATTTTTCCCCCAGGCACCGAAATGATATTCGTCGAGAATTATGCAGTCCCAATGCACTTGTTGTATCCATTCGTTGGTGGCTTTGATGCCACCCACACTATTTGTTCCAAGAACATCCTGAAACGATGCGAAGCAAACAAACCTCTGCGACAGATCCACATGATTAAACTCCCTGTTCTCCTGTTTTTCCACGAAGGTCCATCCCTTGAAGTCCTTGTGTGTTAGCAGGTCTTCCTTCCATGCTGTCTTCACGGCAGGCTTGAATGTCAATACGAGAACATGTTTCCACTTCATGCGCAGTGCGAGTTGATAGGCAGTGAAAGTCTTGCCAAATCGCATCTTGGCGTTCCAAAGGAAGTGGGCGGTAAGGCCTTCGTTCGATTTGTCGGCAGCAAACGACTCAAAATATTCAGCAGTCTTTGTCACAGCTTCCTTTTGTTCTGGCCGCATCTTGAAATCCTGCGTGCGCTGAAGCATAGTTGTTTCGTTGTTCTTTACTGCCTCGATAGCCTTTTCCACCTCGCGTGTGCCACATACAAACCACTCGCCTTCGGGATTTTGGATATTTGCACCTCGAAGCACCCTGTGCACAGCCTTGTCGCTGAACACCGAACCGTCCTTGCGCATAGCTGGGCGCATGAGCTTCACCTTCCACGATTGTCCTGGAACAAGCGTAGGGTAATGTTCTTTCATGCGCACTTCAATACTTCGGGCAGTGAAGCCCACCTTTAACATTCCTGGGAATCGTGTGTCGGAATAGGCATAGATGATAGGCCTTTCCTTCACTTGTTTTTGGAGTAAATCTGTTGTTGCCATAGCTGTATTATTCCATTGGACGAATCATTGATTCAATAAGTGCAATCTCTTTCTCGTCTAACCCATATTTCTCATAAAGCATCTCGTCGGTCCAAGGATGGGAGAAGTCTTGGAGGGGGACGAATATAAATGTACTTTTTGTTATATGTATTGAAGAAAGTGCTTGTAATAATAAGAAACGAAAAAATTTGCTCTTAACATAAGAGATCATATTCTTTGCTTCTTTTGCATTATTAAAGGCACTAATTACTAAATACGTTTCCGTACATACTTCATCTGGTGGCAATACTGATAAAGATGAAATGATTTGATAATTTCCATCTACAGTAGGCTTATTACCTCCAGACATGGCATACGTAATGATTACTTTATGTTTTTTTAGTATATTATCTTTATCATATATATTCCTTCTATCAACAAATGAATACCCATCACTTGATAATAAACGATAATCATTTTTTCTTTCACGTTCATGACCTCGTTCATTACTCGGAATATTAAAGCTATTTCTAGAAAAAACAACTTTATCTACTGTTTTTTCCTTTTTTCTTCTTATTTTTGTTATGATGTTTATTGCATCATTATCTCGTACAAAATAAGGATATTCAGAAAGATTACGTTCTGCTAAAGAAACAGACTTATCATTCTTAAAGTTTTCAACCTTACATAATTTGTATCTTTTATCCCTTTCCCATAAAAAATAACATATGCCACCGGCAATATTAACTCCAGCAAAACAATCAGACGAATTGGGGAAGTCCGCAATATAACTTATGTGCCCATCTTTAAGCATGGTATCACGAAATTTATCAAGTCCTTTTCCACCTGCATACCATCGAGCAGGAATAATCATGCATAAAAATCGAGGACATAATCTCTGAGCTTGATGGACAAAAAGATGATATAGAGGTTTTGAACTCGCTCCATTTCCTCCATCACTCAACTGATACGGTGGATTACCTATAATAACATCAAATTTCATATTTTTCGGGAATAATTTTTCGGGATTATCTGTGTGAATAAATTGATAGGCATACTGTTCAGACTCGCTGCCTCTGTCATATACGTCCTTGCTCGCACCGCAATATTTGCACTTGCCATTTACCCATGTGTGCTTGATGGCCTTGTAGAAAACATGACCTTGTTCGTCTTCGAAATAGCTCACGCTGTGCTGGCTGTTTGCACTCTTGCTGCAATACAATGTGCGACGGCTCAGCAAGGAAGTCAACTCCGTCAAGGCTATGCCAAACACCTGATTGTGCATGATATGGTCAATGCGCTTTTGACGGTTAGGAATCTTATCTGCCAAACCGCGGTCAAGTCGCTTGACAATCTCACGCAGGAAAACTCCCGACTTGCAGAATGGGTCAACAAATGTTGCCTTTGGATCGCAAAACAATTCCTGCGGAAGCATGTCCAATACTTTGTTTGCCAAAGTGGGAGGCGTAAATACCTCGTCGTTGCTTAGGTTGGCGATGCAGTTGAGCACATCGGGATTATACTCTTTATTCACCATAAGATTGAGAATTAAGTTTCAGGAAATAAACAGGTTCGAATGTCTTACAAGGATCGTCGGAGAAGATGTCGTTGCCATGACTACTTGCAACCAAATAGCTGAATTCATAGTCTCTGCGGTTCATCATTCCGCCTCCAAGCAAGCTCCATTCAGATATTATTATCCACTCGTTGGGATTGTCAACCCTATGATATGTGAGCGCATTGCCGAGGATGATATTCTTGCTGAGCAGATAGCTGATACTTTCCAAACATTCTGCCTTTATGCTGTCGCCAAAAAGGGAATGATATTCGCCTGAAAAGATTTTAAGAAGCCTTTCACGGCAAGCATTCACATTGTCTGGAAGCAACTCTATGCCATAGATACTGCTCACAGCAAGCACTGCGTTCTTCTCATATTCCAACTGGGTGTTTTTGCCTTGTTCCACAAAGTTGCGGCATACCCGTAGCTTCCTGCGAAGTATCTCCGCAAGGAAATTGCCGTCGCCACATGCCGGTTCGAGAAATCGGCTATCGATGCGTTCCGTTTCGTGCTTCACGAGGTCGAGCATGGCATTTACCTCACGTTCATTAGTAAATACCTCACCATGCTGTTGCACTCGCTCGCGCGATTTTACTTGTTGTTCCTTAGGTTTGTTCATAATAACGTATGCCAAATGATAGTAAGCAATAACCATCCTACTATCATCTGGCATTTTAGGCAGTATATGACATCCGCCTCAGACACACAGGCATAAAAAGAGGGTGCAAGCGCCTTCTTATGGTGTTCCGGGGTACAAGCCTAGGAATATTTGGACCCCATCCGCGTATAAGAAAAATGCTCACACCCATTGCTGGGTGCAAACATCTTCTATCTTTATACGCGGATTGGCCTTTTATTCCTGACGCATGTATATACGCCACAGCCAACCATCATTGATGTGGTTTCTATCCAAATTCGAAGTTTCCTAGGCTTGTTTCTGGAACACCACAATGATAGTCTGATGTTGCTATTAGTCAATATGTTTAGTGCGGCTCGCGACGGTATCTTGTCCGCCATCCACCGCTACATCGCTGCAAAATTACAAATAAAAATCGAAAGGACAAAGAAAAAGGGAGAAAAACTTGCGTCTTGCTCCCTTGATATTGTTAAAATACTACAATTAATAATTCATCATTTGGTTTATTCCAAAAATATCACTAATTTTGCAGAAAAATTAAATATGCCTACTTTACTGATAATATTTGGAATGAGATTCTTTTTCTATTTGGACGAGCATCTACCGATACATGTCCACATAGAGCGAAATGGAAAGAAAGCCAAAATTGATTTATGTCCAGACGTTAGACTTGTTTATA
>CAMBOI010000021.1 GCA_945869265.1 uncultured Prevotella sp. | reverse complement strand
AATGTCAAATGCATTTGAACATTGCCGAGCGTGAAGGACTTCGGCGAAGCCAAAGAAGGGGACGGGGGATGATTTTCGAAAATATTAATTCTTTAATTCTTTAATTTAAAAAAATGTCGTTTTTCAAAAGAAAGCCCACAGCTCAAGAAATCTTCAACGCTGTGATGACAATCATCACAACGATTGCAAGTCTTTTCTGCATCACCTCTTGCATGGCAAGACTGTAAAACAGTATTAACATTCTTAATCTTAGTAATCTATGATCCAAGAAACATTCCCTCTCTCCATCGGTGGCGACCAGGTCGCCACCGAGGACCAGCTCCTCACTGACGTTGAGCCCGGCATCTACATGCCCGCCGACTCCGTCAGCTACATCATCGTCCACTGCACCGCCACCCGCGAGACCCAGGACTACACTCCCGAGCAACTCAAGCACGACCATATGCAACGTGGCTTCATCGATGTCGGTTATCACTTCTACATCCGCAAGGATGGCTCTGTCACTCAGCACCGCCGCCTGAATGAAGTGGGCGCACACTGTCGCCCCTTCAACCGCTGCTCCATCGGCGTATGCTACGAAGGCGGTCTCGATGCCAACGGCAAACCCAAGGACACACGCACACTCAAGCAGCGAGCCACCTTGGTAGGCCTCCTTCTCGACCTCCATCGCAAGTTCCCAAAGGCCGTCATCCGAGGTCACAACGAGATGCCAGGGGCAGTGCCCAAAGCCTGTCCCGTGTATAAGCCGTCAAAGGAATACGCCTATATGATGAAGTGATGATTGATTATTGATGAAAGATAGGCGGCGCAGCTATCGGCACATCGCTCGCCATCGACACCTGCAGAGACGATGCCTCCGGCATAGCCTGCTCCCTCGCCACAGGGGAAAAGACCACGCAGACGGACATGCATGAGGGTGTCGGGGGTGCGGAGTATGCGTACGGGAGAGGAGGTGCGGGTCTCAACGGCAATGACAACTGCCTCATTAGTAAGGAATCCGCGACTTTTGCTGCCGAAGAACTTGAAGCCCTCGCGCAGGCGGCGCGACACATGGTCGGGCATCCAGAAATGCAGGGGCGAGGAGATGAGACCGGGGGCATAGGACGAGCGTGGAAGGTCGTAGCTGAGTTTGCCGTTGACGAAATCCGCCATGCGCTGCGCCGGGGCAGTCTGCCGCATGTTGCCCTGCTGCCAGCAGTCGGCCTCCAACCTCTCCTGATAATCCATCATCTTGAGCGGTCCGTCGCCCTCGACATCCTCTGGACGCAGTTCGACCACCATTCCACTGTTGGACCACTGCCCGCCACGATTACTCGGACTCATGCCGTTGACCACTATCTGGCGGTCGGCAGTAGCTGCGGGGATAATAAAACCGCCCGGACACATACAGAAGGAATAGACGCCACGCTGATCGACCTGTGTGACGAAGGAGTATTCGGCAGCGGGCAGATACTTGCCCCTGCCCTGCTTGTTGTGATACTGTATGCGGTCGATGAGTTCGGAGGGGTGCTCAAGTCGCACGCCAACCGCCAACCCCTTTGCCTCGACCTCGATGCCACTCTCGGCGAGATAGCGATAGACATCGCGCGCACTATGACCTGTGGCAAGGATGACGGGCCCACGGAACGTGAGTTGCTCGCCGCTCTCAACACCCTGAGCCTCAATGCCCACGACGGTGTCGCCCTGAAGGAGGAGACGGGTCATGCGAGTGAGATGATGCACCTCACCGCCACAAGTCAATATCGTGTTGCGCATGTTCTCGATGACACGGGGCAGGCGGTCGGTGCCAATATGCGGATGGGCATCGCTGAGAATATCCACCGAAGCCCCATGCTGGCAGAAGACATTCAGAATTTTTTCTACATTACCGCGCTTCTTACTGCGTGTGTAGAGTTTGCCGTCGGAATATGCTCCTGCCCCACCCTCGCCATAACAATAGTTGCTTTGGGGATCCACCTTCTGCGTCTTGGTAATCTTGGACAGGTCGCGCTTTCGCTCGTGAACATCCTTACCGCGCTCGATAACAATGGGGCGCAGACCATGCTCGATGAGACGTAGGGCGGCAAAAAGTCCGCCGGGGCCTTCGCCCACGACGATGACACGCTCGCCCGAAGAGACGTCGGGATAATGGGTGACGACATACTCGGTGGCAGGGGGCTCTTCGTTAACAAAAATCCGAACAGTGAGATTTACATACACTGGGTTGTGACGCGCGTCGATACTACGCTTAAGAATTCTCAAGCCCTTGATGGTGCGCGCGTCGATACCCTTTTCGCGTGCTATATATTCCTTAACGGTGGCAGCTGAATATGCTATATTCGGCAGCACTCTAATCTGATAATCGTTTGTCATAGGTGCAAAGTTACGGCAAAAAATAAAAAAAAGTGCCACTAACTGCGTTAAAAGTGGTTAATAGCATTGATTATCCCAATATAATTTGTATCTTTGCACCAAATAAAATAAAAAACAATACTAAATATGCAACAGAGATTTATCGCCGGTCCGTGCGTGATTGAGTCAGCGGAATTGCTCGACACAGTGGCGCAAGAGCTTGTAAGGATAAACGACAAGTTGGGCACCGACATCATATTCAAGGCCTCGTTTGACAAGGCCAACCGTACATCAATCCACTCATTCCGCGGTCCGGGAATGGACAAGGGACTGCAGATGTTGGCAGACATAAAGAGCAAGTATGGCCTACGCCTGCTAACCGACATCCATGAGAGCTATCAGGCAGCGCCCGTGGGCGAAGTGGTGGATGTGATACAGATACCGGCATTCCTGTGCCGACAGACCGACTTGCTTGTGGCTGCCGCCAAGACGGGCAAGACGGTGAACATCAAGAAGGCGCAGTTCCTGAGCGGCAACGACATGCGCTATCCCGTGGAGAAGGCACGCGAGGCAGGAGCCAAGGACGTGTGGCTGACGGAGAGGGGAAACATGTTCGGATATAACAACCTGATAGTGGATTTCCGCAATATCCCCGACATGCTGCAGATTGTGCCTACGGTGGTGATGGATTGTACACATAGTGTGCAGCGACCGGGAGGCGCCGGTGGTAAGACTGGCGGCGACCGACAGTTTGTGCCGGCAATGGCACTCGCTGCCAAGGCCTTCGGGGCCAACGGATGGTTCTTTGAGGTGCATCCCGATCCCGACAAGGGACTGAGCGATGCCGCAAACATGCTGCCACTCAATAAGCTCGAAGAGCTTGTCGAAAAATTGAAAATTGAAGATTGAAGATTGAAAATTGAAAATTGAAGATTGAAGATTGAAAATTGAAGATTGAAGATTGAAGATTGAAGATTGAAAAATTGAAAAATTAAATTAAAGAATTAAAGAATTAAAGTTCGGATGCGGATTCATTCCTAATTCCTAATTCCTAATTCCTAATTTTAAATTAAGATGAACGTTCGAAATTACGCAATACAATGCATAAAAGACGAGGCGGAAGCCCTGATGGGACTGATACCTCAGATAGACGACAATTTCGACAATGCCGTCGAATTGATATTCCGCTGCCACGGCAAGGTGATAGTGACCGGAGTGGGCAAAAGCGGACATATAGGAGCCAAGATAGCCGCCACACTGTCGAGTACCGGTACGCCGTCGTTTTTCATCAATCCGCTCGACGTGTTCCACGGCGACTTAGGAGTGATGACCAAGGACGACGTGGTGTTGGCAATATCCAATTCGGGGCAGACCGACGAACTGCTGAGATTCATACCGATGGTGCTGCACATGGAGATACCCATCATCGGCATGAGCGGCAACCCGGCATCGCTGTTGGCAAAATACAGCATGTATCATATCAACGTGAGCGTGAGCAAGGAGGCATGTCCGCTTAACCTCGCCCCCACGAGCAGTACGACGGCAGCACTTGCCATGGGCGACGCCATGGCAGTGGCACTGATGGAGAAGCGCAACTTCAGGCCCCAGGACTTCGCGCAGTTCCACCCCGGAGGCGAACTCGGCAAGCGACTGCTGACCACCGCGGGCGACGTGATGCGCACGGAGGAAATGCCGGTGATCACTCCCGAGATGCACCTGGGCGAAGCCATCATACAGGTTAGCAGGGGCAAGTTGGGACTCGGTATAGCCGAGCGCAACGGAGAGATAGCAGGACTCATCACCGACGGCGACATCCGCAGGGCAATGGAGAAATGGAAGGCACAGTTCTTCGACAAGACCGTTGCCGACATCATGACCACACGCCCCAAGACGGTGAGTGCCGACACGAAGATATCCGATGTGCAAAAGATCATGAGCAGATACAAGATACACTCGGTGCTCGTGGCCGACAAGCACAACCACCTGCTTGGCGTAGTTGACCATTATTCATGCATGATATAAAATAATCGACACAAAAAAAAGAATACACAATGAAAAGAACAAGGAAGTTATTATTAATGGCATTATTGCTTCTGCCGCTGACAGTGGCAGCCGTATTCTACTTCAAGACATTAGACTCGCGCAACAAGCTCAACAGCAGTCAGATAAACTGCATACTGAAGGACTCACGAGGATTTGTATGGTTTGGCACCCCAGCCGGACTGTACAGATACGACGGCTATACATTCAAGAACTTCCAAAGCGACTCACAGGACGGTTCGTCGCTTCCCGACAGCTACATATCGGGAATACAGGAGACACTCGACGGCAACCTGTGGGTGGAGACAGCCTCGGGGATGTGCATATATCACCCCCAGACCGAGAGCTTTGAGCGCGACATGAGGCAGGTGTATTCGAAGATGGGCCTGACCGAGGCACCGCAAATAGTGTATATCGACCAAAGAAAGAACATGTGGATGTATATCCCCAAAAGTGGTATATTTGCATACAACACCCAGCAGCAGCTTATGTATGAATTCAGCTACACAGCCGACACCAAGGGAATCCCCGAAGGCAATGTGGTGTCGATAAGCGAATGTAGGGAGGGAGCACTGATAGTGTATGACAACGGCACGATAGCCTGCTGCGACATCGCCCACCAACAGCAGACACTGTGGATAAACCAAGACATCGCCGAACAGGGCCTCAGACACTCGACATCGCTGAAGGCATTCGCCGACCAGATAGACAACATCTGGCTGTATGGCCACGGCACACTGATGGTGTATAACAAGAACAACAACACATGGAACACCACCATTGGCGACCAGCTCGGCATGACGGGCAACAACGTGGACCGAAGCGTGTTTGGCATGGCAGGCGACCGAAGCGGAAACATCTGGATAGCCACCGACCGCGCCGGCCTGATAAGAATGAATGTCAACACGCACGAAACAGAGAGCGTGGAACCGCGCGCCATCAACGACAGGACACGCCCGACGGAGACACAGAAAAGCATACTGAGCGTGTATGTGGATGACACCGACCTGCTATGGGTGGGAACGGAGAAAGCCGGAGTGGCATACTACGGCAAGAACATATACAAGTTCCAGTCGGCATTCCTCGGCGACATCACCGCCATGACACAGGACGAGGGCGGCAAGATGTGGTATGGCACAAGCAACAACGGTGTGCTCGACTACTCAGGACCGTTGGCAAGCCTGAAGGTGAGCGCAATGACAACCACCAAGGACGGAAGCCTGTGGGTGGGATCGCCCGAGAACGGACTGACACGCATACATGCCGGAGGCACAACAATATATTCGGCAAAGAGGGACAGCAACAACACCAACACGCTGATTGACGACCATATCAACGCATTGTGCTGCGACCGCTCGGGCAGTCTGTGGATAGCCACCAACGGCGGTCTGCAGGTGTTCAACCCCAAGATGAACACCTTCTCCACATACACCAAGGAGAACGGCAGGCTCAACACCAACATGATCACCTCGCTATACTACGGCAGCAACAACAACATGCTCGTGGGTACCAACGAGGGACTCATGATACTCAACCTCTCGACCACCGAGAAGAAAATATTCACCGGCAACTCGAGCAACCTCAAGAAATTCACCAGCGACTATGTGACACAGGTGCTGCAGGACTCAAGGGGACTGCTGTGGATAGGAACAAGAGACGGTGTGAACGTGCTCAACCTGAAGAACGACAGTCTCAACTACATCACCGAGGACAACGGACTATGCAACAACAGCATCTGCGGTATCACCGAGGACAAGAACAATAATATATGGCTCACCACAAGCAACGGAGTGTGCAGGGTGGTGGTGCAGGGCGACCATGTGGGCGACGTGTTCAGCTACGGGCTATATAACTATGACCTCTCGGACGGACTGCAGAGCAACGAGTTTAATCCCGGGGCCATAATCTGCAAGAACGACGGCAACGTGTTGTTCGGCGGACTGTATGGCGTGAACTGGATAAGCGAGAGGAGCAAGGACGACACCAACTCGCTGCCGAGAGTGATGCTGACACAACTGTTTATCGGAGAAACAGAGATAAAGACAGGACACGAATACAACGGAATGGTGACCCTGCCCCAGGCTCTCAACGAGAGCAACAAGTTGGAACTGATGAGCAGTCAGAACACATTCAGCCTGAAATTCTCTGCCGGCAACTACAACCAGGGCGAACGACTGCAATTCATGTATTGGATGGAAGGACTCGACAACGAATGGCGCAATGCCGACCCCCTGCAGCACGGAGTGACATTCAAGAAACTGAAGAGCGGCAAATACACCCTGCACGTGAAGGCCATGAGCGCTGACGGTGCTGTGAGCCGACAGGAACGCGTGCTCATAATCGAGATATCCAACCCCTGGTGGATGCAATGGTGGATGATTCTCGTGTATGTGATTGTGATTATCGCTGCGGTGTATATCTACCGCACGGTGTCGAAGCGAATCAATTATATATGGACTAAGAAAAAGGAGGTTATCAATGAATTGGCACGCCAGAGAGAGGAACTGAAGGCTGCCAGCGACGACTTGAGACAACCGATGGCAAGAATGACGTCGATAATCGGAAATATATCGGATACCGCTACTACGGTTGACCAAAAGGAGCAGGTGAACTCGCTGCACTTCCAGATGCTGCAGATTATCACGCGTATTTCAGAGATGCAGATGTATCTGGACGATCCCGAGTCGAAGGCTACTGCCCTTGCTGCCGACAGACTTCAATTGAACGACCGTGGAGAGGTGAAACTGCTGGGTGAAACGGCTGAGCTGACGGCTACCATACGTCCGCCGAAGGAGAAACTGGAAACTCAGAAATATGTGGTGGCTATCGTGGATGACAACAAGGACTTCCTCAATTTCATCACTGCTCATCTGGGACAGATTTACACCATACATACATACGACGACTCCACGAAGGCTCACACCGACCTGGAGGTGCTCAAACCGGACATCGTGGTATGTAAGGAGATTATGCCAAAGATGACGGGTAGCGAATTGTGCAACTATATCAAGACCAACAAGCGCACCCAGGACATAAAGTTTGTGCTGATGACCAACGGTGTGCTGAGTGCAGCCGAGATGAAGGAGAGAAACATCACCGTGTCGGCTGACGACTATCTCGCCAAACCGTTTAACATGCAGGAGGCAGCAATGAGATTCAACCGACTGCTCGGACTGCAGATGAACATCGACATGAGCGGACTGATTGAGGGACAGGAGACACGACGACTGGAGGGATACAACGCAAGTATGACCACGTCCACCATCAACTACGACGACATGGCGGGCGAGATGGAGGGACAGATAAAGGCACTGCCCGAGGGTATCAAGCCCGAGGCAAAGCCTGGCGACCAACCGGCTGAGGAAGAGAAGAAAGACCTGCCGCAGGTTCCGGGAATGGAATACTACAGCGGGGGTAAGACCATCGGCGAATACTCGATGAACAACGCCATGGACGAGCAACTCATACACAACGTGGAACAATATGTGATGCAGAACATGAGTCGCGGACAGATCAACCTCGAAGAGATGTCGTCGGCAATGGGCATGGGACGAGTGCCCTTCTTCCACCGCATCAAGGCCATCACGCAGAAGACTCCGGCGGAATTGGTGCGCGACTTGCGACTGCGCCATGCCTGCACATTGCTCGAGCGCACCGACATCAACTTGTCGGAGCTTGCCATCAACGTGGGATTCATCACGGCAGAAAACTTTATAAACATTTTCAAGGATAAATTCGGAATGTCGCCTCTGGAGTACAGATTGGCGCATAGAAAGAAGTAATTTAAGGAGTTAAGGGAGTTAAAGGAGTTAAGGAGTTAAGGTGTTTAAGGAGTTAAGGACAATACCAATACTTATAGCCATTTCGCTGATACTGCAAAGCAGCGACACGGTTATCAGACAGGCGTTAGAGAAAGACGGGGTGGTGTTCACACATAACAACAGCGTGACGCTGCTGACCTCGGGACAGGAGAAATTTGACGACATGTTTGCCGCCATACGGCAGGCACGGAGCAGCATACACCTGGAATATTTCAATTTTCGCAACGACTCGATAGCATCTGCCCTATTCGACCTTCTGCGAACGAAGGCGAAGGAGGGAGTGGAGGTGAGAGCACTGTTTGACGGATTCGGCAACGACTCGAACAACCGTCCTCTGAAGCGCTCGCACGTGGAGAAACTGCGTGCCGACGGAATTGAGATTTATGAGTTTGACCCAGTGAGATTTCCCTGGGTGAACCATGTATTCACCCGCGACCACCGAAAGATTGTGGTAATCGACGGGAATGTGGCATACACCGGAGGTATGAACGTGGCCGACTATTATATAAAAGGTACGGAGCAGGTGGGATCATGGCGCGACATGCACTGCAGAATAGAGGGAGGAGCAGTGAGTCAGTTGCAGATGATCTTCCTGAGAATATGGAACAAGGTGACGGAACAGAACGTGTGGGGAAAGAAATACTTCAGGGCATACGAGAAGGTGGAGATGACGGGACTGAAACCCGACACTACAGCATCGGCACACAAGCAGGTGGTGGGAATAGTGAACAGGGAACCGAGGACCACCAATCGTATCATACGCGATTTCTATGCCAATGCCATTGATGCCGCTAAGGACAGTATCAAACTGGTGAACCCCTACCTTACCCTCAGTCCGCGACTGAAGAAAGCGCTCAGAAAGGCTGCCGAGAGAGGGGTGAAGGTGGAGATAATGGTGTCTCTAAGGAGTGACATTCCGCTCACACCCGACTGCGTGTTCTATAATGTGCACCAACTGATGAAGCACGGATGTCATATCTATCTATACAAACCGGGATTCCACCATACGAAGGTGATTATGGTGGATGGGAAATTCTGCACTGTGGGAAGCGCCAACCTGAATGCAAGAAGTCTGAGATTCGACTACGAGGAGAATGCGGTGATATTGGACAAGCACGTGACAGCCGAACTGAGCCGACTCTTCGACAACGACAAGAAGGACTGCGACTATCTCACAGAGGAATATTGGGACAAGTGGCGCACACCGTGGAAGAAGTTTGTGGGATGGTTTGCCCACCTGCTCACTCCAGTGCTTTAACCAACTTGTAAACCTCGTGCGTGAAGATGTCAAGCGGTTTGCCGTCCAATCCCAACTCTTTAAGACGATGACGATACTCCTTCAAGTTGCGTTGTATGTCATAATTTACCTTGTTATAAAGAGGTGTATGGAAATGCGCACTCTCATCAGATATCTCAATTGAGGAAGCATAACACTTGGAAGCCTCCTCGCGACGGTTGAGAGCGAGCAGGGATAAGGAGCGGACTACTGTCAACTCCTTTTTCACCTTTTCATCCAAATCATCTGCCGACAACTTGTCAACACGCTTGAAGGCATCCTCGGTCTTGCCATCGAGGAAAAGCGTGGAGGCAAGCAATATACCCACCTCACGGTCGTCGGGATGTTCGTAGGCAAGACGGAAAAGCACCTTCTTCGCCTCATCATAATCACCCAATTTTTGACAACACAAGGCATAGCTGAACATATAGTTGCGATTGCCGTCTTTTTCCTCCATCAATTTGCCAAACAAGGTCTTTGCCTCTTGGAATTTTTCGCAAGAATACAACCACTTGGCATACAGTTTCCTCAACGAAATGCTATCGGGCTTGACCTTCAGGCAATACTCTATGTTATACTGGAATTCATCATCATAATCTGGCAAACTTTCTGCATAGTAAAGAGTGCGTACATAGCAGAGGTCAAAACTATCTTCACGATTATTATCATAATCTTCCAATATAAATTGTACTGCACCAAAATCTTTTTTGCGGAGGAAATACTTCAGCAAGTCAATAATATTGTTGTCGAAACGAGTTTCCATAAGTGTCTTATTCGCAACGATAAGCCAAGAGGGCGGATCTAAATATGGCATCTCAACCTCTTCGGTATCACAGAAAGGACTGACGAAGCTCTCACTATAAGGGAATAGTTGGAAGAAACGATAGAGCGACTGCAGATAGTTGCGACGCAGGATGGCAGGATCGCTCATCCAATCGCGATAGGCATTTTCGGGAGGGGCTGTTTGCTGCAACTGCTCTATAATCTCCTGGGGCATCTTGTTCATGATGGAGAGGAAGGCAAAGACAAAGGAATACTTGTCGTTGTCGCACATCGGGGCGTCGAGCATAAGGTTGAGCATACCGTTTCCACCCATCTGACGCATGGCGTGGGCAATGTCGGGATGCTCGTAATAGAAGGGCACAAGCCAATTGGAGATGTCGCTGAAGAAGGGATAGCGCTTCATGTGCTTGAAACCCTGGAAGAAGAGGTCCATGCCCTGACTGCGCTTGTCAATATAGCTGCGCATGCGCGCCTCTATCTCCTCCATCTGCTTCTCGGTGTCGCTGCGCCCGAGGATGTCGTCCATGGGGTCGTCGTCCTGCATTTCCACTCCCTTGTCGGTGAAACGCATATTAGAGGCCTTCATTATGTCGGGCATGATGGTTTCCTGGAACTTACGTGAGTCCTTATCTGCCGATAGGCTATATGCCAACTGTATCTGCAACTGAGCCAACTCCTCCCTCACCGTAGCGTCGTTATCCACCAGGTCTTTTATCATCTGCACCAAACTGTCATCGGCATAATATGGCGGGCGTGGCAACGTCAGGGCCCATCCCACCAAGGCATATTGCCTAACGGGTATGTCGTCCGACTTGCGATATACGTTGACGAGGAGTCGCAGTTTGAGAGGGTCGAACACCATCAGTCCGTTGATTGTCAGTGCAGAGATAATCATCCTCTGGTCGATGTTGTCGATGGTGGGTGTGAGCAAAAGTTCCTCAAGTTCCTGTATGTCGCCATCCGAGAGGCGGAGTTCGGTGAGGACGTAGATGAACATCTGATGACGGTATTTCTTCTGTTCCTCGTATATCACCTCCAAGCGTTGTTGGATGGCTTCGTTGTCATTCTGCAGCTGGAGCACGGCGATGTTCGACACAAAACTCTCCAGGCACTTGCGTATTTCGCCCCACGACCAGTCGCGTCCGCTTGCCCTCACCTTGTTGCGCAGCGATAGGAGGTAATTGTTGTTGGCGGTCATCATTTCGAGCAAGAGATAGTCGTCCCATAGCCTTCGGAGCTTGGGAAGGAAATAGCTGTTGAGCATATCATCGGCTGGCGGACAGGGCTTAGGCTCTTTCCACCAACTGCACGAGAGCTCCATCTCGCTCTCAAGTTGTTGCAACTTATACTGTATATCCTTGCGGTCGCCCTTCTTTTCTATATACTCCTTGATATTCTCGATGGCGGCAAAGAAATCATTGTGCAAATCGCAATATATACCCTGTATGGTGCTTGACATATTTTCCATATGTTTCTCCTCTTTTATTTAATATACTTTTCTGCTCTTAAGACATCTTTCTCACGTGGTCCCACGGCATGAGGGAACTTGGTTTTGGGGATGGAGTCAAGAACCGCACTGCGGGTGCGGCAGTATTTCTCCATGAGGTGGGCATAGCGGGCAATGCCGTTTTTGTTGATTGAGTCGCAAGCCTGGTTGTAGGCCTTGACGAAGACGTCATACTGTCGCTTGCGATCCACGTCCTTCATCGGTTTCTCCCTGAAGGCGATGACACCCATATGCCAGTTCATCTTGCGCGTGTCAAGCAGCACCTTGTGCTTGGCCAATCGGGCGAGTGTGGCTTGCGGTTCGGTGACGAACATGGCATCCATCTCGTTGTTGAGCATCATCTGCAGGCGCACATTCACGTCATTTATCTGCACCTTGAACACCCGCTCGCTCTTGAGCTTGGCACTATCCACGACATGGTCGGCAAGCATATCGGTGACTGAGTAGCGCGTCATTGCCACCATCTTGTCGTCGAGCTGGTTGAGTTGGCGGATGCGCGAGTTGCGGTTGGTGAACAACTGCCAATAGGCGGCGGTGGCAATCTGCGGTTTCACCTTTGCCCCGCTCTTGTTCATGCGAGCCACACGGACGAGGTCGCTCACCGCCCCCTCCACCCTACCGTTGAGGATGGCCGTGTCGCAGTCAATCTGCGAGGTGAAATACTTCAGGCGGATGTCGGTCTTTCCGTCGCAAAACCACTTATACTCCCTTGCCACATAGAGGGGCAGACAGTCGAGCGTGGGCATCACGGCAATCTTGAGTGCCGCGGAGTCTTCCTTGGCAAGACGCTGTCTTTCGAGACGCGACAATCGCTTGGTCTCCTGATACGAATTTCCGCATGCCGACATGAACGCTACAGCAGCCATAAAGACTGCAAAATATGTCATTTTTCTCATCTTTTTCATCGTTTTTTCTGAATTATGGTTGCAAAAGTACAAATAAATTTTGTAATATCAAAAAATATCCGTACTTTTGTGGCAATATGGCAAAAGATAAGATAGCATACGTATGCAGCAACTGCGGTCAAGAGTCGCAGAAATGGATTGGCAAATGCCCAAGCTGCGGACAATGGAACACGTTCAAGGAGATAAGAATAGCAGGCGAGTCGGCAGCATCTTTGGCGCGCAATGCAGCCACGGCATCCTCGCGTGCAGGTGTCATCGGCAGGGGCATGCGCAATTCCTCGCGCCCGATGTTGCTGCGCGAGATAAGTACGCGTGAGGAACCGCGAATTGACATGCACGACACCGAGCTCAACCGAGTGCTCGGTGGCGGCTTAGTGCCCGGATCCATCGTCTTGCTTGGCGGAGAACCGGGAATAGGCAAGAGTACGCTGACCCTGCAAACCATACTGCAGATGCCCGAAAGGAGCATACTATACGTGAGCGGAGAGGAAAGTGCACATCAGCTGAAGATGCGCTCTGAACGCATACCTCATACCGACAACGACAATGTGCATATCCTCTGCGAGACATCGTTAGAGAGGATATTCGAGCATATCAAGGAGGTGAACCCCGATATTGTGGTCATCGACTCGATACAGACTATCTCAACCGAGGATGTGGAGACGAGTCCGGGCAGTGTGACACAGGTGAGGGAGTGCGCATCGGCATTGTTGCGATTTGCCAAAACGAGCGGAGTGCCGGTGATTCTCATCGGACATATCAACAAGGAGGGAACATTGGCAGGACCGAAGATACTGGAGCATATAGTGGATACCGTGATACAGTTTGAGGGCGACCAGCACTATATGTACCGCATACTGAGAAGCATAAAGAACAGATTTGGCTCTACCTCAGAATTGGGTATATACGAGATGCAGCAATCGGGATTAAGACAGGTGAGCAACCCCTCGGAACTGCTGTTGACACAAGACCACGAGGGACTGAGCGGCATTGCCATCTCGTCGGCTGTGGAGGGTGTGCGCCCGTTCCTCGTAGAGACTCAGGCATTGGTGTCGTCGGCTGCATATGGTACGCCCCAGCGCACTGCCACGGGATTCGACCAGCGACGACTCAATATGCTGCTCGCCGTGCTTGAGAAGCGCGTGGGATTCAAACTAATACAGAAGGACGTGTTCCTGAATATTGCGGGTGGACTGCGCGTCACTGACCTTGCAATGGACTTGAGTGTGATTGCCGCCGTATTGTCGAGCAATGTGGATACGGCGATTGAGGCAGGATGGTGTATGGCGGGAGAAGTGGGACTTAGCGGTGAGGTGAGACCGGTGAACCGTATTGAGCAACGTATCTCGGAGGCTGAAAAACTCGGATTCTCGCACATGATTATCCCTAAGTATAATCTCGCAGGACTAAAGGGTAAGAAATACAATATCGAACTCGTTCCTGTGAAGAAGGTGGAGGAAGCACTCCGCGCGCTATTTGGATGATATTATTTGTTTGATTATATGAAGAAACAAGAGATATATGACAGAATACTTGAGCATTTCAGAGAGGAAATGCCCGAGGTGACAACGGAACTCACCTACTCCACCACATTCCAACTGCTTGTGGCGGTGATGTTGAGTGCACAATGCACTGACAAGAGGGTGAACATGGTGACACCGGCTTTGTTTGAGCGTTTTCCCGATGCCGCACGTATGGCAGAGGCTGACTTTGGGGAGGTGCTGGCACTTGTGTCATCTGTGTCCTACCCCAATGCAAAGTCGCAACACTTGATTGACATGGCCCGTATGCTGATGGAGAAGCATGGGGGTGAGGTGCCGCATACACTCGACGAATTGACAGCCTTGCCCGGTGTGGGGCGAAAGACTGCCAACGTGATGCTTACTGTGGCTTTCGGCGAGAATGCCATGCCGGTGGATACTCATGTCTTTCGCGTGAGTCATCGTATGGGACTTGTAGCTAAGAGCGACGACACTCCACTGAAGGTGGAGAAGAAGCTATGCCGATATATCCCTGCCGACGACCTCGGTAAGGCTCATCATTGGCTTCTGCTCCACGGGCGATACGTGTGCACCGCCCGCAATCCCAAGTGCGACAAATGTCCGTTCAGCGACATCTGTCCAAAGCAACTATAAGCCGCGGGCCTTCCAGATACGGTCTTTGGCAGCGTTGATTTCCTGGAACTTCTTTTCTGCGGCACGACGCACATCCTCACCAAGTGCAGCCACACGATCGGGATGATGCTCGAGGGCAAGACGACGATAGGCCTTGCGTAGTTCATCATCTGAGGCTGAGGGACTTACACCTAATACCTTATAGGCATCCTCAAGCGAGTCGCCCTTGAGATTGAGCATAGAATCCACATCGCCGGCCTGCATCCTCATCCACTGGGCACACTCGCGGATGGCCATTATCTCGGTGGGATCAACATGACCGTCGGCTTGGGCTATTGCCAAGAGGAAGCTCACCAACTGCAAGCGCTGGGCATACTCCATATTCATGGCTATCTGCTCGCAGCACTGGGCAACGGTGTTCTTAAACTGAATCTTGCCTTGACGCTTCTGCTCCTCGAAGAGGCGAAGCATTATCTGCTCGCCCTGGGTCTTTGCATCAACACCGAAACTCGACTGAAGGAAATTCCTCACCATCTCCATCTCGGAATGCATCACCTTGCCGTCGGCCTTGATGATATAGGACGACAACACCATCAGAGAGAACATAAAACTGTTGCGCTGCTCCTCGTCGGTGCGCGCTCCACTAAAACTACGTGTTCCCGAGTTGTCGGGATTGTTCACTGCATCGAGACCATTCTCAAACAATGCACCTAATGCCACTCCTGCCAAGGCTCCGAGTGGTCCGGCGGTAATAAATCCTAATATACCGCCAATCCATTTACCTGCTCCCATGTCTTTTAATATTAATTTTTATTTTTTTGACGAGAGATACATTCCTGCTATTATCAGTATCGAACCGATAAGGAAATACACCGTAATCTGCTCATCAAGTATCAACCATGCGGCAATGATAGTGGTGATGGGGTTGACATACACCCAATTGGTGCAGATGACTGCTCCAAGCCCCTTCATACACCAGCTCCACGTGAGATAGCAAAGCATCGACGCTACACTGCCAAGGAAAAGCAGATTGAGTGCCACCTCGGGGCGCATCAGCACATCAAGCGACGGCATATCAGGCACAAAGATATAATAAGGCAATATCGTGAGTATGCCATAGAAGAACACCTTGCGCGTGATAAACATCGCGGGATAACGCCCCATGACGGGTTTCATCAACAGTGTGTAGAGTGCCCAACATATACAGG
Source organism: uncultured Prevotella sp. (assembly GCA_945869265.1). GTDB lineage: Bacteria > Bacteroidota > Bacteroidia > Bacteroidales > Bacteroidaceae > Prevotella. Next base: position 38,749 of record CAMBOI010000021.1, on the reverse strand, counting down.
CGGAGAATGCCAATGTGTCGCCCAAGGGCGAGAGATGGAGCACAAAATGACCGTTGAGAACCACTGCCGCCATTCCTATCATTGCGAGGAGCGAACCGAGAGCCTGTAGGCGACTGAATCGCTCCGACTTATAGAAGAGGGCTATGATGAGCATCGCAAACAGTGGGCATGAGCACACTATAAGCGATGTGTTGGTGGCAGTGGTAAAGCGGAGGGACTCGTTTTCCGTGAGGAAATACATCGACCCGCCCGTCAGTCCCAATGCCATCATCGTAAGTTCGTCGCGCCAATTGTCCGACAACCATTTATGTCGTCCTCGCCACAGCGAAAATCCCGTCAGGAGCACGTAGGCAATGATGAAGCGCAAAGTGAATATCTGCGCAGGTGACAATCCGTTGATTATCAACAATTTTGTCCACACGAAGGTAGTGCCCCACACTGCCACCGTCAGGAATGCTACTATATGATACTTATGTGCCAATTCCTAATCCCTAATCCCTAATTATTTAGAAATCTCAATGTCTCCCCTCACGTGGTCGCGGATTTTCTTAAGATACAGCTTCATGCGATCACCATCCTTATGGTCGATGATGTCAAGCAGTTCCTTGAGTTCATCGCGTATCTGTGCCACCTGATCGCTCGTGTAGGGGTTGAACAGGATTTCCTGCAGCAGATAGTCATCCTCGTTGAGCACGCCCTTGGCTATACCCATGTGGCGCTTGAAGGTAGTACCAGGAGCGTCCTGATGCTTCATCACGGCAGCAAACACGAATGTGCTGACAAAGGGAATACTCAGTGAGTAAGCCACTGTGCGGTCATGCTCCTCGAAGGTATATTCGTAGATATTAAGACCGAGACGACTGTAGAGGTCCTTGAAGAAGATACGTCCCATATAATCGCCCTCGCTGATGATGATGGCATTCTCCTCGCTCAACTGGTTGAGGTTGGCGAAGGTAGGACCGAACATCGGGTGGGTGCTGACATAGCGGAAGCCTGTCTCTTCGTAGTACTCCTTGAGGTTGGTCTTCACCGACGATATATCGCTAATGATACAATCCTTTGGCAGATAAGGCAGCACTTCCTTAAATGCCGGTATGGTGTATTTTACTGTCACGGCATTAATGACGAGTTCGGGAGCGAACTCCCTCACCTCGTCTAATGTCGTAAGGCGCTGACAGTTGTATGTAAACCTCATTCGCTTGGGGTCTTTCTCATACACTGCCGTCTCATGGTCGAAGCTAAGTAAGTCAAGGAAGAAACTTCCCATCTTACCTGCCCCCATTATCAAAATTTTCATTGCATTCAAATTTTTATATTATATTCAACAAATGACGCTTGGCTGCATCATTTGTTGATAATCTCCATCTGCTGACGCACGCTCTCCTCGTGGATTTTCTCGAATACCTGGGCAACGAAGTCACTGTCCATACCGCAGAGTGCACCCTGTGCACCGCGCTTCTCGAGTATCTCGTTGTAGCGGGCAGTCTGAAGGATTGTCATGTTGTGCTCCTTCTTGTATTGACCGATTTCACGGCATACTCGCATACGCTTGGAGAGAAGATCCATGAGTTGGTTGTCGATTTCGTCAATCTGATGACGGAGTTGGGTGATGCTCTCTGTGGTAGTGGTCTCACTGCGCACTACGAGCAGAGAGAGAATATAGTCGAGCACATCGGGGGTAACCTGCTGCTTGGCGTCGCTCCATGCGCAATCGGGATTGCAGTGGCTCTCAACGATAAGTCCGTCGAAACCGAGATCCATTGCCTGCTGACAGATAGGTGCCACGAGTTCGCGTCGTCCACCAATGTGCGACGGGTCGCAGATGATAGGCAGATCGGGTATGCGGCGATGCAATTCGATAGGAATCTGCCACATAGGCATGTTGCGGTATATCTTCTTGTCGTAGCTTGAGAAACCACGGTGTATGGCAGCCATCTTCTTGATACCGGCCTGATTGATACGCTCCATGGCACCAATCCACAACTCCAGGTCGGGGTTGACAGGGTTCTTCACAAATACAGGAACGTCGATACCCTTGAGTGAGTCTGCAAGAGCCTGCATGGCAAATGGATTGGCGGTGGTGCGTGCTCCTACCCAAAGGATGTCGATACCATACTTCAGTGCCAGTTCGACATGCTCGGGAGTAGCAACCTCGGTAGCCACGAGCATACCGGTTTCTTCCTTCACCTGCTTCATCCAGGGCAGTGCCTTCTCACCATTACCCTCGAATCCTCCTGGCTTGGTACGTGGTTTCCACACACCTGCACGGAACATGTGACATCCCTTGGCTGCCAAGTCCCTGGCTGTTGTCATCACTTGCTCCTCAGTCTCGGCGGAGCATGGTCCTGCTATCACAAACGGACGCTCGTTGTCACTGGGCAACGAAAGCTTTTCTAATTCTAATTCCATAATATTTCAATTTTTTAATTTTTCAATCTTTCAATCTTCAATCTTCAATTTTCAATTTTCAATTTCCTTATTCTTTCCAGTGCAGTCTGAATCTTCTCTTCCTTTGCACAGAGGGAGATGCGTACATACCTCTCGCCCTTAGAGCCGAAGATGAATCCGGGAGTGATGAACACTCTTGCCTCGTGGAGAACACGCTCGGTGAGTTCCTCACAGTTGGAGTAGCTGTCGGGGATGCGTCCCCAAAGGAACATTCCAACTTGATTGGGGTCATACTTGCATCCGAGGGCATCCATTATCTGCTCGGCATATTTACGTCTGCGGGCGTATGTCTCGATGTTGGCCTCATGATGCCACTCCTCGGCGTTGGAGAGTGCAGCAGCTGCCGCCAACTGTATTCCGCGGAATGTGCCACTGTCGATATTGCTCTTAATCTTGAGAATCCAGGAGATGAAAGTGGGGTTTGTGGCGCACATTCCCACGCGCCATCCGGGCATGTTATGACTCTTGGACATCGAGTTAAACTCAATGCAGCAGTCCTTTGCGCCCTCCACCTGAAGCAGTGACATGGGTTTGTCGTTGAGGATAAACGAATATGGATTGTCGTTCACCACTACGATGTTATGCTTGCGAGCGAAATCCACGAGTCGCTCGTAGGTCTCCATACGTGCATTGCCTCCAGTGGGCATGTTGGGATAGTTGGTCCACATCAGTTTCACCCTCGACAGGTCCATCTTCTCCAACTGCTCGAAGTCGGGTTGCCATCCGTTGTCCTCCATGAGGTCGTAGTTCACCACCTTTGCCCCAAGAATCTTGCTCAGTGAGGTGTAGGTGGGATAACCGGGATTGGGCACAAGCACCTCCTCGCCGGGATTAACGAAGGCGAGAGTGACATGCAGAATGCCTTCCTTAGAACCGATAAGAGGTTGGATTTCGGTGGCGGGATTGAGTTCCACTCCATACCATCGCTTATAGAAATCAGCCATTGCCTTGCGCAATTCGGGTGTTCCCATTGTGGGCTGATATCCATGAGTGTCGGGGCGGCTTGCCACCTCGCACAATGTCTGTATTGTTTGTTTCGACGGTGGCATGTCGGGACTGCCAATGGCAAGACTGATGATGTCCTTACCCTCGGCGTTCATCTGTGCCACCTCCTTCAGTTTTCTGCTGAAGTAGTATTCGCTGACGAGCGAAAGACGCTCTGCTGGTTTGATGTTATTTGGACACATATTCACCTAATATTTTAAGTTCTTTTGTAAGCGGAATTATTGCATCGATACTCTGACGATAGCGAGTGAGATTGTCGTAGGTGACATCCACATAGAACAGATACTCCCACTCATGACCTATGATTGGCAGCGACTGTATCTTCGTCAGGTTGATCTTGTAGAAATTGAGAATACTCAACACCTGCGACAGCGATCCCTCCTCATGAGGAAGTGAGAAGACAAGGCTCGACTTGTTGGTCTTCTCAAGCGGACGAAGGAAATCGGCTTTCATGGGATTTGACGACACGAGGAAACGGGTGAAGTTGTGCTTGTTGTCCTCGATATTGTCCTCAAGCACCTTGAGACCGTAAAGTCGGGCTGCCGTACTGCTGCATATCGCAGCCCATCCCTGGCACTTATAACTGTTCTCGGCGATATACTTGGCCGAGCCGGCGGTGTCTTCGCTTTCCACTGCCTTTATCTCGGGATGCTGGGCCAGAAAGTTGCGGCATTGCATCAGGGCCACAGGATGAGAGTGAACCTCTTGGATTGTCTCCCACTCATCGTCGGGCAGACAGCATATACAGTGGGATATATGCAACTTATGCTCCCCCACTACACTGAGTCCGGAATCGCGCAACAACTCGTAGTTGTGGAGCAAACTGCCGGCGATAGTATTCTCGATGGCTGTCATTGCAATTACCGTCGGGTCCTTCTTGACGCTCTCGAACACTTGCTCGAAAGTGTCGCAGCATATCAACTGCAACTGTTCGCCCTCGAAATACTGGTGGGCAGCGATGTCGTGGAACGAACCAATCATTCCTTGTATTGCTATTCTCTTCATTATTTATATATAGTCAATTTTCAATCTTCAATCTACAATTTTCAATTTAAAAAAAATCCCGCAACATTCAGAATGAAGCGGGACCCTTGAGTATTTTTAATCTCTTGTCATAAGTTGAAATCTACACGCAACTTCCCGCTTCACAGTTCCCTGCAAAGTAAAAGTAAAAGCCGTAAAAGTATGCGAACTGATTCAAACTCATAATTATTTCTTTTTTAATGTAACTTACTTATTGTATTTTTACGGTGCAAAAGTATAACATTTTTGTGAAATACACAAATAATTTGCTACTTTTTTTCGTTTTTACTGTGATTTTTCTTAAATACCGAGGGGATTGAGGTTACTTATCTTACGTTTAGGGCGTTGTTCCACACCTTTTGCAGTGAAATCGCCCGTGATGTCGGCAGCCATATCGGGGGCTATCTCCATCAGACGGCGGGCATCTTCCTGTGCTCCCTGTTTGTCGCCCATCTTGAGCAGCAGTTCGCCTCTCATCTTCAGGGCCTCGACATTCTCCGGTTCCTTTGTCAATCTCTCTGTAAGTAGTGCGAGGGCAACCACCAGGTTGCCGCTCGCTATCATTGCCTTAATTTCTTCCATGGGTCATCTTTCATTTATAAAAAGCGGGTCCTCAGGAGTCACCATCACCGGTTTCTGCTCATTGAGCTTTAGCAACTCTTCCGACACATATTTCTTGTCAACCACAAGTCGGAACATATACTCCCTAAACCATCGGTCGCTCATTATCATGCAGCCTTGCTGTCCCCATGATGCTCCCCAACTGTTCTCCACCTTCCATTTCTTAGCCTTTCCATTTTCGTCGAGGTCAACGGCAGTGAGGGTCATGGCATGTGTGGAACCACTGTCGAATGTGCTTATTCTTTCCGCCTTGTTCATACCGAAGGTGGTGCCCATCAGCGATCCGTAGTCAAAGTTTTCGGTGTCGCCGTATCCGCGCTTGCGGTCGAGCATCTTACCCACGTCATACGAGCTATACAACTTACGTCCGTCCTTTAGCGAGGCTATAGCCAACTGCTCTATGTCGTCCATCGGCAGATTGAGGTATTTCCAGTTGTGTCCGTCGTAGGTATGGCGGTCGAGCTCCACCTCATAGGTCTTGTAGTAAGGACGTCGAGGGTCGTTCATCACCATGATGAAAGTGCCGTTGAGCTTGTCGCCCACCACCTCCTTGAAGAATTCCTGCGGGGTATATGTCTTGGGTTCTCCCACAGCCTTTCCATCCTTGTTGCGATGGGCGTAGGTGAACTGCGTGGGCGGTTCGCCGATGGTGAGGGCGAGCATGCGATATACCGTTGCGAGCATCTCAGTCTTAGCCTTCTCGATATCAGCAGCTTTCTTGCCTTCAGCCACCATCTTGCGCAATATCAGTCCGTCTTCCCTCAGTCGAGATGAAATCAATCGTGCCATTTTGGATGTGTTGTCGCTCGAATAGCTCTCTGGCATCACTTGCTTTGGCACAAGTCCGTATTTCTCTGTCAGGTCGGCCACTCCGCAGAATGTTCCACCGTCGTTGATGGGGTTCTTAAAGAAGAACTGCACTCTCTGGTCGTCAATGGGCTTCTTACCCGTGTCTATCACTCCCTGAAGGAAGAGGTTGGCCTTCTCCAATTGGTCGTAGAAGAAGAGGTAGGCTTGTGAGAACTCCACTCTGAGTGAGTCGGTGCGCTTGGCGAAGTTGGCTCTGAGCACATTCATTCCGCTAAACATCCAGCAGCGTCCCGAACTCTTCTGGTCGGTGATAGTCTGCTTTGGGGTCTCGATACTGAAGTATGTGTCCAGTTCCGCAGCATTATTGCGGTTTTGTGCCAGATTATCAATCGAGTTTGCCGCAATGGCATTAGCGATGGCGTTCTCCGCCGGAGTCATCTTATTCTGCTTTTGTATCTCTCCTAGCATCTTGGAGGATATGCCACCCGTCTGGGCGTTCACTGTTGCCGTCATGCATATTGCCACGGCAAGGCTATAAATCTTTTGTTTCTTCATATACCTTATTATATATATGGGTTCATAATCTTATTATCGACCGCAAAGTTAGCAAAAAAAGACGAGACAAAAGAATTGTATTATTCATTTTTACATATTTTATGTCAATTAATCCGTCTGAAAGAAAATTTTAATAAAAAAAACTTGCATATTCCAAATAATCTTCCTACCTTTGTAGCGGCATTAATAAAATGCCAATATAATTAAACGTATTATTTAATAATTTTAAAAAAGGAAGATTATGAAGAAATTTATGATGATGGTTGCAATGGCATTTGCAACACTTACTGCAAGCGCACAGGCTGAGGCAGGAACTGTTTCATTGAAGCCCCTCGTTGGTATTACAGTAGCAAACATTACCGATGGTAATGGTGACGCAAAGGTTGGTCTTGCAGCAGGTGCAGAACTTGAATATCAGATGAACGAGACTTTTGCTCTCTCTGTTGGTGCTCTCTACTCTATGCAGGGTTCAAAGGCAGAAGCTGGCAAACTTAATCTTGACTACATTAACATTCCAATCCTTGCCAATGCTTACATTGCAAAGGGTCTTGCTGTAAAGGTTGGTGTTCAGCCAGCTTTCAAGGTTAGCTCAAAGATTAAGGCAGGAGGTGTAGAGGTTGATGTAGATAAGGTTAATGACAATGATATCAAGTCGTTCGACTTGTCTATTCCTCTGGGTCTTTCATACGAGATTTCTGACTTCGTAATTGACGCCCGCTACAACTGGGGTGTGACAAAGTTGATGGACGGATATGACAGCAAGAACTCTGTATTCCAGTTCACCGTTGGTTACAAGTTCGCCCTTTAATTTAGAATACATTAATTATCGACAATAAAGGCTGCACCCATCAAGGTGCAGCCTTTTCTATTGTATCAATCTATTCTATTCATTGGCATCCATCATTACTATCGTCAGGCAATGAGAACAGCTATAATGGCATTGTCATTATGCCTAGAAAGATTTGAACGTACATCCAAAAGCCTTGAATAAACAAAAAAAGGCTGCACCTATTGATAAAGTGCAGCCCAAAATTATGAAAATAAAATGTATATGACCTTCTATGTGTGATATTAGAAGAAGAGGTAGCGGTTGTCAACAACCTTGGCCTTCATGTTGAGCTCACGCATGAACATCGAGGCTGCCTGGAGAGCCTGCTGCTGGAGCTGAGTCTCAACTGCCTTCTGGTCAAACTTCACGCCCTGACGCTTTGACTTCTTCACAACCTGAAGCATGTAGGCACCGGCATTACCCTTGATGACACGCTTGCAGAACTGTCCCTGCTTGGTGGCAGCAACTGCACCGCTGAGGGCAGGCTCGCTTGCACCGAGTGTGGGGATGAAGGCGGGAGCGGCAAATGTAACCTGCTTAACGTCGGTCACCTGAGCACCCTTGGCCTTGGCTGCTGCGATGCTGTTGGCACCGGCGAGCTTCTTCTCAAGCATCTCAAACTTCTTGTCGATGAGAACTTCCTGCTTAACAATGTCCTTCACATCATCAAGATCGCGAACACCTACAGGATGAACACCTGTGAGAGCCACTACAAGAAGATGGTCGTTGTTACCACACTCATACAGAGGTGATACATCACCCTTCTTAGCATCGAACACCCACTTCATTGCCTCACGTGTGGCACGGATGCCAGCTACGTTGTGCTCTGAGTTAACCATATTGCGACGCTCTGCCACCTTAAAGCCATACTTGGCTGCGTTCTTCTCAAGAGCCTCGAGAGTCTGATTCTCGCTTACAAACTGACTGAACTTGTTGTATGCTGCAGAGTAAGTACCCTTAGAGAAATCTATTGTGTGCTTAACCACAGCGGCAACATACTTGTCGGTCATAGCCTTGCGGTTGACAATCTGAAGAACCACATTGCCCTGAGAGAACTGGAGGTTCTTTACCTCACCGGCACCGGTGTTAACAAGAGCCTCAATAAACGACTTGGTGTCGGCATCGATACCCTGTGCACCCTCATACATAGCACCTGTCATCCACATGCTCTTGCCTTCCTGACCATACTTCTTGGCGATAGCCTCGAAGTCGCCACCAGCCTTGATAGCATTGTAGATGCTGTCGGCAGTCTTGCGTGCAGCATCAACAGTAGCTGCTCCTACCTGAATCTGACGATACTCAACAGAGTCGGGCAATGACACCTTAGACACGAGTTTGATGACGTTGAGAGTATTGTCCATAGCAGTCTCGAAGGGAGCGGTGGTCTGACCCACTGCCATAGAGTCGAGCTTGGCCTTGATGTCCATCGGGAATGCCTTTGACGACACGGCAATGCCTGTGTATTGAATCTGCGACTGAGCCTTGCGCACTACATCAGCAGGATTAGCTCCGCCCTGAAGCTGCTTCTGAGCGTCGGTCATAGTTGCCATAAGAGCCTTGCGGTCGGCTGCGGAAGCTAGAACCTGGAAATCAACATACTTGATGTCGCGGCTCTCCACATACTGCTCATACATTGCCTCATTCTCCTTATACTTTGCCTTGAGGTCGGCATCGGTGATAGTCACCTTGTTGTCGTTGATAGTAGAGTAAGCGATTGAAGCCAACTGAATGTCGCTCTCCTCATTCTGACCCTCGAAAGCCATCTTGGCAGATACGGGGTTGCTGATGAGGCAGTGAGAGAGAAGGCTCTGATACTTCTGGGCGAGAGTCTGCTGACGCAGGTTCTTCTCGATAAACTTCCAGTAGTCGTAGATCTTCTTGTACTGCTCAGCCATCTGTGCGTTCTGAGGATTTGACTGCATAGCCTTGTAGTCAGCAAGGAACTTGGTGAGCATCGATGCATCGAAGCGACCAGTCTGCTGATTTACGAAGGGCGACTGCATAAGCATGGGGTTGGTGCCCTGCTTCATGATGTTCTGGAGTTCGGTGTCGGTGACGGTCAGACCGAGTTTCTCTGCCTCGTCGGCAAGGATAGTGTTGCTCACGAATGTGTTCCACACCTGATCCTTCACCTGGTTGAGCTCATCCTCTGAGAGGTTGTCCCTACCCTGTGTCATCTTGATGACCTCCTGATACTCGTCAACGAGGTCCTGAAACTCCTGAACGGAGATTTTCTTACCTAACACTTCGCCTACCTGCTGGCGCTTTTCGTTGCTTGAAGCCTCGCAAGAACGGAATGCCTCCTCGGCAATGAAGGCGAAGAGAGCGAATCCAAGAATGATAATCAGGAATCCGCCATTTTTTCGAATTTTTCCAATTGCTGCCATTTCTTTGTTTTATTGTTTTTTATTTATATTGTCATTTTTAGCGCACAAAATTACAAAAAATATATGAAATAACGGAAGAAAAGTGGAAAAAACTTTATTTCTTCACTACTTTTAACCTCACAAGTTCGATTTTTGTCATGGTTGACTTCACAATTTTGAATTCGTAGTCGCCAATTGTCACTATTTCGTTGAGTTTGGGGAAGCTCTGATATTCATGCAGAATGAGTCCGCCAACTGTCATATATTCGTCACTTTCGGGCAGTTCGAGATCAAACATCTCGTTAACCTTCTCAATCTCCAAACGGGCAGAGAGAAGATAGTCGCCGTCGTCGGTCTTTCGAGCCACATAGTTGCTGGTGTCGTGTTCATCCTCTATCTCGCCGAATATCTCCTCGACGATGTCCTCAAGAGAGACAAGTCCGCTGGTGCCGCCAAACTCATCCACCACTACTCCGATGGATTTTTTCTGCTGCATGAAGATGTGCATGAGTTTCTTGGCTGCCATTGTCTCGGGCACGTAGGGAAGGGTGCGTATGCCATCGCGCCATTTATCGGGATTGCGGAACATCTCGGAGGAATGGATGTAGCCGATGATATGGTCGATGTCGTCCTTATACACTATTATCTTGGAGAATCCGCTCTCTATGAACTTGTTGCGCAGTTCATCTACGGTACATTCCTCCACGTTCACAGCCTCAATCTCGGTGCGTGGCACCATGCAATCCCTCACCTTGGTGTCGCTGAAGTCGAGGGCGTTGTGGAAGATTTTCACCTCATCGGTTATCTCCTCGTCATCCTTGGCATTGTCGATACTGCTCTGCACGAGATAGTCGAGATCCACTCGGGTGAATCCCGCTCCCTCCTTCTGTTTCTCCATCTTCACTCCCACCATGAAGAGCATGGCACGGGAAAGGAAGGTGGCAAAGCGCGATATGGGATAGAGCACGATATAGAACACCATGGCCGGGATGGCAAAGAAGGAGAGCATAGTGTTGGGATTGCTCTTACAGATAGTCTTCGGCAGAAACTCGCCCGTAAAGAGCACCACCACGGTAGATAGTATCGTGTCGGCTGTAACCCGCTCACCATCACCAAAGGCACTGAATAGTGTGGCGTCGAATATCTTGGCAAACAAGATACCATAGATGACGAGGGCGATGTTGTTGCCTACGAGCATCGTGGAAACGAAGTTGTTGGGATGGCGATAGAAAAAGCTGATAGCCCTTTGACTGGGACTGCCGCTGGTGTCCATCTCAGCCAACAGGCGGTTGCTCGACACGAAGGCTATCTCCATACCCGAAAAGAATGCGGAGAACACCATGGTGACTATCAGTGCTATAACGGTATCTGTCATTTTGTATTCTTAACCTCTTGTGTTTTTGTCTTCTTAAATGGTTTGACCTGCTGTCGCTTGGGCACTTCCACCTTGGTGGTGTCCTTGGCGGCATCCTTGGAGTCGGCTGCGGGTTTGTCGTCCTTTGACTTGCTGTCCATATCGCTCTTTATGAACGAGCCCTTAGAGTTACTCACTGTATAATGGCGCATGTTCTCGTCGCTGCGGAAATATGTGCCCTCAAGGGTGCGCTCGGGAGTGATGACTTGCGAATATTTATTTGAATAGAGTTCGTGCTTGATGCCATCCCAGAAGAGCTCTTCGCTGGCAAAGCGCAAACCGTTGACATTGCGCAGACGGACCCTTCCGCGCAGTTCCCACAACTTCAACTGGTCGTAATACCACGCGGTGTCGGCCTGGATGTAGCCCTCGATATGGAATTTCTCGTCAAACTGCTCCATGAAGATTCCGCAGATGAAGGTCCATCTCGACGGATTCTTGATGGTGTTGACATCCCATCGCTCGGTGACGATACGATATTTTATCACTCCCGAGTCGGAGATAAGGGTGTTGACTCCGTAGGAGGTCATCATCGACACCGAGTCGCGGTCGTGGATGGCAGGGGCTATATGCTCCTTCTCCTCAGAGCATGACGCCATGAGGAGAAAAAGGAAGAAGAGCAGCCCGCTGCCCGACTTCGCCACCTTATTATATATATATATATTATGCCGTGAAATCTGTGTCAAAACTATAATTCTTTAATATTTTAATTTTTTTAATATCTAATAATCGGCCCCGTCCGATTATTATATCACTTAACCCTCCACTTCATAAACCAGCTCTCAGTGAACGTCAATCCGACGTTGATTCTGAACGTGTTCTCGGTGATGAGATCCTTGGCTGAAGCTTTCACCCACTGGGCACTGATATTAAACATCGAGCGGTTGTTCCAATAATTGACAATAGGAATACCAAAACCGGCACTGACACTAAATTCCTTGGGACCATCCTGACCGTTGACCTTGACGTATGGGGTATTGTAGGACACTCCAAAACGATAGTTTACACGATTAAGGAACTTGCGGCTGGTGGGATTGGGAATCCACTGAGCTCCAAGAGTAACCTTGTGACGGTCTTTCAGCGCACCACTCACACGTTGATACTCACCCGTAGTGGTATTGAGCTGGGGATAATCGCAACTGCCCCACTTCTGCAATGTATAGTCAACACCCACAGTGAGCGAGTTGTTGTATGTCCATGCCATACCCACACCATAGGAGGACGGAAGATGCAGTCCGTCGGCCACGCGCACTGTGTCATAGGTAGCCACACTCGTCTGTGGATTACTTATAGTTGTGATGAGTTCGGGGTCGCTGTTAAGGCTGTGTCCGAGTCCGTATGTCACACCAAGCGTTGTGACATTCTTCTTGTCCCACTGATGCTGCCACTGCAAACCTAAGTCTATCTTATAGCTCCTCACCGTGGCAGAATAGGTGCGCATGACGGTGTTGACGTATGCATCGCTGTTGGTGACAGTAACGCTCTTGTCGTAAGAGCCCCACAGATAACCTACGTTGGCACCGATGGACAATCCCTTGTATATATTCCATCCGGCACCGATAAATGCCTGATGGATACCACCCTCACCGCTGTGAGTCTCAGTGGAAGTGGATGACGGCTGTCCCTCGGAATCGATGCCCACAGTGCTTTTGCCACTATAGTTGTAGCCGATGTTGGTGAAAGGCAATATACCGAAGGTCATACCAACTTTGGGCAAGAGTCGGAACGAACCGACAACATACTCGAAGTCGGCATTGTTGGCATTGAGCTTGCGTCCACCCTCCTTGAAATTGGTGACCTGTCCCGACAAGCCTGCGTCGAAAATCATCGTCAGCGAATCTACTGCCGAATATGATGCAGGGTTGAGGGTGTTGACCTGATTGGAGAATCTCATTCCCAATCCCAATCCGTTCATACCACGATTGAAGCCCTGCGACTGGTCGGACAACACGCCAAGGCCATACTGGCTATATGGCGAATTGGTTCCGCTCTGAGCATTCGCTGTCAATACTGCTGCGCACATTAGTGCGACTATTGTTATCTTCTTCATTAAATGTATAAAATATGTCTAATTCTTGTACTCTAAAATCCGGTTTAACCCATAGGGGACAATGAAATCATCTGCAAAGATGCGCATTTTTTCTGAAATGTGCAAATCAAGATGCACTCCGCCCGTTAAATAAACAAAAAGACGGGGATATTTTAATAAAAAATCACTTATATAGCCCTCAATTTCACGTCTTATACCATTTACAACGCCACTTCTTATTGCAGTTTCGGTGCTATCGCCCATTTCGGGAATGTCGCCATGACGACTCACCAAAGGTAGTCGGGATGTATATGCGTTGAGGGCCTTGAGCCTGAGTTTGGGTCCCGGCGAGATATTTCCGCCAAGATACTCTCCGTCGGCATTGACAAAGTCGTAGGTGATACATGTGCCCATGTCGATGACAAGCACTTCCCTACCCTCGCCCTTGGCGTATGCCCCAACGGCGGCTGCCAAGCGGTCGGCACCGAGAGTGTGAGGGGTGGCATACTTGATGCGCAAGGGCACGGGCGTCACTCCCGGCACAAGTCGCACCACATCGAAAGGCAATGCGGCAATAGCTGCCTCAAGAGATTGAGGCATGTCAACCACCGACGACACTATACCCCGACGAAATGGGTAAGAGGTGGTGAAACGACCGAACTTGGAGAGCTCGTCGTAGTCCACGCGGCATACTTCAACGGGGTCGTCACCCTTGAATGCCGCCAACTTGATACAGGTGTTTCCTGCGTCAATTATAAGGTTCATTTATATTAAATTCAATTTCAGGGTGCAAAATTATTGAAAAAAATCGAGATAATCGAATGTTTTTCCAAAAAAAGACATTAAATTTGCACCGTGAAAAAGATTAAAGATATATACAAGAAGCTGCTTATTGGCGTTTTTGCGTTGATTATCAGTCAATTAGCCTATTCTCAAACGTCTGACTCCATAGAAGTCAGTCTGTTGACTTGTGCACCGGGAACTAAGGTTTATGCCCTTTATGGTCATACAGCCATCAGATATCACGATTTGCGCACAGGTGAGGACTTGGCGTTCAATTATGGCGTGTTCAACTTCAACCAGCCTTTCTTCTCACTGCGTTTCCTATTCGGACTCACCGACTACGAACTTGGTGTGTGCCCGTTCAGGTATTTCGCCGAGGAATACAGGCAGAGGGGCAGTCAGGTGACGGAGCAGGTGATCAATATGACCACCCAGGAGAAGGCTGCACTATATCATGCACTTGCCGTCAACTATAAGGACGAGAACAAGGTGTATCGCTACAACTGCCTCTATGACAACTGCACCACAAGGGCTCGCGACATGATTGAGCGCAGCATACAGGGAAAGATAAAATATGTGAGTGGCGAACAAGAGCAGACCTACCGCGAGATGCTTCATCAATATACCTCAAAGTATCCGTGGGCGAAATTCGGTGTTGACCTCTGCCTCGGCTTTGGTGCCGACAGGCACATCAGTTCAAGGGAACAGCAGTTCCTGCCCGACTATATGATGATTGACGCCGAGAAGGCACAGATAATGAGCGACGGTATCTTCCGGCCGCTCGTCAAGGAGTCGCGCAATGCCGTGGTGCCTGGAGTACAGATTGTCGAACAGCCATTCCCGCTCAGTCCTATTGAGTGTGCCTTCATACTGCTTATCATTGCTGTGGTATTGATGGTGGTGGAACTGCGCAGAAAGAGGGTTTTCCGCATTTGGGACACTATACTTATGACACTCATGGGGTTAGCCGGCATTTTCATCCTCGCCCTGATGTTCTCGCAACATCCCACCACGAGCACCAATCTGCAGATATTGCTGCTCAATCCTCTGCCACTGTTCTTCATCGTCAGACTATGGCGCAAGAAGCAGGATCGACTTTACTGGAAGATTTCATTGGCATTAATAATACTGTTTTTCATCGGTGGAGCATTGCAAGATTATGCCGAGGGGATGACTCTCGTGGCAGCCACATTGCTCACTCGTTGTATAACTCATTTCAAATTATGAACAAAAGACAGTTTTCACTTACTCTCTTAGTGGCCCTCGCCTATGCCGCCCGACTGGAGGCACAGGTCATTCAGTCGGCACCGCGCTTGGTGGTGAATATCACCATCGACCAGTTGCGCTCCGACTATATGGAGGCTTTCTCGCCTCTCTACGGCAGCTATGGGTTTAAGAGACTGCTCACCGAGGGGCGAGTATATAGCAACGCCTCCTATCCCTTCCAGCCTATCGACCGTGCATCGGCGATAACGGCTATCATGACAGGCACTACACCTTATTATAATAGTATAGTGGGCGAGCGATGGCTCGACCGCAACACCCTGCGCCCCGTATATTGCGTGGATGACGACAAGGCAAAGGGTATCGGTGCGGCAAAGGGTACATCACCCAAGAATGTGCTCACAAGTACCATCGGCGACGAACTCAAGGTGTATTCACAAGGCAAGGCTATCGTGTATTCCATAGCACCCACACGCGACGCTGCGGTACTCTCGGCTGGACATGCAGCCGACGGAGCAATCTGGCTTGACGATGAAAGCGGAGAATGGTGCTCGTCGGCATACTACGGGAAGGAACTGCCCAAATGGGCGAAGGAATACAACCGCCTCTACCCTGCCGCAAAGGAAATTGCCAACAAGGCATGGACGCCCGACAATTACTTCACGGGCAGTTTTACATATTTCATGGGCAGCAGTGCCCAAACGACTTTCTCGCATAAGTTCAACAGCGACCGCAGATACCGGGAATACAAGGCAAGCGCACTCGTCAACGACAACGTGACGAAGACGGCCCTGCATTGCATCAAAAGCACCAATATGGGGCAAGACGGCATCACCGACTTGCTCAACGTCACATACTATGCCGGCAACTTCGACCATCGCACCGTCAATGAGTGCCAACTCGAACTGCAAGACACATACGTGAGACTCGACAAGCAGATAGCCGCCCTCATCAGCGGCATAGAACTTATCGTGGGACAGAAGAACGTGCTCTACGTAGTGACAAGTACGGGATATTGCGACGAGGAGGGCAGCGACTACGCTAAGTACAATGTGCCTACCGGCATATTCTACATCAACCGCACTGCCAACCTGCTGAACATGTACTACGGTGCACTGTGGGGACAAGCACGATATGTAGATTCGTATTTCGGCAATCAGATATACCTCAACCACCAACTGCTCGAAAACAAGCGCATCAGTATTGCCGACGCCACACAGAGGGCTCAGGAGTTTCTCGCCATGTCGGCAGGAATACGCTCGGTTTATACAGGACTGCAACTGCTATCCAACACCAACCCCAACATCTATAGGATTCGCAACGGATTTGCACAGGAGCGCTGTGGCGACATCCTCGTGGAGGTGAACCCGGGCTGGCGAATACTCAACGAGGACAATATGGAGAACACACTCTCGCGTGCCTCGTTCATACAATTTCCTATAATAATGTTCGGCTGTGGAGTGAAGGCGGAACGCATCGTGGACAACGTCACCACCGACCGCATTGCACCCACAATTGCCAAGTCAATACGCATCAGGGCACCCAATGCTTGCTCTTCTGAACCATTGTTTTGACTAAAAAACGCAAATAATCAGTGATTTATGCACGATTACGGATTTTTTTTCGTAATTTTGCACGGAATTTTAATTATAGGAATAAAAAAAGAACAATAAGATATGAATTTTACAAAGATTTTGAAGTCACTTTTCGGTGACAAGTCAACAAGGGACATGAAGCTCATCCAACCATTCGTGGAGAAGGTGAAAGCAGTGTCACCCAACATCGAGAAACTCGACAACGACGCTCTCCGTGCAAGGACACAGGAGATAAGAAAGCACATACAGGAATCTGTCACCGAACAACGGGCACAGATTGACCAACTGAAGGCAAAGATTGAGGACACGCCTATCGACGAGCGTGCCGACATCTTCGCACAGATTGACAAGATCGAGAAGGAGATACTCGACATCTTCGAGGAAAAACTCAACGAGGTGATGCCCGAGGTATTCGCCATCGTAAAGGAGACTGCCAAGAGATTTGCCACCAACGAGGAGACGGTGGTGACTGCCACTGACTTCGACCGCGAATTGGCTGCCGACCCACGCAAGGACTTTATCACCATCGACGGCGACAAGGCAATCTATCACAACCACTGGACTGCCGGAGGCAATGACCTCAAATGGGAGATGGTTCACTACGACGTACAGCTCTTCGGTGGTGTCGTACTTCACCAGGGAAAGATTGCCGAGATGGCTACTGGTGAGGGTAAGACGCTCGTCGCCACTCTGCCGGTGTTCCTCAACGCCCTCACGGGCAATGGTGTACATGTCGTAACCGTGAACGACTATCTCGCCAAGCGTGACTCCGAGTGGATGGGACCGCTCTATATGTTCCACGGACTATCTGTTGACTGTATCGACAAGCATCAGCCTAATTCCCACGAGCGCCGTATGGCTTATCAGGCCGACATCACATTCGGTACTAACAATGAATTCGGTTTTGACTACCTGCGCGACAATATGGCAAACTCGCCCGACGACCTCGTGCAGCGTGCCCACAACTATGCCATTGTCGATGAGGTTGACTCAGTGCTTATCGACGACGCGCGTACTCCGCTCATCATCTCCGGTCCGGTGCCCAAGGGCGACGACCAGATGTTCGAGGAGTATCAGCCACTCGTGGAGAAACTTGTAGATGTGCAACGCAAACTCGCCACTCAGTTCCTCGCCGAGGCTAAGCAGAAAATCACAGAGGGCAAGGCTAAGAACGACGCCAAACTGATTGAGGAGGGATTCCTCTCACTCTATCGCTCTCACAAGTCGCTGCCAAAGAATAAACCGCTCATCAAGTATCTCTCAGAGGAGGGTATCAAGGCTGGTATGCTCAAGACCGAGGAGATATATATGGAAAACAACAACCGACGCATGCCTGAGTGTGTCGAACCGCTATACTTCGTCGTTGACGAGAAACTCAATTCGTGCGACCTCACAGACAAAGGTACGGAGTGGCTCGCCAAGCAGGTGAACGACAAGGAACTGTTCGTGCTGCCCGATATCGCATCACAACTCTCGGCTCTCGAAAACGAGAACCTCAGCGATCAGGAGCGTCTCGACAAGAAGGACGCTCTGCTCAATCACTATGCCGTGCAGAGCGAACGTGTGCACACACTGCAACAGTTGCTCAAGGCCTATACCATGTTCAATAAGGACGACGAATATGTCGTTATCGACGGTGAGGTGAAAATCGTTGACGAGCAGACAGGACGTATCATGGAGGGACGCCGCTGGAGCGATGGACTCCATCAGGCTGTAGAGGCCAAGGAGCACGTAAAGGTGGAGGCTGCCACACAGACATTCGCCACCATCACACTGCAGAACTATTTCCGTATGTATCACAAACTTGCGGGTATGACCGGTACGGCTTCCACCGAGGCTGGCGAGTTCTGGGATATCTACAAACTCGATGTCGTGGAGATTCCCACCAACCGCCCCATCGCACGCAAGGATATGGACGACCGTGTGTATAAGACAGCACGCGAGAAATACAACGCCGTTATCGACGAGATTCAGAAGATGCGCGAAAGCGGACGCCCCACCCTCGTCGGTACTACTTCAGTGGAGATTTCAGAACTTCTGTCGAAGATGCTGAATATGAGAAAGATACCTCATCAGGTACTGAACGCCAAGTTGCACCAGAAGGAGGCCGACATCGTGGCTCTTGCCGGACAGAGCACCAACGGATTGGGTGCTGTTACCATCGCCACCAATATGGCTGGTCGTGGTACCGACATCAAGCTATCGCCCGAGGTGAAGGCTGCCGGAGGTCTTGCCATCATCGGTACTGAGCGTCACGAAAGCCGTCGCGTCGATCGCCAGTTACGTGGTCGTGCCGGACGTCAGGGCGACCCCGGTTCTTCTGTCTTCTATGTGTCTCTCGAAGACAAACTCATGCGTCTTTTCGCCTCCGAGCGTATCGCCAGTGTGATGGACCGCTTCGGATTCAAGGAAGGCGAGATGATCGAGAGTCCTATGATATCCAAGAGTATCGAGCGTGCACAGAAGAAGGTCGAGGAGAACAACTTCGGTATCCGTAAGCGCTTGCTCGAATACGACGACGTGATGAACAAGCAGCGCACCGTAGTATATGAAAAGCGCCGCCACGCACTCATGGGAGAGCGTATCGGAATGGACATCTCCAACACCATCTGGGATCGTGTTGTCAACATTATCGAGAACAACGACTATGAGGGTTGCAAGGAGGAGTTCATCCGCATCTTCGGTATCGAGGTGCCATTCACCGACGATCAGTTCTACAACGAGAAGCACGACGACCTCGCCGAGGGAGCATTCCAGCAGGTGATGGCTGCCTTCAAGCGCAAGACCGACCGCATACAGACCGTTGCCATGCCTATCATCCAGCAGGTGTATGAGAATCAGGGCGACCGCTTCGAGCGTATCATGGTGCCACTCACCGACGGACGCAAAATGTATAACATCCCCTGCAATCTCAAGGAGGCTTACGACACTGAGTGCAAGAGCATCGTCAAGCAGTTTGAGAAGATGATCCTGCTGCATATCATCGACGAGAGTTGGAAGGAGAACCTGCGCGAACTTGACGAACTCAAGCACAGTGTGCAGAACGCGTCATACGAGCAGAAAGACCCGTTGCTTATCTTCAAACTCGAGAGTGTGAAGTTGTTCGACAATATGGTTAACAACATGAACAACCGTATCGTCAGCATACTCATGCGTAGTGGTATTCCAGAAATGCAGCAGGCTCCGCAGGAGGCTCCACAGGAGATGCCTCGTCAGCAAAAGCCTCAATACACCGAGACCAAGCGTGACCTCAACGAGGAGCAGCTTCAGGATCCCAATCAGGCTGCCGCCGCTGCTAACGACACTCGTGCCCAGCAGCCTCGCACTCCTCTCGTTAAGGACAAGCTCCCCGGACGCAACGACCCATGTCCATGCGGTAGTGGCAAGAAATTCAAGAACTGCCACGGCAGGGGGATTGTTTAAGGAATGAGGAATTAGGAATGAGGAATTAGGAATTGCTGCGCAAACCGAACGCAGAGCCAAGCTTGCTTGAGCTATGCTGAACCGATGGAGCAGCGAGAGGAGAGCCGAGCTCGCTCGAGCTATCCCGAGTCGCGACAGAGGAAGACGAAGTCAAAGTGCAGCCAGCAATCGACGAAGTCAATTAGGAATTGAGGTTATGATTGAAATACAGAATCTAAAGAAGTCGTTTGGCGAGAAATGTGCCTGCGACATCCCACAACTCTCAATAGGAAGTGGTGAGATTATCGGACTTGTAGGCAACAACGGTGCGGGAAAGACAACGCTCTTCCGACTGCTGCTCGACCTGCTTAAGCCCGACCAGGGCAATGTTTCCCTCGACAACATCGATGTTCAGAAGAGCGAAGACTGGAAGACGTTCACCGGTGCATATATCGACAACGGATTCCTTATCGACTTCCTCACTCCCGAGGAGTATTTCAGTTTCATCGGTAAGGTGTCGTCACTCACTGAAGAAGAAGTCAATGAGCGATCATCAGCTTTTGAACAGTTCACCGGAGGCGAGGTCTTCGGACGCAATGTCCTCATCCGCAACCTCTCAGCGGGCAACAAGCAGAAGGTGGGAATCATCTCTGCCCTCATCACACGTCCGCGACTCCTCATCCTCGATGAACCGTTCAACTTCCTCGATCCGTCGAGTCAGAACCTGCTCAAGCATATCATCAAGGAATATCGAGAGGCCACGGGAGCGACGATAATCATCAGTTCGCACAATCTCACTCACACCATCGACATCTCCACACGTATATTGCTGATGGAGCATGGTGAGATAAAGCGCGACATCACCGACATCACTCCCGAATCCGTGGAAGCTCTCAACGATTATTTCGACCAACAATAATAATCTGTGGACAAAAGAAGTCAGACCACAGATGGTTTTTATAGACCACAGATTAACACAGATTGGCACAGATTAAGAGCCAAAGGCTCTGATTAGGATGATTATTGATTATTGATTGATGATTATTGATTGATGATAATAATCTGTGATAATCACAATATCTTTAGATATTAAAAAATCTGTGATAATCTGTGATAATCTGTGGACAAAAAACTCTGTGGATTTTCGTGCCTTAATAAAATCTGTGATAATCTGTGATAATCTGTGGACAAAATAAGTCAGACCACAGATGGTTTTATAGACCACAGATTAACACAGATTGGCACAGATTAAGAGCCAAAGGCTCTGATTAGGATGATTATTGATTATTGATTATTGATTATTGATTGATGATAATAATAATATCATAGTTTTATCTTTTTCTTCACTGCCTTGCTCTCGTTGTGAATGCGATTGAGGGAAGTGACAACGTAGGTGTGCTTGGTCTTGCCATCAACGTAGGGCAACTTGAAGAATGTGTCGGAGGTGACGGCTACGAGTGTGCCGTCGCAATACACTGCATACTGATGGGCATTGGATGCCCAATCCTTTGACTTGGACTTCGTTTTGGGTGCAGTCCAGAAAAGCATTGGTCCATCGGAGGTCCACACCATCTTAACCTTGCGGGGCTTGCCTGGCTGCTTTTTAGAGATAAAAGGCATTAAGGGCTGCAAGGCTGGAGTGCGCCAATAAACATTGCGCAACATCATACCATAATTGCCGATATTGTCAACGGCTGCCTTGGCATACCAGAGAACGGTGCCCTGGACATTATTGGCGAAGTCGTGCAATTTATACTTGGCAGGCATCTGATGCTGATTGGGATTGTCGTCATCCTTATACTTGACAGTGCGCTCCACATCCTCACCGATATAGAGAGGACGGGCAGAGGCATTGCGGTCCCACCATTGAATGAGAGTCTTGTAGTCGGCTGTGGGATGACCTATCTGCCAATATATCTGCGGAACGCAATAATCCACCCATCCATTGTTGATCCACAAAAGCACGTCGGCATAAAGGTCGTCGTAGTTCTGCAGGCCGCGGGTGTCGCTGCCATTGGGGTCGCTCTTTTTGTTGCGATATATACCGAAGGGCGACACTCCGAATTTCACCCAGGGTTTGACGGCACGGATAGTGTCGTGCATCTCCTTCATGAACAGGTTGACATTGTATCGACGCCAATCACCGATATTGGAGTGCCCTCCCGGATTTCTACGATAGAGTTGCTCATCGGGAATGGTGCAGCCGGCTGCGGGATAGGGATAGAAATAGTCGTCGATATGAAGTCCATCGACATCATAACGGCGAAGGATATCGCCAACGACATGACATATATACTGGCGATTCTCGTCATAGGCAGGATTGAGGATGTACTGTCCGTCATACTCAAAGACGAGATCGCGACGCTTGTGGGCTATGTGCTTGGGAGAGAGGACATGGGTGGTCTTGGTCTTGGCACGATAGGGATTTATCCATGCATGGAGTTCCATACCGCGCTTGTGACATTGCTCTATCATCCACTGCAGAGGGTCCCAATATGGCGAGGGAGCCTTGCCCTGCTCACCAGTGAGGAAACGGCTCCACGGTTCGATACTGCTATTGTAGAGGGCGTCGCACTCGGGACGCACCTGGAAGATGATGGCATTGGCTCCGTCCTTCTGCAGTTCGTCCAACTGATAGGTAAGTGTTTTCTGTATGTCGGCAGTTGACATACCCATAAACTGTCCGTTGACGCATTGTATCCAAGCACCACGGAACTCGCGGACAGTATTGGCACATACTGTTGCCACTACAAAAAGCAAGAGGGCTATAAATGCCGGGCGAATCATATTTTTTAATTCCATAATCAAGTGCAAATAAACTTTTATTTCTTTAATTCTTTATCGATCGAAGACAATATGTCTTCAAGTTTCCCAGTCCAGTCCTCACCATTTTTCACGAGGAGGGTATGTATGCCAAGAGCCTTGGCAGCCTCGATATTGCGAGGTCCGTCGTCAATGAAGAGAGTCTCGGAGGGAATGAGTTTTTCGCCCTCGATGACGGCATTGAAAAACTTAGGGTCGGGCTTCATAGCCCCACACTTATAGCTTTCGTAGGCGGCATCGAGATAATAGGCAAGAGAATGTCCCTCGCCGTCAAACTCGTTGCTCATCACCCACGACATCATAAAGGGATTGGTGTTGGAGAGTAGCACCACACGATAGCCGCGCTCGCGCAGTTCCTTCATCTTGCGCAGATTGCGCTTGGGCACATCGCCGCAATAGCCCTTCCACGCATTTAAACACTCCTGCCATGTGAGTTCGCGTCCCACGAGAACGCTGAGTTCACGACGGAAATCCTCATCAGTAATCTTACCTGATTCCAAGTCGCCGAAGATACCCTGTTGTGTATAGGCATCGAGGCGTTGCTCGGCATCCTTGAGTCCAAGCGCCTTAAAACGCTCTATTGCCTGGGGTTGGGCGAGGGTTATCACCACTCCACCCATATCAAATAATATTGTCTTTATCATTATTCATCCACAGATTATCTCAGATGTTAATTTATATTGGATTATCACAGATTTCTATTCCCACAGATTGAGCTTGTTCTTGCGCGCTTCTTCCAATGATGAGAGAGCCTGCTGCTGCGACTGATAATCGGCTCGCATGTGGGCATATTTCTCGTCAAGACCATGCTGTATATCCTCGCCATCTCCATCACTGAGCAGGCGCGAGGCAATAAGCGGATTCTGCGAGGCATCCTTCATCCACACCACCGGACCGCTATACACGGGTGCTATCTTGAGAGCCACATGCAGTTCACTGGTGGTGGCACCGCCAATCATCACGGGTATGTGAAGCCCCGCCTTCTCCATCTCGCGCACCACGTTGACCATCTCCTCAAGACTCGGAGTGATAAGTCCGCTGAGACCGATGATATCCACTTTCTCCTCGATAGCCTTGCGCACTATCTGTTCGGGGGGCACCATCACTCCCATGTCGATTACCTCGTAGTTGTTGCAAGCCATCACCACGCCCACGATATTCTTTCCGATGTCGTGGACATCGCCCTTGACGGTGGCAATGAGCACTTTGCCGGATTTTTTTGAGGGGGTTGCGGGCGAATCGCCCTCAAGAGAACCGGAATTTGCGGATAATCCAGGATTTTCTATATGAGGCTGCAATATGGCCACTGCCTGCTTCATCGTGCGGGCAGTCTTCACCACCTGGGGCAGAAACATCTTGCCACTGCCGAAAAGCTGTCCCACGGTGTTCATGCCGTCCATCAGAGGACCCTCGATGATGTTCACCGCCTTGGGATATACGGTGAGAGCCTCGGCGAGGTCTTCCTCAAGATGTTCGCCTATACCCTTGACGAGGGCGTATTGCAGTCGCTCGACGAGAGGTAGTTCGCGCCACTGCTCATGTTGTGTGGCAGATGACGAGGGATTGTTGCTTGCTGTCTCCTGTTCAGCCTTGATTTTCTCTGCCAATGAGATAAGACGCTCGGATGCATACTTGCGGCGATTGAGCACCACGTCCTCGATAATCTCAAGTTCGTCGGATGGAATGTCGCTATACAGCACTTTGGTGGCAGGGTTGACAATACCGAATTCCATCCCCTTGGATATAGCATGATAGAGGAATACGGCATGCATTGCCTCGCGAATCCAGTTGTTGCCTCGGAATGAGAAGGATAGGTTGCTCACACCTCCGCTCACGTGGGCTCCAGGGAGATTGGTGCGTATCCATTCGGTGGCACGTATAAAGTCGGCTGCGTATGCATCATGCTCCTCCATACCAGTGGCTATGGCAAGCACATTGGGATCGAAGATTATGTCGAGAGGATTCATCCCGACCTTCTGAGTAAGAATACGATATGCACGCTGCGCAATTTCTATTCGTCGCTCGTAGGAAGTGGCCTGTCCCTGTTCGTCGAAGCACATCACCACCACAGCAGCACCATAGCGCATGACATCGCGAGCATGACTCACAAACACGTCCTCACCCTCCTTGAGCGATATGGAGTTGACGATACACTTGCCCTGCACGCATTTGAGTCCTGCGGTGATGACATCCCACTTGGAGGAATCAATCATAATAGGTACGCGCGCTATTTCAGGTTCGCTTGCCACGAGATTGAGGAATGTGGACATCTCCTCGCGCGCATCAAGCAGACCGTCGTCCATATTGATGTCGATCACCTGCGCTCCGTCCTCCACCTGCTTGCGTGCGATGGTGAGAGCCTCATCATATTTCTTTTCCTTGATAAGTCGGAGGAACTTGCGCGAACCAGCCACATTGCATCTCTCGCCCACATTGACAAATCCCACTTCGGGAGTGACGTCGAGCAATTCCAGTCCACTGAGCCACATTGTCGTTGGCTTAGGTTGGGGAAGACGCGGTTTCACTCCATCTACTAAGGGAACATAGCGGGCGATAAACTCGTCGGTGGTGCCACAGCAACCGCCGATGATGTTGACAAGTCCCTCGTTGATATACTCAGCAATCTGCGGAGCCATCGAGTCGGCAGTCTCGTCGTAGAGACCGAGCGAGTTGGGCAGTCCGGCGTTGGGATGGCAACTGACGTAATAAGGAGCCTTGGACGCGAGTCGGGCAAGGAAGGGTTTCATCTGACGCGCACCAAAGGAGCAGTTGAGACCCACGGAGAAGATTTCGTAGGTGCTGATGCTTGCGAGAAAGGCGTCGAGAGTCTGTCCGCTGAGCGTGCGTCCGGCAAGATCGCTCACCGTCACCGAGAGCATCACAGGCACGTCCCTACCCTTTCGGCGTATGACATCAGTGGCGGCATCCACAGCCACCTTGGCATTGAGTGTGTCGAAGATAGTTTCGATGAGCAGCACATCCACTCCTCCATCCACCAATGCCTCCATCTGCTCAGAATATGCATCAAAGAGTTGGTCGTAGGTGAGTTCGCGCATGGCGGGATTGCTCACGTCGGGGCTCATCGAACAAGTCTTGTTTGTAGGTCCCACCGAACCCGCCACAAATCTTGGACGGGAAGGTGTGGAAAACTCATCGGCAGCCCGACGCGCCAGTCGTGCCCCCTCGTATGCCATCTCGCGGCTCACGTCCTCCAGACAGTAGTCAGCTTCGGATATACGTTGGCTACTGAAGGTGTTGGTGGAAATGATATCCGCACCGGCACGCAGATAGCGTCGGTGTATATCGAGTATCACGTCGGGACGAGTGATATTGAGCATATCGTTGTTACCCCTCATCTCTACGGCGTTGTCGGCAAAGCGAGAACCTCGGAAGTCCTCCTCGGTCAATCCGTAGCTCTGAATCATTGTGCCCATCGCTCCGTCGAGCACCAATATCCTGTTCTTAATTATATCTCTTATACTCATTCTTTTTCATTTTTGCGGGTAGGACATTATTTAAAAATGCTTGATAGCCCTGTCCATCTCGCGGCGATCTTCCTTTTCCTTCAGAGTCTGTCGCTTGTCGAATTCCTTCTTACCCTTGCACAGGGCGATGTCCATCTTAGCCCTTCCCTTGTCATCAATAAACACGAGCAGGGGGACGATGGTATAACCCGTCTGCTTGGTGGCACTCTGCAGTTTCTGTATCTCCTTCTTATTGAGCAATAACTTGCGGTCGCGCTTCATATCGTGATTATTGTATGAGCCATAGAAATACGGACTAATGCTCATGCCCTTCACCCATATCTCTCCATTGTTGATATAGCAGAAGGTGTCCACCAGACTTGCCTTTCCCAGTCGGATTGACTTTATCTCGGTGCCGGTGAGCACAATACCCGCCGTGTATTCCTCGATAAAGAAATACTCAAACGAGGCCTTCTTGTTGCGTATGTTCACCGGACTCTTCTTCCTGATTTTCTCCTGTTCCTTATTCATCTTCTATTCTCGCAAACTTTTCAATGTTGTTGTCAATATATTCAGCCACTTGGGCAGTAAAGCGTTCCTCGTTCTCCACGAAGTCGTCGTCGAAGTCGTCAAACTCCGGGTGCATCTCGAAGAGAGCCATAAACTCTTCGTCAGTGCAGTCCTTCTCAAGTTCGGCCCTATGTTTCTTGAATAGCGAATGTACCGAATAAATCATCTTCGAGAGGTCGCGCAGTCCCCACTCCTTGACAGCCTTGGCAAAGGGATTGAGGAAGATAAAGGGGCCGTAGCCATTGTGGATGAGTTGCACGAATCCTCCGTCCATCACCTCGTCGCGCAAGATGCGATACGCCCACAGCGTTATCTGGTCGGAATTGAGTTCCAACATTGTCTGAGCATTCAACTCGCCCCCCACAGCATCCTTGATAGCCGTGAAGAACACCTCTACAAATTCGTCCATTCCCTCGCCTGCAGCCTTGCGCAGAGCAGAGTCTTTTACTGTCACTTCTGTCATATTGAGTGCAAAGGTACACTTTTTTTGGCATTTAAGCGAAAAAAAAGTAGAAATTATTTGTTCAATTCAAAAAAAAGCCTTACCTTTGCACAGATTTTTAGATAAATCGGTGTTTCTTTCCTTGAAACACGTCATCACAGAATCATTTATCATATCATTATTATACTGATAAAAGTATGTACACAAAAGAAGAATTGGAATCAATGGACATCACCAAATTGGTGACTGTAGCCAGTGAGTTGGGTATTAAGGTTACGCCTAATGACCAACTCGAGAACGTGGTGTATGCCATCCTTGACAAGGCAGCCGAGGATTCGGCGGCAAACGCCACAACTAAAAGAAAAAGGACAAGAATTGTGAAGAAGGATACCGACAAGGTATATACAGTGAAGGGAACTGACGGCGAAAACTACGACGTAAACGGCACCAACGGCAAGAAAGCCGCCGCCAAGGCCACTGCCACTGCCGAGGAACCAGCCACCGCCGAACCAGCACCGGCTCCCGCACCCAAGAAACGCGGCAGGAAGAGTAAAGCCGAACTGGCAGCCATAGCCGCAGCCGAGGCCCTGAAAGAGGCACAAGAGGCTGCTGCTACCGAGGCAGCACAACCCGCCCCCGAGGAAAATGCCCCGGCTGAAGAAACACAGCAAGAGGCTCCCGCTGCTGTAGTGCCGGCTGAAGAGGTGAAAACTGAAGAGCAAGCCCCAAGCGGCAATGAGCAAGCCGAAAATGCGGAAGAGCAACCCACTGCCGAGATGGTTGAGATGCTGAAGAACAAGATGGAGCAGCACAATCAGGGAAGCACCAACACCCCCTCTTACGACCCGACAGTGAAAGGTGTTGACGAGGAAGGTCGATGGATAGGCGACCCAAAAGACGGCACCGACTTCATTGTGGTTGAAGACATCCCCATCGAGGACCAGGAAGCAATGCCCACCCTCGACATCTTCGACCGCCCCATGTCACAACGCAATGACAACAACTACCCACAGAACGTTCCTGCCTCAGTGGACGACGAATACGACTTCGACGACATCATCGAGGGCAACGGAGTGCTTGAGATACTTGCCGACGGATATGGATTCCTCCGCTCAAGCGACTACAACTATCTGTCATCACCCGACGACATTTATATATCCCCCCAACAGATTAAGAGATACGGACTGAAAACAGGCGACGTAGTGGATTGCACTGTTCGCCCACCACGCGAAGGTGAGAAATACTTCGCACTCAGCAATATCAAATTCATCAACGGACGCAACCCGTCTGAGGTGCGCGACCGTGTGTCATTTGAACATCTCACCCCTCTCTTCCCAGAAGAGAAATTCAAACTTTGCGGTGATCCTGCAACTACCAATCCAAGCACACGAATCGTAGATCTCTTCTCGCCAATCGGAAAGGGACAACGCGCACTCATCGTGGCACAACCCAAGACAGGTAAGACCATCCTCATGAAGGATATTGCAAATGCTATCGCTGCCAATCACCCAGAGGCCTACCTGATGATGCTGCTCATCGACGAGCGACCCGAGGAGGTAACTGACATGAGCCGGACGGTGAATGCCGAGGTTATTGCCTCTACATTCGACGAACCCGCCGACCGCCACGTAAAGATTGCGGGCATCGTGCTTGAGAAGGCAAAGCGCATGGTGGAATGTGGACACGACGTGGTCATCTTCCTCGACTCCATCACCCGTCTCGCCCGAGCATACAACACGGTGAGCCCGGCAAGCGGCAAGGTGCTCACCGGTGGTGTTGACGCCAATGCACTTCAGAAACCAAAGCGATTCTTCGGTGCGGCACGTAACATCGAGAACGGCGGTTCGCTCACCATCATCGCCACTGCCCTCATCGACACCGGTTCGAAGATGGACGAGGTGATATTCGAAGAATTCAAGGGTACTGGTAACATGGAGCTCCAGCTCGACCGCATGCTCAGCAACAAGCGTATCTTCCCGTCGGTCAACCTCGTGCAGTCGAGCACACGTCGCGACGACCTGCTGCAGGATCCGACAACGCTCAACCGCATGTGGATTATCCGCAAGTTTATCAGCGAGATGAACCCCATCGAGGCGATGAGCACAGTGAGAGACCGACTCATACAAACCAGAAGCAACGAGGAGTTCCTACTGTCAATGAACGGATAACGACAAATGAAAGGCTACATTTCTATAAAGATTTCAACGCTGAGGAAAATATCCTTGGCGTTGTTGTCATTAATAGCCTTGGGCTCTGTGGGATATTTTCTGAAATGCCACTATGCCGCCGACATGCACTATGTCGAGACGAAATCATACTACGAACTGAAAGCCGACGGGCGCACCGTGCTATATTTCCGCTCGGTGGATAGCGACTCGATGCTCAATGGTGTGTCTCTCTCACCCCTGTCGGTGGATTATGCGGGAAATATGCCCCTTAGGCAATCTGACATCTACGGTATTGTAGAGAAAAACCGCAAATACATCAATCATCGCATATCACAACTCGATTCCATACGTCAGGAACTTTATTACTATCTCGAACGTCATAATGTGCAAGACGAGGGATTTGAAATGGTGGCGGAGAGGGTTACTGTGCTTGTAAATGAAAAGACAAAACTGGAAAAATGGCGCGAAGCACTTGCTCCCATTGATGCATCTACTCATCTATTTACCAAGAAGGTGGTGACGCGACAAAGGATTGACAGTGTTGCATTATCCCCTATCTTCGTGGGTATCGACGGGGGAATATGGACTCAGGGACGATGGTTGCGCACTGAGCGCAATGGCAAGGGAGTGAGCTTCGACCACTCCCGCCGACTTGTTGCGGGCACTTGGAATGCCGACACGATGTCCTTCGGAACACGATATGACGATGATGGCACGTATCGCGGACAAACCGACCGCTGGATGCAGGCTTGCGGACACGGCAGCTACCGATATGCCGACCACACCTACGAGGGCCGCTTCGACAACGATTGCGAGAATGGATTCGGCGTGGCGGTGTCAACACTGAAGTTGCGCGCCGGCGAATGGCAGAACGGCAAGTTCAAGGGCGAGCGTATGCAATACACCTCTGAGCGTATCTACGGCATCGACATCTCCAAATATCAGCACGGCAAGGGGCGCAAAAAATACCCCATACATTGGGGACAACTGCGCATCACGAGCCTCGGGCATATCAGCAACAAGAGAGTGAGCGGAGTGGTAAACTATCCTGTGTCGTTTGTGTATATAAAATCTACGGAAGGAACCAGCATCCGCAATAAATATTATGCATCCGACTATACCCAGGCTCGCAAGCACGGAGTGCGCGTGGGTGCCTACCACTTCTTCTCCACCCGCACGTCGGGAGCATTGCAGGCAAGGTTCTTCATCAAGAACACCCGATTCCGCAGTGGCGACCTTTCTCCTGTGCTTGACGTCGAACCGACAGCTGCGCAGATCAAGAGGATGGGCGGTGTGGATGCAATGTTCCGCAACATAAGGCAATGGCTCAAGGCTGTGCAGGGAGTCACGGGCGTGAAACCCGTGCTATACGTGGGTCAGTCGTTTGTCAACAAGTATCTCGACTCCGCTCCCGACATCAAGAAGAACTACAATGTTTGGATAGCCCGCTACGGCGAGTTTAAGCCAGATGTTAAATTGCTCTATTGGCAGCTATCTCCCGACGGACGTGTTAGCGGCATACACGGCGATGTGGACATCAACGTGTTCAATGGATATCGCTCACAGTTTAATGAATTCATTCAGCAAAACTGCATAAGATAATGATACACAATGTAATAATAGCATTAGGCTCGAATATCTCCAAGGACAATCTCGCGCTCTGCCGCCCTCTCCTTGACGAGTATATGAAGGTGGACAGGGCTTCGGGCGTCATCACCACCGAAGCCATCGGTATGCAGTCGGCTCCTTATGCCAACCAACTGCTCAGCGGCACCACTGCCGAAACACTCGACTCACTGACTCGCCTCACCAAGGACACCGAGAGTGCCCTCGGACGCAAGCGCGGCACAGGCATCGTCAGTATCGACATCGACATACTCCAATACGACGATGTCCGTCTGCACCTCCATGACTGGGAGCGTGAATACGTGAAGCAACTTTATTGTCAAATCCAAAAATAATAACTACGATGAGAAAGACCATCATTACATTCATCATCGCATTAATGGCGATGACATGCACAGCACAGAATTTCAATGATTATTTCAGCGGCAACACCCTGCGTCTCGACTATGTCTTTGCGGGCGATCGCAACAGTCAGGCCATCTATGTTGACCAGCTCACCCAGACCCCGGGTTGGTATGGCAGAAGGCACAACCTCGACAGTCTGCCCCTCGAAGGCAACGGACAGATAACCGTGCGCGACGCCAAGACCCGCCGTGTCATCTATCGCCACTCCTTCTCCACCCTCTTCCAGGAATGGCTTGCCACCGAGGAGTCGAAATCCACCCCGAAGTCATTCGAGAACGTGTTTCTCGTGCCTTTCCCCAAGGACTCAGTGGATATCACCGTCGATCTGTTCGACTATCATCAGAAGACCTTCGCCTCGCTCACCCACAAGGTGCGCCCCGACGACATCCTCATACGCAAGATCAACCGCCCGCAGAATCCCTACTCAGTAATTCATCCTGCCAAGGACACCGCCAACTGTATCAACATTGCATTTGTGGCGGAGGGATATACCAAGGACGAGATGGCATCATATATCGACGATGTGAAGATTGCCGTGGATGCACTCTTCAGTCATGCCACATTTAATAAATATAAGGATTATCTGAATATCGTCGCCGTGGAGTCGACCTCGAAGGAGAGCGGAACGAGCGAACCAGGCAACGGCAAATGGATAAACACCGCCCTGTCGTCACATTTCAACACGTTCTATAGCGACCGATATATCACCACCCTTCATCTCAAGCAACTGCACGACCAACTAGTGGCAGTGCCCTACGAGCACATCATCGTATTGGTGAACTCGACAAAATACGGTGGCGGCGGCATATACAACAGCTACACACTCACTCCTGCAAAGGATAAGTCGTTCCGCCCTGTCGTTGTGCATGAGTTCGGACATAGTTTCGGTGGTCTTGCCGACGAATATACCTACAGCAACGACGACCCGATGTATTTCCCCGACACCGAACCCTGGGAGCAAAACATCACCACCAAGCATGATTTCAGTAAGAAATGGGGCAACCTCATCGAGGAGGGTAAGGCTGGATTGGTGGAAGGCGGCGGATACCTCGTCAACGGTGTATGGCGCGGTTGCGAGACCTGCCGCATGCGTGTTAACGAGGTTGACGACTTCTGTCCCGTATGTCAGCAGGCTCTCGAAAGGCTGATACTATTCTATATAATTAGGAATTAGGTTCCTAATTCCCAAAACGCTACGGCAGATGCTGCGGCAACATTGAGGGAATCGACACCGTGGGACATCGGGATACGTACCACATAATCAGCGGAGGCGATGGTTTGTTTAGGCAATCCGTCGCCTTCTGTTCCCATGACAATGGCAAGGCGAGGTTCGGATTTCAATACCGGGTCGGAGAGCGAGATGGAATCGTCGGATAGAGCCATGGCGGCAGTCTTGAATCCATAATCATTTAGCGATTGCACGGGCGCGTCGAGCCATGTCCAGGGCACGAGGAACACACTACCCATCGACACCCTCACAGCACGACGATTAAGAGGGTCGCACGAACTGCGGGTGAGCAACACGCCATCAATACCCAATGCTGCAGCCGAACGGAATATGGCTCCGATATTCGTGGTATCCACCACACCATCTATCACCACTACCCTACTGGCATCACGACATACAACCTCAACTGTGGGCATCTCCCTACGCTTCATCGCGCAGAGCACTCCGCGGGTGAGCGTATATCCCGTGAGCGAGGCCAACACATTGCGCTCACCAGTATATACAGGTATATCGGGGCAACGGGCAATGATGTCGGCTGCATCTCCGGTGATATGCTTCCTTTCGCACAAGAGGGCAAATGGTTCGTAACCCGCATCCATAGCCACCCGAATCACCTTCGGACTCTCGGCAATGAATAGTCCCGTCTCTGCCTCTCGGCTTTGACGCAATTGAGCCTCGGTGAGCGAACCGAAGATGTCCGCTCCCGAGGCCTCAACTGATTTTATCTCTATGATGTTCATCGCCTGCCTATTAATAGCTGCGGGCAATGATTACACGACACTTCGATGGCTTGCCACTCACCATATCCACACCTTCGGTTTGCTCGTAGGCGAAGGGCACGCAACGGATTGTCGCCTGTGTCTCTTCCTTGATTTTTGCCTCGGTCTCGGCAGTACCGTCCCAATGGCAGAGGAAGAAGCCTCCATCCTTGATTTTCTCCTTAAACTCGTCGTAGTTGTCGCATACATATACATGCTCGTCGCGAAATTTGCGCGCCTTCTCGAAGATGTTCTTCTGTATGTCGTCGAGCAGGTTCTCCACGTATGCCTCGATACCGTCGATACTTACAGTTTCCTTTTCGAGAGTGTCGCGACGCATCACCTCGATAGTACCGTTCTCAAGGTCACGTCCTCCAAGCACGAGACGCACAGGCACACCCTTGAGCTCGTAGTCGGCAAACTTAAATCCCGGACGCTTGTTCTCGCTATCGTCGTATTTCACAGTTATACCCTTCTTGCGCAGTGCATCCACGATGGGAGCTATGCGCTCGCTGATGGCAGCAAGCTGGTCGGCACCCTTGGTGATGGGGATAATAACCACCTGGATGGGAGCGAGCTTCGGAGGCAGCACGAGTCCGTTGTCGTCAGAGTGTGTCATGATGAGCGCACCGATGAGTCGGGTGCTCACTCCCCATGATGTAGCCCACACATATTCGGGCTTGTTCTCCTTATTAAGATATGTAACGTCGAAAGCCTTGGCGAAATTCTGACCGAGGAAGTGGCTCGTTCCGCTCTGCAGCGCCTTGCCGTCCTGCATCATTGCCTCGATGGTGTATGTGTCGAGAGCACCTGCAAAACGCTCTGTCTCGCTCTTCACTCCCTGCAGCACGGGCACTGCCATCCAGTTTTCGGCAAAGTCGGCATACACCTTCAGCATCTTCTGTGCCTCGGCCTCAGCCTCCTCACGAGTGGCGTGGGCTGTATGTCCTTCCTGCCACAGGAATTCCGATGTGCGGAGGAACGGACGAGTGCGCATCTCCCAACGCATCACGTTGCACCACTGGTTGCACATCAATGGCAGGTCGCGCCACGAGTGAATCCAGTTGCGGTATGTGTTCCATATAATAGTCTCAGATGTTGGGCGGATTATGAGTTCTTCCTCGAGTTTAGCCGAGGGGTCCACCTCCACTCCGCTCTTGTCGTCCTTTGCGCGCAGTCGATAGTGTGTCACCACAGCACACTCCTTGGCGAAGCCCTCCACATGCTCGGCTTCTTTCGAGAGGAACGACTTCGGGATAAGCAAGGGGAAGTATGCGTTCTGCGCACCTGTCTCCTTGAACATGAGGTCGAGCTGGTGTTGCATCTTCTCCCAGATGGCATATCCATAGGGTTTGATCACCATACAACCACGCACTGCCGACTGCTCAGCAAGGTCGGCTTTCACTACCAAATCATTAAACCACTGACTATAGTTGTCAGCTCTTTTTGTAAGTTCTTTTAATTCTTTAGCCATGTTAAAAATGCTATTTTTATCTATTTTTGGTGCAAAAGTACAAAAAAAATGTTGAAAACCAACACATAATTCAAATAAATAACGTATCTTTGCACCCGAAAATGCATAAATGAATAAAAAAACGTTCATTATGCATGATATTTTATCATTTTAAACATCATTAATAATTTAAATTAAAAAGGTATTAGACACATGAAAAAGATTAAGTTTTTCTCTATCGGTCTCTGCTTCGCCCTCGTGCTTGCAGGTTGTAACAACACTCAGAAGGGTGCCGCCATCGGTGCTGGTGGTGGTGCTGTGTTAGGTGCCATTGTTGGTAAACTCGCTGGTAACACAGCCGTAGGTGCTGCTGTTGGAGCTGCTGTTGGTACAGGTGCTGGAGCAATCATCGGTAAGAAGATGGATAAGGCTAAGGCTGAAGCTGAGGCAGTGCAGAACGCTAAGGTTGAATCGGTTACCGACGCTAACGGACTTGCTGCCGTGAAGGTGACATTCGACTCTGGTATTCTCTTCGCCACCAATAAGGCCGACCTCAACATCGACGCCAAGAACTCACTTGCCAAGTTTGCCACTGTGCTCAACAATAATGCTGACTGCGACATTGCCATCATCGGTCATACCGACAACACAGGTAGCGACGCCATCAACCAGCCTCTATCTGTAAAGCGTGCCACCAGCGTTAGCGACTATCTGAAGAGCTGCGGCGTGAAGACGGCTCAGATCAAGAGTGTCGAGGGTCAGGGTTCGGGCAATCCCGTAGCCGACAACTCTACCGCCGAGGGTCGCAAGCAGAACCGCCGCGTTGAGGTGTATATGTATGCAAGCCAGGAGATGATCCAGGCTGCTCAGGCACAGGCTAAATAAGATTGAAAGATTGAAAAATTGAAAGATTGAAAGATTAAATTTTTATAGAATTGATAATATTTAATCGAATAAAGAAAATACTGAAATGGGTGGTGGTAGCCTTCTTTGGCTCCACCATCCTTTCTGTCGTTGCACTCAGGTTTATCCCCGTGTATTTCACTCCCCTGATGTTCATCCGTTTGGGCGAACAGATTGCCAAGGGCGAGGAAATGAAGATGAGACATAGTTGGGTGCCGCTCGACGAGATATCGCCCTCACTGCCCCTTGCGGTGATGGCAAGCGAAGATGCGCGCTTTATGGAGCATCATGGTTTTGATTTTAATGCCATCGAGAAGGCTGCCAAGCGCAATATGCGCAAAAAGAACAAACGCAAACTGGGTGCAAGTACCATATCCCAACAAACTGCCAAGAACGTCTTTCTGTGGCCCGGGCGCACATGGGTGCGCAAAGGCTTCGAGGTATATTTCACCGCCCTCATCGAAATGATGTGGAGCAAGGAGAGGATTATGGAGGTATATCTCAACTCCATCGAGATGGGCGACGGCATATACGGTGCCGAGGCGGTGGCTCAAAGGCATTTCCATTGCAGTGCCAAGGACCTTAGCAAGGCCGAGTGCGCTATGATTGCCGTGTCGCTGCCCAATCCCCGCAAATTCGACTCCGCCCATCCCTCATCTTATATGAGGAAAAGGCAATCCAGAATCCTCCGCGAGATGAAATTCGTGAAATTTCCATCAGAATAAGTTACATTTGGAGGGATTGTTATTCTGACATATCGCTTTCGATAAACAGCGAGTCGTCCATATCGCAGAGCGATTTCTTTCTCTTATTTTCCTTTGCGCCTGCCTTTATCAGACTCTTGGCTGCAGTGATTATGCTCGGTCCGCCCTCGGCGGTGGTGATCTTCAGGCGGTTGATTTTTTTGATGGTGTCGTTCATACTTGCCTCTACGTCGGCAAATCGCATACCGAAGTCCTGCACACGCTCAATCACCAAGTTTGCGGCATCAATCATCGCCTGTTGGTTGTTGAGTTGTCTCACCTGCGTCCACATCATCTCGAGCACCCTCAGGTTCATGTACATCGTCTGCGGACCGAGAATCATCACTCCCTGTTCGTAGGCCTCGTGCCATAACGTAGTGTCGTTGAGCAAGGCCAGATTGAGCGCACCTTCAATGGGCACATACATGATGGCGAAGTTAAGGCGGTTATATCCCTCGGGCAGATACTTGGTGTATTCCTTCTTGGCAAGTCTCTTCACCTGAGCCCTCACACTCTCGATATGAGCCTTCAGATATGCCGACTTCTCGGGCGTTCCGTCCTCAGCATTCATATATCTCTCGTAGTCGGTGAGCGACATCTTCGAATCCACCACAAAATGTCTGTTGTTGGGAAAGTGGAGTATGAAGTCGGGAATCATCCCCCGCCCGTCGTCTCCACGCATTCCCCTGCCCGCCTTGTCGCGCAGTGTTTCCTGCGTGTCGAATTGCTCTCCCTCTTTTAGTTCGAGGTCTTCAAGCAGTTGTTTCAGTTTGAGTTCTCCAAAGTTTCCCTGCACCTTCACCTCTCCCGTCAGTGCACGCGTGAGTCTGTCGGCAGTTTCTCCCAAGGATGCGCTCTGCTTCATGTTCAGTTTGATAGTCTCGTCCAGTCGTGCCATCGCCTCCTTCTGCTGCTCCTTCGATAGCATGAGAGCCTCCTGCATGTCCTTCAGACTCTTCTGCAGTGGGTCAACAATCTTTCCCACCTGCTCCTTGTTTCTCGCACCCAGTTCCTCCTGTCGCGCCTTGAGCACAGTTTCGGTAGTTGACTTCATCTGCTCTCTCAAGAGGTCGAGCTGTGTCTTATAAGCCTCCTCCTGCCTTCGCATCATCATCACTGCCATTCCCACGACTGCGATAATCACTATAGTCAATAATATCTCCATTTTCTCGTATTTTTCAGTTATTTCATGCAAAGGTATGGATAATTTTCTGAAAAACCATCTATTCTAACCAATTTTTTGAGAAATAATTTGGATTATGTCGAATTTTACACTATATTTGCAGAAAAAAATAAAATAGTAATCAATGGAAACAATAGCAAGCTTTCAGGTAGATCACACTAATCTACAACCGGGAATATACATCTCCCGCCAAGACATGGTGGCAGACACATGCATCACCACCTACGACATCCGCATGACAGCCCCCAACCACGAGCCGGCAGTCAACTGTGCCGCCCTCCACACCATCGAGCACCTTGTTGCCACCTACCTTCGCAATCACGACTTGTGGAAGGAAAGCATCATCTATTGGGGACCAATGGGGTGTCTCACTGGCAATTATCTCATTGTCAAGGGCAAATATACATGCGAAGAGATACGCGAGTTGATGATTGATGCTTTCACCTTTGTGCGTGATTTCGATGGAGAGGTTCCGGGCACCACTGCTGCCACCTGCGGCAACTATCTCATGCACGACCTGCCGATGGCAAAATGGGAGTCCACGAGATATATCGAGCGTCTAAAGAACAATTTCTGCTGCGAATATCCTGGTGTCGCCCGTCCCACAGTAGGCAATGGCATGACATTCTTCGATGCCTAAAAAAATCTCCCGTGGCAATCGATGTCCCGGGAGATTTTTTATTGAGAGAATAATTAATTTTTATCAGTTGTTGACAGAACCACCTACGATGTCGAGCAGTTCGTTGGTGATAGCCTGCTGGCGGCTCTTGTTGTACTGGAGGTTGAGACCACGGAGCAGTTCGTCGGCATTGTCGGTGGCAGTTTGCATCGCCACCATACGCGCCGCATGCTCACTGGCAATACTGTCGAGCAATGCCG